>NZ_CP178624.1:2109503-2410861 GCF_047302455.1 Bdellovibrio sp. HCB185ZH
ATTCGAAGTCTTTACCACACGCCCTGACACTTTGTTCGGTGTGACTTTCATGGTGATGGCTCCGGAACATCCGTTGGTTAAAAAAATCACGACTCAACCTCAGCACGCGGCGGTTGAAGACTACGTGCTTGCGACGTCTCGTAAATCTGAAGTTGAACGTAAAGCGACAACGGAAAAAACAGGTGTCTTCACAGGTGCCCATGCGATCAACCCGATCAGCGGTGAAAAAATCGAGATCTGGATTGCTGACTATGTACTGACTGACTACGGAACAGGTGCCATCATGGCGGTTCCGGGTCACGATGCCCGCGATCACGAGTTTGCGACGAAATTCAATCTTCCAGTGAAGCGCGTGCTTGAGGGTGGCGAAACTTTGCCATTCGAGGGCGACGGTAAATTGGTAAATTCTGATTTCCTAAATGGTCTTTCTAAGAATGAAGCTATCAGCAAAATGATCGCTCACCTGGAAGACAGAAAATTGGGGACTCGCGAAGTTCAATACAAGCTTCGTGACTGGTTGTTCTCTCGCCAACGTTATTGGGGCGAACCGTTCCCGATCGTAAACCTTGCGGGTGGCAAACAAATGGGAGTTCCTTACAACGAACTTCCAGTAATGTTACCTGAAGTGGCGGACTATGAACCTTCTGAGACTGGTGAAGCTCCCCTTGCGAAAATTCACGAATGGGTGAACTACCAAGGTAAAGCTGGCGAAACGGGTCGTCGCGAGACAGACACTATGCCAGGTGCTGCGGGTTCTTCGTGGTATTTCCTTCGCTACATTGATCCTAACAATGACGCCGCTCCATTTGATCCAAAAGCTGAAAAATACTGGATGCCAGTAGATCTTTATGTAGGTGGACCTGAGCACACTGTGGGTCACTTGCTGTATTCCCGTTTCTGGATGAAGGTTCTTTTCGATTGCGGTCTTGTGACTCACGACGAACCATTCCAAAAACTGGCTCACCAAGGAATGATCTTGGGACCAGATGGTCAAAAGATGTCAAAATCTCGCGGAAATGTGATTTCGCCAGAGGAGATCGCCAAAACTCACGGGGCTGACTCGATCCGTATGTTTATCAGCTTTATGGGTCCTTTGAACGCCGACAAACCGTGGTCACCGACTGGCATCGACGGCGTGAAGCGTTTCTTGGATCGCGTAGGCCGCCTGGTTGTTTCTGATGACGGTAAATACGTTGCCACGAAGGACGCGTTGCCACCGGCGATTGAGAAATTACTTCATAAAACGATCAAAAAAGTCACTGACGACATCGAATCCATGAGCTTTAACACAGCGATTGCGGCGATGATGATCCTGGTAAATGACCTTTACAAGGCCGAGTGCCGCTCTGAATTGGCTCTAAAACCACTCGCGCAAATCTTGGCGCCTTTTGCTCCGCATTTGGCTGAGGAATTGTGGGAAAAAATGGGCGGTCAGGGACTTTGCTCTTTGGCTCCATGGCCGAACTATGATAGTAACCTTTGCGCTGATGACACTGTGACAATCGGCGTGCAGGTGAATGGAAAAATGCGCGGCACGATCGAAATTGGAGTTGCTGCTTCTGAAGAGGAAGCACTGACTGCGGCGAAAGCCGTGCCCGGTGTTAATTCTGCACTTTCTGGCAAAGAACCTGATAAGGTGATTTACAAAGCTGGAAAGATTTTGAATCTTATAATCAAAGCATAGGGCCTATTGGTTGGCCCTTGCTCAGCAAGTGAGGGTCAACGACGATGTCAAATTGGAGTCCTGAAAAAAGCGCGGCGCTTTACGGTATCAACAACTGGGGCAACGGTTATTTCAGAATTAATTCAACGGGAACTGTTTCAATTACTCCAATGGGTGCCAACGGCCCCTCTGTTGACCTTCACGAATTGACTCAAGATCTTTTGGACCGTGGTATCCGCGTTCCAATCATGATCAGATTCCCAGACATCATCAAATCTCGCGTTGAACTTTTGAACGGCTGCTTTAAAAAAGCATTCGCTGATCACGGTTACAAAGGTAACTACAACGGCGTCTACCCAATCAAAGTGAATCAGCAACGCCACTTGGTTCAAGAACTAGTAAAATACGGTCGCGACTACAATATGGGTCTTGAATGTGGTTCTAAGCCAGAGCTTCTTGTGGTTCTTGCTTTGATGAACACAGAAAACGCGTTGATCATCTGTAACGGCTTCAAAGATGCTGAATACATCGAGACAGCTATCCTTTCTCAAAAACTAGGGCGCAACACGATCATCGTTGTGGATCGTAAAGAAGAATTGAAAATGATCGTGGACGTGGCGAAGAAATTCAACACTCGTCCAAAAATCGGTTTCCGCGCGAAATTGAACACCCAAGGTGCGGGTAAATGGGTTGATTCTTCTGGTGCTCGTTCTAAATTCGGTTTAACAGCCTCTGAAATCGTGGATGGCGTTGAGTACTTGAAAGCAGAAGGCATGCTTGATTGCTTGGAGCTGATGCATTACCACATCGGTTCTCAAGTTCCAGCGATCCAATCTATCAAATCTTCTTTGAAAGAAGGCATTCGCTTCTACGTTGAGCTTCACAAAATGGGCGCGGGCCTAAAATATCTAGACGTGGGCGGTGGCCTTGGCATCGACTACGACGGCTCTGGCCACTCTGACAGCTCTGTGAATTACTCTGAGCAGGAATACGCGAACGACATCGTTTCGACTGTTCAAACTCTTTGTGACGAAAAAGGCATTCCACATCCAAATATCGTGACTGAGTCGGGCCGCTTCCTGGTTGCCCATCACTCCGTACTTGTATTCAACGTCTTGGGTATGAATGACCTTCACCGTAGCGAACCACCACGTCCTGCGACGAAGTCTGATCCTTCGATCATGCAAGACATGCAGTACATCTATGAAAAGGTGAACAAAGATAATATCAACGAATGCTTCAATGACCTTGAGCAATCTAAGAATGAAACTTTGCAGCTTTTCACTTACGGCGTTCTGACACTTGAACAACGTGCGTGGTGCGAGTCTATGTACTTCACTATCGCAACTAAAATGGTGAAATTAGCACAGACAGTTCCAGATACAGAAGACATCATCGCGGCTCTTTCGAAAGAGTTGTGTGACACTTACTACTCGAACTTCTCATTGTTCCAATCTCTTCCAGATTCTTGGGCCGTTGGACAATTGTTCCCGGTATTGCCGATTCATCGTCTTGGCGAAGAGCCAACGCGTGAAGCAACCCTTGCCGATTTGACTTGTGACTCTGACGGTGTGATCGAAAAATTCATCGATACAGATTCTGGCGAGTCTAAAGACACCATCCGTCTTCACAAATACACGGATGGCGAACAATATTACTTGGGCGTGTTCTTGACGGGAGCATACCAAGAGATCCTGGGTGACTTGCACAATCTATTTGGCGATACAGACGCAGTTCACATCTCTTTGAACGGTGTTGGTTACACTATCGACCACTACGTTCCAGGCGACACAGTAACTGAAGTATTGTCATACGTTCAGTACGGCAGATCAGAAATGGTCGATAACGTTCGTCAGGCAACTGAAGACTCCATCCAAAAAGGCTCGATCACAAAACAAGAAGCAAAACTTCTGATCAAGCACTACGAAGAAGGTCTTTCTGGTTACACATATCTAGAAGAAGCCGAGTAATCCGATTCCTAGTTCCAAAATTCAAAAAGCCGATTCACCAAAAATGAATCGGCTTTTTTATTCCCCAGAAGGTACGGCCTTACCTGAAAAGGTACGGCCTTACTTCGCGTGGTAAGTCCGTACGTTATAGTTTGCTAGACTTATAAGGTTTTCTTTCTTTACTCATAAGACGACGCCGTAGGATAGGGAGCGAAACTATCCCTAAAGCTAGCCTGCCTCCACGACTATATACCAATTCGGTGGAACACTCTGCTGTACCTTTTGACCGTCTGTAAACGGATTGAAAAGCTCTTAGAAGGCACATTTTGGAGATCGTCTTCTATGATGAGATATATCTTTTCTTCTTTGGTTATTCTTGTAAGCGCTATCACGGGAACTGCGAAAGCAGAACCGACACCAGGGCCGGTTGTTGATCCGACGACGATTTGTGATGGTGGCGTTTGCTCTGAACCCATGCAAAACATCGTGGACGGGTACTCGCAAGGTGTTTCTGGATTTGCAAACCAGAGTTTAACGGGTTATTCCGGCAAATGTTTTCACCTAAGCTCGCAGTTTGATCCAAATCACCCCCATCACGGCGGCTTTATCTTTGAAAAATCTGAAAACAATCTTGGCATCAGTGGGATGTTTAATTTCTTTTATCCCGAAGATCCCTATCAAGATATGACTGCGCAAGAAATGAAGCAACGCTTTGCCGACAACGGTTCCAAGCTAAGCCCAGGAACAGAAACTGCGACTGAAGTGCAACTTGCACACATCTATGACGAAACCGACATCCGTTATTCTTATCGCAGCGATGGCTCTAAAAGGAACTTGTTCGTGATCGGTACGACGTCGGATAAAGGCGGGAATGTTTCCTCTGCTGTTTTCTGCAAAATGCTTCGCCATCCTTAAGCTGAATGTTGGGCCAGCTGCTGCTGGCCATCCGTACCAACGCTGATTTGTTTTCTGAAATATTACTCACTCCGCATTCGGGCATCTTCACCTTTTCATGTCATCCTAAACTCAATCAGACCAGGAGTTTAAGATGCAAAGTTCAAACTATCGTGCCCCAAGACGTCGCGACAACGAACTACGTTCCCTCCAAAGAGAGCGTCGTGAAATCCAATATTCACCTGAAGAACGTCAGCGGCAGGAGCAGCGCTTTGCGAATCGTAACGAAAATGAATACCAAGATAACGAATCTGACCAAAATTTCTATGACTATGAACGAAATCGCGAACACCTTCGTTACGCCTCACCCGATTTCAATACGGGATATGGTCATGATGCCAACCGACCTCTGCCGCGGGATTTCGTATCGCACTCAGATTATGAATCTGAAAAACGCATGAAAGAAATGAACAACCAGGATTGGACCGAAAGAGATTTTCATCCCGAGCAACATCAGAAACGACGTGATGATAAAACATTGCAGGCAGAGATCTCCCACGTGTTAGCGCAACATCGAGGAATCGATGCACGGGATATCGATGTGCAAGTTACGGACGGAATTGTGACTTTAACCGGGTTCGTACCCGAACGAAGAATGCGCTATATAGCTGAAGACATTTCAATTGATTGCTATGGCGTGATTGATGTGACCAATCAACTCATAGTAAGCCGTACTTCAGAAGCCGAAGCCCGCTTTGGTGGAAGAAGGACGTTTGATCGTCGTCCTTAAAACAGACGATGCTTCAAAAATAAAAACCCGCCGTCGCGAAAGCTATGGCGGGTTTAAAATTTTTAGGACTCGCCTGCCGAAGCTTTAGCGAGGGAGGGAACTACATCTTAGAGTCGAAGGCGTCGCGAACCGCTTTACCGATGTTATTCAGAAGCGTTAACGTTACAACCATCGCGATCAATGGACCCCATACAAGCCAGCCAGCGATAGTCGCCCACTTTTGTGCTTGTGCCATCAACTCACCCCAAGAAGGAGTTGGCGGAACCAATCCAAGACCCAAGTAATCCAAGATAGAAAGAGCATACACATTTGCAGAAATCGCAAACGGTGCAAACGTAATAATCGGAGTCAAAGCATTCGGAAGGATGTGGCTGGAGATGATACGAGTATGAGTCGCACCAATCGCCGCTGCCGCCTCCACGTATTCACGCTTACGCAAAGAGAGGAACTGCGCACGCATATAAGCAGAGATACCAGTCCAGCCCAATAGAGCTGTCAATCCCGCCAACACCACAATATTCGGAGTGAAGATCGAGATGATCGTGATCAATACGAACAAGTATGGAACTGACTCAACAACCTCTACGATACGCTGACCAACCAGATCCACGCGACCGCCGACATAACCCATGATCGAACCCATCGTGATACCGATAAGGTAAGTAAAGATCCATGCACCGATAGCGAAAATCATCGTGTAACGGAAACCATAAAGAAGACGTGTCATCACGTCACGACCCGATTCATCCGTACCCAACCAGTTGTGTTTGGAAGGTGCAGATGGGTAAGTTTCCACAGACTTATTGCTTTCGTATGGGTTCCACTGAATCAGTGGCCATACTTCCCAGTCGCCCTCTTTCAATTCAAGAGAACGATAGTCCATCACATAGATATCATCGCGGCCCAATTCTGACGGATGGTATTCTTTGAACAATGGGAAGTAAGTCTGACCATTGTAGTGAAGGATGTGAGGGTGACTGTTCGCCCAAAGCTCCGCAGTGAAGCTAAAGAAGAACATCGCAAGCAAGATCCAAACGGAAACAACAGCGACACGGTCGCGCTTAAAGCGTTTATAACGTTTAAGCGTAAGCTCATTTTTAATAAGATATTTCTGAATTGGATCCATCATTTGAAATCAATCCTTGGGTCAACAACTACGTAGATGACGTCGCTCAGAATACGACCCACCATCATCAGCATCGCCGAAATAAAAGTAATACCCATGATAACATTGTAGTCACGAGCCAAAACCGATTGGTAACCAAGCAAGCCCATACCATCAAGGTTGAACATCTGCTCAATAATCAAAGAACCAGCCAAGAACACACCCAAGAAACCACCCAAACCTGTAGCGATCGGGATCAATGCATTTCTAAGAGCATGTTTATAAACGACAACCTTTTCAGAAAGACCTTTTGCACGAGCTGTACGAACAAAGTCGGACTTAATAATGTCGAGCATGGAGTTTCTCATAAGGATAGAAAGCTCAGTAAAACCACCGATCGTATAACAGATCAATGGAAGAACCATGTGGTGAGCACGGTCCAGGAATCTATTCCAAGTAGACATAGATTCGTAATCGTCAGACTGCAAGCCCCCCAGCGGGAACCAGTTTGAACGGCTGGCAAAGTAAATCAATGCGATACCAAGAATAAGAGGCGGAATTGCATAGGTAAAGTTCAGCAACAGAGTCGACATCTTATCGAACCCCTGCCCAGCCTTAATAGCTTTACGCACTCCCAACGGAATACATACAGTATATGTCAGCAACAAAGTGAAAAGACCGAAGGTCAAAGAAACTGGAAGCTTACTTTTGATTACATCGATCACTGGCTCTTGGTAAGTGAAGCTTTCGCCGAAATCCAAGCGAGAGATATTTTTAAGCCAGATAAGGTAGCGAACATGAAGAGGCTTATCGAAACCATACTGTTTCTTCAAAGCCTCGATAACTTCCTCGTTGACGCCCGTGTCACCACGGCCGCCTACGCTGGATGCTCCACCACCGCCAGCCGCTCCGGAACCGAAACGGATAGCTTGTAGCTTTTGTTCAATAGGGCTACCAGGAGCCAAATTGATGAGCACAAAAGTAACAACGGTGATCCCGAAAAAAGTCGGGATCATTAGAAAAAGTCGACGGATCAGGTATACGAACAAGGTCCTACTCCCGAGAAGTAACTATTAAGGTTTAACCCACCAGTAGTCTTTACCAACTTCGTATTTGAATGTCTCTGCAGGCATGCCCATACGTGATGAATTTGCATAAAATTCATACTTATCGTTGAAAAGGAACGCGTAAGGAGCGTCTTCAGCGATCTTTGCGTATACTTTTTTCAGCATAGAAACACGTTTAGCTTTGTTCGGCTCAACACGAGCATCGTCAATCAGCTTGTCAACTTCAGGGTTTTTGTAAGCGATGAAGTTTGAACCACCAGGGATCGCATTAGAAGAGTGCCAGATTTGTTTAGGATCTGGATCAACAGAGCCACCGCCCCAACCCATTGTCACAGCGTCGAAGTTACCTTCATCAACCAATTTCAGGAATGAATTCCACTCTAGGTATTTCAATTCCATGTCGATACCGGCTTTTTTCAGGTCTTCACGGTACATAGTCCAATATTTCTCGATGTCTTTATTTGCGTAAAGAAGTGAGAATTTGAATTCTACTTTTTTGCCGTTCACTGTTTTTTCAAGAACGCCGTTTTTATCAGCATCTGCCCAACCGGATTTAGTCAAAAGCTCTTGAGCTTTCTTAGGGTTGAATTCGATAGCTTTGTTGCCTGGGTTGTATTCAGACTTGATGTACACGGCACCGTTAGCAAGATCAGACATGCTGTAACGGAATTTTTTGTTCATTTCTTCGCGGTTCAACAAGTGAGCCAAAGCGATACGAACATTTTTGTCCTGGAAGATTTCTTTACGTTGGTTCCAACCTACGAAGCCATAAGACTTAGGAGCATCATTCGCAACTTTGTGCTTGATGATTGTCTTGCCCCATGCCGGACCAGAAGTTTTCTTCATGAATGATTCAATACGAAGATCGATGAAATCCAACTCCCCTTTTTCAGCTCTTACCAAAGTTACGTTTTCGTCTTTGAAGAAGCGAAGAGTGATTGTGTCGAAATTGTAGTGGCCTTTGAAAGCCGCATCAGTGTTGCCATACCATTTGTCGAATTTTTTCAACTGGATCATTTGACCACGGTCAAACTTCAACAATTTGTAAGGACCCGCACAGATCAATTCGCGGTTCATTTTTTTAGATTTGTTAACATCGCTGTAGATGTCTTTTGGAATAACAGTCAACTCTGCAGCAGAGTCGAAGTTTTTGAAATAGGAGTCTTTAGCGTAGAATTTAACAGTGTGTGGATCTACGATTTCAACTTTTGCCAAACCTTCGTAGTACGGGCGCAAGTGAGCAGCCTCGTATACAGGATTGAAAATGGCGTCGAAAGAGAATTTTACGTCTTCCGCAGTAACAGGTTTACCATCGTGGAAAACGGCGTTTTTACGCAAGTGGAATGTGAATACTTTATTATCTTTGGAGACTTCCCACTTTTCAGCCAAACGAGGTTTCCAGTCGTAAGTTTCTGAATCACGAGACAACAAACCTTCACACACGTAGTTCTGAACATATCTTGAATAAATGTCAGTTGATGTGATCGGGTGAACCGTTGGTGGTTCGCCACCAAGGTTGTAAACGAAATTTCCGCCTTGTGGTGCAGATGCATTTGGTGCAGTTGCGAAAGCGGGAGCGGTCAAAGCTGAACTCAAGATGAGCAGCAAAAGAGCCTTCATATTCATTGTGTTTCCTCCAAAGAATTTCGCTGGGAAATTGTATAGTTCCCAAAGTGGGCTTAAAATGGGTTATGCGCCAAAAATAATCAAGTTATTGCTCGATTGACACATTGTTTAAATGCTATAAATTCTAGCGCATTTTCAAGGAGATAAGCAATGTCTGAAAAGACAGAAAAAACGGCACCAAAATTCGATCCAACGACAACCATTTCTGCTGAATTTGGAATCTTCGGAATCCCAATGACAGAAGAGGAATCCAAAGTCGTTCTTGTCCCAGTTCCCTGGGAAGTAACAACCTCTTACGGCGAGGGAGCGTCTCGCGGACCACAGATCATCCGTGACGCCAGCGAACAAATCGATCTCTTTGATATCGAAGTCGGCAAAGCTTACGAAGTGGGCTACCACATGCGTGAATTGTCAGAAGACCTGATTAAACAAAACGACAAATACAAAGCTGTTGCCCAAGAATTAATCAGCATGCGTACTAGCATGAGTGATGACACAGCTAAAATGGATAAATTGGCTGCTGAAGTGAACGCGGCATGCGAAAAAATGTCACAATGGGTTTACGATCAGTGCTCTGATGTTTTGAACAAGGGCAAACTTTTGGGCATGGTTGGAGGTGACCACTCCACTCCCCTGGGCGCTATCCGTGCTGTCAGTGATAAATTCAAAGGTGACTTCGGTGTTTTGCATATCGATGCTCACGCCGATCTTCGCGTGGCGTATCAGGGCTTCAAGCAATCCCATGCTTCCATCATGTATAATGTGATGACGGATGCTAAGAAACCAAAAAAATTGGTTCAAGTTGGTATTCGCGATTTCTGTGAAGAAGAATACGACTTCAGTGAATCCCGTCCAGACATCAAGACGTTCTATGATTTGGAACTTAAACGTCGCATGCTCAAAGGCGAAACTTGGGAAAAGATCTGCCAAGACATCTTGAAAGAGCTTCCACAAAACGTTTACATCTCGTTTGATATCGATGGCTTGGATCCCGCGTTCTGCCCGCACACAGGAACTCCAGTTCCTGGCGGCATGAGTGTTGACCAAATCTTCTTCTTGTTCCGCGAAATCCATAACTCCGGTCGTAAGATCATCGCGTTTGACCTGAATGAAGTTTCCACCGGAGGCTTGGACCCTCATGAAGTTGAGTGGGATGGCAACGTGGGCGCTCGTATCCTTTATAAAATGTGCGGTTGGTTGGTAAAATCAAATGCTTAAGGTTTACGAATACGCGAAATGCTCGACATGTGTAAAAGCTTTGAAGTTTTTGGATAGTAAAAAAGTGACTTACCAAAAACTTCCGATCGCAGAGAAGGCTCCGTCCCAAACGGAGCTTAAAAAGATGCTGTCTGCTTTGAAAGAACGCGGTGGCAGCCTGAAAAATCTCTTCAACACTTCGGGTTTGGTTTACAAAGAAATGAAGTTGTCTGAAAAACTTCCGTCCATGACGGAAGCAGAAGCTCTTAAGTTGTTGTCTGAAAATGGCAAATTAGTGAAGCGTCCCTTTGTCCTAGGCGACGACGTGGCTCTTGTGGGCTTCAAAGAAGACGAGTGGAAAAAAGTATTCTAAAATCAAGAACATCAGGTAACAGTTCCCTTTTCGTCGTGCGCAGCATTACGAAAAGGGAACTGTTACCTCGTCTAAGATCCCTAAGCGAGTATCTTCGCGTTTACCTGTGCCATAATGTTTTTATTAGAGGAGGTTATATGATCAGCCTCTCAGTAGTAATCATCACCATGGTAGCCATTATTGGAGCGCTGTGGATGATAATAAAATTTAATAAAGGCGAAGAGCTCTCAAAAGTACATCGTGATAAATACGATAGTCGTCAGCATCCAAACACAAAACGTAAAGTGAGCTGAAAATGATTGAGCCACGCACATAAACAGAAAGCGACGGAAAAGAAAACCGAGTCGCATGAAAAACTAAATTGCGAATTTAAGTTGGGATGAGTGAATAGACTCGTCCTTCTTTTTTTCAGAACCTAAGCGAACACCCAAACCGATCAATCGAACCGCCACTCCCCGGCGATTCCAGGCCTTTTCAAGCAGGCGTTCAAAGTCTTCCTGGGTGGGAAGAGCGTGGACCACTTCTTCGTGAGTGGTGGATTTGAAATCGAAAAATTTCAGCTTCACAACCATTCCCTTAACACGATCCTGATACTGGCCTCGCTCCAAACGCGACATAAAATCTTCGAATAGACCGGGGATGCGGGCCTTGCATTCCTCAAAGGTCATAAGATCTTTATTGTAAGTCTCTTCGACCGTCAGGGATTTGCGCTCCCATTCGGTGACGACTTCGCGATCATCAATGCCCCGAGCATAGTCATACAAATCCTGAGCTCGAGAACCAAACCAGCGATGCAGTTCAGGCACCGAATACTTTTGAACATCACCTAAGGTGTGAAGTCCCACATCATGCATTTTTTGAGCTGTGACTTTGCCGACGCCAAAAATTTTTTCCACCGGAAGATCTTTAACAAAGGCTTCAATATCTTGAGGACGGACTACGAATTGGCCGTTGGGCTTTTTCCAGTCGCTGGCGATTTTCGCTAAAAATTTATTGGGCGCAATTCCCGCAGAGGCCGTTAGTTTCAATTCGGTAAAAATCAGACGACGAATTTCTTGCGCAATAAGTGTGGCGCTCCCGCCGAACTCTTTGCAGTCCGTGACATCCAAATAAGCCTCATCCAAAGATAAAGGTTCGATCTTTTTAGTGAAGCGTTCAAAGATTTCCCGAACCTTTCGGCTTTCTTCTTTATAGAGATCAAAGTGGGGTGGGATTAAGATCAGTTGCGGGCACAAGCGCACCGCTTGCGAAGAAGGCATGGCGGAACGCACACCAAACTTACGAGCCTCGTAACTTGCAGTACAAAGAACACTGCGAGTATTAGGAGGCCCTCCGATGCCCAAAGGTTTTCCCTTAAGCTCCGGATTGAATTTTACCTCGACGGCTGCATAAAAGCAGTCCATATCCACATGGATAATCTTCTTCATTTACATATTATTTACATATCAAAACAGAAAGGTCAAGTAGGGTCTGTCTCTAGGTCCGTAGGTAATTGCTCTGCAGCAGGAGGAACCTGTTGAACAGGAACGAACTTTGCCGAAATCATGGCATGAGCCTTATCTGCCAAGGCTCCGCGCTCATCTTCTGGCTTTGCATGCAGAATTTCCAGATATTCAATTTCCGCTTCAACGGATTTCAAACGCAATGTCTTCCAAAAATATTCCACGAATGTCGCATCACCATACCAACAAACAGCATCACGCCATTTCGTGTTGAACGGCTCGCCATTGATACTTCTGAAATTAATGACCACAGGTTGCACTGGAACACCTGCTTCGGCAGCTGCCATCATCAACGTGCGTTTAAACGGCAAAACTTTTTCGCCGTTGGTGGACGTCGCTTCCGGATAAAGAACGATATTAAGTCCGTCTTTCAACGACTCTGCCAGACGCTTCATTTCGCTTAGAATTTTTGTGCGACTGCGACGCTCAACATAGAAACAACCCGCAAGTTCCGTGATCGGACCCAGCAAGGGAGTTTCACGCATTTCATTGGAAGTAATAAAGGACATCGGCTCGATACCCGCCAGCAACAAGATATCCACGAAACCCATGTGGTTTGCGACCAACAGACTTCCCGCATGCTTCGCAGCAGGTTTATTAATTACAGTCAGCTTAATGCCCAGAGCATTACGAGCGATCAGACCACAATAGCGACTGGCATTGGCAGAGAATCGACGACGACGTTTGTTGCGATCACGAGTGGTCGCCGCAATAAAAAGCGACGTGAGCACGTACACGCTTAAATAAAATAAAAAGAATACGGCTTTAATAAGACCACGAAGTGTCGAAGTAATAGATTCCACGTTGTCTATTATAAGGTGTTAACCGGCAAAACCGTCAAGTCACGTTTCATATCGCAGGGATCCTCGCATACCAACTAAACTTAAGTTGGTTAAGAACCCATTTTAAAACGCTTCCACAGTGTACTGTTCAAATCTTCGCGCTGAAGGATCGTTAAGAAATCCACACAACGGAAGTCACGGTCCCAAGCAGGCTCACCACCGATGAACGCGCCGATTTTCAAGTAAGCGCGACACAACGGTGGCATCAAAGCTTCAGCCGTCTCCCTTTGAGTCTCCGTAAGGGAGTCTTGATACTGAGCTTTAGCCTCTCTAATTTCTGGCATCGAATAGTCTGGAGTTGGCTCTACCTTGAAAGCTTCAGCGACGCGGCCTTCATTTTCAAAGTATGCCTGAAGCAAGGCTGCTTCCTGAGGATTTTCAGTCATCACAGTTGCACAACCGAACAAGATCTTTGCATCAGTTGCATTCATGTATTCCGCAATCCCACGCCACAGCATCGAGATCACTGCACCTCTGCGGAATTCTTTTTCGATGCACGCACGTCCCAATTCAATTTTCACTCCGGGCTGTTGCAACAAAGTGTCGATTTTAAATTCATTAGCAGAGTAAAAATTATTGGTATGAAGAGAGCAGCGGATGCGATATGTTCCGATGATTTTTCCTGAACGCTTTTCTTTGATGATCAAGTGATCGCAGTCATAATCGTAAGCATCGATATCCAGGCGACCCGATTTTTTACCCAGCATTTCGGAATGGAAGACTTCCCAGCGCAGGCTTAAAGCTTCGCGCAGCTCTTCGGTATCAGTGACGGTCTTTAGAACAAACGGTCCAACTTCCACATTGATATTAACTTTAGATTTAAACTTGTGAAGTTTGTGAGTGCGAAGCTGATAAAAGGATTGAAGTGCCGTAAACATCTTGAACTCCTCCGTTGAATCCAAGAACAGCTTAACGAACTATTTGCCTTAACATTGTCAGAAGAAGAACAGAGGATCTTTAGGATTCTGTTTAGACGAAGTGCCTGCAAGACTAAAGAATAAGAGAAGCTGCTTTATTTAAACGATCGAAGAGGGACTCCCAACGCTCGCCAATTTGATGGGCTTCTTTGTAAAACACGATACAGTCAGCACCTTTTTGAGCTGAATCACGAAGCTTTCCATAAAATTCACGTGTTGCGAGCAAAGGATCTTGGGAAAGCTTCAAGATCTCTGCTTTCGAGATTCCATCTTTTGGTTTGATGATCTTGATGCTCTCGATTTCATCCGGCAGCAAAGAAAGCTTCTGATTCACTTCTTTAAGAATATCATCCACCGGGCGTTTGGCATCGGTACTTACGATCAATGGAATGGGTGGCATATAGTGGTGTTTCATATGGCCTGGTGATTCGCGCTTATCAACTTGTTCGATAAACTCAAACGTAAATCCTTTATCCTGAAGCACCTTTTCCAAATCAGATTTCAAAATGTGCCCGCGGCGAAGAATTGACAGCTCCACCTTATCAGGACGATGACGAACCAATAAAACCGTGGACTCAATACCAATCTGGCAATCACCGCCATCCATCACAAAAACATTTTCGTTTTTAAACTCCACACGCACGTGTGTCGCGGATGTAGGTGACGTGCGACCAAACTTGTTGGCACTGGGGGCCGCCAAGGGAACATTCACTTCCTGAATCAACGCCAAAGCCAAAGGATGGTTGGGCATGCGAATCCCGACTGATTCTAAACCTGAAGTGATCATCGAATTGATGGAATTATCTTTTGGCAAAATCAGTGTCAAAGGACCCGGCCAGAAAACTTCAGCCAAGGCCTGAGAGGCAGGTCCCCAATAAGCCGTCACCTTTTTAGCCATTTCAATCGAGGAAACGTGCACGATCAATGGATCAAAGAAAGGACGCTCTTTGGTGGTAAAGATCTTTTCGATTGCAGAGGGAATGTCGATACGAGCGGCCAAGCCGTAAACAGTCTCGGTGGGAAGTCCAATGACTCCCCCTTCTTCCAGGATCTGTTGAGCCTTTTTCAAAGCCTCGTTGTTAGACATCATGAATTACTTTTCCTCGCGTAAGATACTTAAAGCACTTTCTTTTACAATATCTGCGCTCGCAAGGAAAGAGATCAATAGGCTTAAGGAAGTAATTATCGCTACAGAAAGCAGTGGTTGAGTCAGGGAGAACTGAAATCCCCCCTCAAAAATGATTCGGTTCAAGCCATAACTGACGCCCACACTTAAAAATGAACCCAGAAAAGAACTGACGAAGGCAAGGAACGCGAACTCCGTCAAAATAAAGCCTGCCACTTCGCGGTGGCTTGCCCCCAGGATTTTAAGCATGTTCATTTCCCAGCGACGCAGCTTGATTTGGCTTCGCACGATCGAGAACAAGACGATATATCCGGTAAAAAGGGCCAGATAGGCCATCAATTCCAATGACCAACTCATTTTATCGGCAGTCTTCAGCGCATCATCCACCGTTCGCACCACATCGATCACCGAAACATTGGCAAATTTCTTAGCCAGTTCATTTTGGAGAGCTGCTCTTTTCTCTGCGCTGACAGCCGGTAAGGCTGAGATAAATGTTTTCGGCGCATCGTTCAAAACACCATTTTGAACTAGAACAAAGAAGTTCGGTTGGAATGTCGTCCATTTCACTTTGCGGAAATTGACGATCTCGCCTTCCACTTCGACACCTTGGACGTCAAAGATGATTCTGTCGCCCAATTTAAAGTTCATGCGGTCAGCGAATCTTTCTTCCACAGAAAGTTCTGCAATCTTTTGTTTTTCTGGATCAAACATCGGGGCCATGGGGCGACCTTCAATGATCTCCTCACTGTCGGACAACTGTTCGCGATATGATAAATTCATACCGCGATTACGGAAACGGGCCTCGCGCTCTTCTTCGCGGGTTTTGAAACCTTGACCTTCGATCTTGCGCTCGTAATCAGTGCCATTCACTTTTAAAACACGGGCACGCACCATCGGGGCCAGGGATAGTGTTTTAATCTGATTCTCGGCCAAAACAGATTGAATTCCCGCAACCTGCTCGTCTTGAATATCGAACATAAATAAAGATGGCAGGTTGGTTTTCTGATCAACTTGCAAATCCGATTGCAGAGAATTTTTAAGTTGCGGAAGAATATTAATCAGCAAAGCACCTAAGCCCAGGGCAACGAACACCGCTAAGCTTGCTCCTGCACGACGGGACAATCCTAAGAAACTGAATTTCATCGTCCATAGACGAAGATTCTTAAGAGTTCCGGCAAACTTTAATACGAAATATCCGGCCACCAGCAAAATCGCAATGGTCGCAACCAGTGATCCTGCGAAAGCTGAACCGATCTTCCAGGAATGTGCCTGATGCACCGAGAGTCCATAGAATACCAGAATCGCTGGAATGAAGGGCCAAACACGGAACTTCCCTTCATTCACTGCGAACTTTTCTTCACTGAAAAGTTTTGCGGCTTTCAGATCATAGATTTTCATCAGGAACGGAAGACTGACCACAAAACTTCCCAGCACCGCCATTAACAGGCAAAGGCCCCAGGCTTCCATCGTCACCGCGGGCTTTAACGAAAAGGGCGTAAAGCTTCCTAAAACTTTGGTCAGAACCGGCAATACGATTTCACTTAAGGCAACCGTTGGTAAAGTCGCTAGCAGCCCCAGAAGCGATGCTTGAATCACATAAACACCGACGGCTTCGATACTTTGCAAACCCAAAGTTCGCAGAATCGCGATCTCCTTCATGCGGCTATAGAGGAACATGCGGTAAATATACGCTGCACCCAAGGCTGACATGAAAAGCGCAATAATTGCGACAAGCCCCAAATAATCTGACAAGTAGCCGAGTTGACGTCCTGAATCTTCACCCGCCGATGTTGGGGTATCCACAGATATTGCTGGATCTGGAAGTTTTAAAAAGATGTCTTCTTTAATTTTTGTTTCATCGGTCCCAGCCGGAAATTTAAACTGATAAGCTTGTGTAAAAGTACTTCCAAACTGAATCAATCCAGAATCAGGCAATAGTTTTAAATCGATGTACACCCGAGGAGCCAAGGATGCCATGCGGAAAGTTTGCGTTTCATCGCGATCAACCACATCGGAAATCTCTAAATCGAGTTTTCCAATCTGCATTCGGTCCCCGGCTTGCAGATTCATCTGTTGTTGCAGCTCAGGGTAAATCCATACTTTATGAGAATTTAAAATTTCCTTCTCACTACCAGGACCAATCTTTTTCCCGCTGTGCATTTCTAAAGCGCCATAAAAGGGATAACTGCTATCGACAGCCTTGACCATCACCAAGCGCGAACCCTTCGCTGAACTCATCATCGCAAAGAATTCATAAATGCGACCGGTTTCGGTTCCCGGCGGCAACACCGACTTCATCGCTTCCTGCTCGGCTTCAGTTAATTCTCTGCGAGCAGATACTGACAGATCGGCCGATAAAATATTTTTGGCATTTCTTTGCAGCTCGTCTTGCAGGGTCACATTGAATGCTTGCAGAGAAACAAAACCTGTCAGTCCCAGACTTAAATTGAAAATAAAAAACAAACCAAATCGCCAACTGCGAATCAGCTCTCTTACGGCCAGACGGAAAATCATTTTACTGATCCTTTAATACGCCTTCTTCCAAACGAAGAATGCGCTGACAACGGCGAGCCAGGGTTTCACTGTGAGTAACCAGAATAGTCGTGATATTATGCTTACGAACGACTTCGAAAAAAACATCCATCACTTTATCACCCGTATGCGTATCCAAGTTTCCACTTGGTTCGTCCGCCAGCAAAATGCGTGGCTTCACCACGAGGGCACGGGCGATGGCAACACGTTGACATTCACCCCCGCTGAGCTGGCTCGGGAAGTGATCAAGACGATGACCCAATCCCAATTCACGCAAAGCTTCCTCGGCACGTTGTTTAGGATTTTCCATTTTTAAAATTTCCAAAGCGAGAGCCACATTTTCCAAAGCCGTTAAATGCGCTATCAAATGGTACTGCTGAAACACGATGGAAATATTCTGCGCGCGGAACAAAGTTAATTCCTGTTCACTCATCGGCGACAGATTCACCTTATCCACAAGGATTTCCCCACGGTCTGCGCGTTCCAGGCCCGCTAAAATAGAAAGCAAAGTCGACTTCCCACTTCCAGATTGCCCTACGATGGAAACAATCTGACCTGGTTCAATCGTGACGTTCAACCCTTTAAGAACTGCGACCTCGGCATCGCCTTGATGAAAACTTTTACGGATATCGTTCAGGGTTAAGCTCATAACTTGCCTTTCAATGCATTAAAGATCGTGTCCGCGATAATTTTATGGCCTTCTTCATTGGGATGAATGCCGTCAGCAAGATTGTATTTTGGATTTCCCGCAACCTTATCCAGAATGAATGGAATAAAAGTCAGTTTGTATTTTTTGGCCAAATCCTCGTACATCTTTTTAAATTTCGCCGTATAGTCAGCGCCATAATTTGGAGGCATATACAGTCCACCCAAAATCACTTCGACTTTTTCTTTCTGAGCGTACTCAATTGCGGATGCCAGATTTTTCTGACTCTCCTCCACTTTCAAACCCCGCAAACCATCGTTTGCTCCCAAAGCCAAAAACACCACATCGGGTTTGGATTTAAACAACCACTTCATGCGCGAAATTCCGGAAGCGGTCGTCGAACCACTCACACCCGCATTAATGATAGACCAGTCTTTCTTGCCGGCTTCGTGCAACTTCTTTTCAAGTAAAGCGGGGTAAGCCGCTTCCTTGGAAACGCCATAACCTTCAGTGATAGAATCACCCAGGACGATCAATTTTTTTTGTGCAAACGAAAGCGAAGAGAATAAAAGAAGAAACGTGATAATTAGAGTTCTCATAAGGAACTATCAGACATCGTTACGGACCTTTGTTCAAGCCCAGAACAAATTATGGAGTCCGCAATGCCATTCACTTGTGATAATTCGGCATAAAAAAAGCCCCAAGGTTTCCCTTGAGGCTTTCGGAATTTGCGTTAGCAAAAACAACTAGCGATTGCCGTACTCGCGACGACCGCCACCACCGTTACCACGGTTGTTGTTGAAGCCACCACGACGAGGGCCACCCTCGCGAGGAGCTTGAGGACGAGCCTCAGAAACATTCAAAGCACGGCCATTCATTTCGATGCCGTTGCCTTTTTCAATAGCTGCATCAGCTGCAGTATCGTCAGTCATCTCAACAAAGCCGAAGCCTTTAGAGCGACCTGTTTCGCGATCCATGATAACTTTTGCGGAATCAACTGCACCGAATTGTGCGAAATGATTGTGTAGAGTTTCATCGTCTACAGAGTAAGGCAAGTTGCCTACGTATAACTTCTTAGCCACGAAAGACCTCCTATGGTCGTTTAAAAAACCCGAGGAAGCCTTCGAACAACTTAAAATCGATACTCACACGGGGAACTTGGGTAAACTAGATTAAGGCTAGCATAGCCCAATTTCCGTGCAAGCCCAATTTTAGGATCTCATATTATTAAACTGCAATGGAACCGCATAATTCCCAGAGCGAATCAGAGCAATACACTCTTGTAATTCATCTATACTTTTTCCAGTTACTTTTACTTTATCATCTGCAATTTGAGGCTGAACTTTTAGTTTAGCGTCTTTAATCGCTTTGATAATTTCCTTAGCAACTTCGCGGTCAATACCTTGCTGTAAAGTGACCTTCTGGCGGAGCATTCTTCCACCCACCGGCTCAATTTTATCGAACTTAGTGGCTTTGATATCTACTCCACGACGGTGCAATTTCGTCTGAAGGATACTGCCCATTTGTTCGATTTTATATTCATCTTCGGCAGACAAACTAATTTCTTTTTTATCTTTGTCCCAACCAATCTCAGCCTTACTCCCTTTAAAGTCATAACGACCCTCAACCTCTTTACGAGCCTGATTAATCCCATTATCAACCTCTTGAAGATTCAACTCAGAAACAATATCAAACGAAGGCATAAAAAAATTTCTCCGAAATTTTTTGGAAATTTGAAATTGGAGATTGGAAATTGGCAACTTCCAACATCCCCTAAAAAACAAAGACCAACTCCCCCTCCCCAACAAATCGTCGCAGAAGTAGAGTTGGTCAAAACGGTTCGAGCGCAAGGCGGAGGGTCATCCCCACAGCGCAGGCGTGCTTCAGGCACGTCGGAGCGAGGAGATGGCCCGACAACGCAGTCGATCGGGCCGTTTTCACCAACTCTTAGTGGTGGTGACCGGCGTCGCCGTGTAAGCCATGAGGATGGCCGTGTTGTTCTTCTTCTTTTGTGGCTGGTCTGATCAACGCCATCTCGATGTCGAATTCTAGATTTTGGCCAGCCAATGGGTGGTTGCCGTCTAGAGTTACATGAGAGTCAGTGATTTTTGTTACGCGAACGATGTGTTGACCTTCGCCCAATTCCAAACGAAGGTGCGCGCCGATTTCCAATTGTGGAAGGTGAGCAAGTTCTTCTTTAGGAACGTCCATGAACATGTTGTCGCGGATTTCGCCGTAACCATCTTTAGCGGCAAGCTTTACATTTTTCTTATCGCCTTCTTTCATGTCTTTGATTTCTTCTTCAAGTTTAGGAAGGATTTGTCCTGCACCTTCAAGGTATGGCAATGGATGACCCTTTTCAGATTTATCAAGGATTTGACCATCTGGGCCTTTTAGAACGTAGTTAAATGCCAATACTCTTCTCATAATGAGTCTCCTTATTTGATACGTCCGTATCCCACTTTTCCTAGCCTTTTGGCAATATAAAAGCCCTCATCTGCGACACAATTGGCGTAGAGCTTGAATTTCCGGCTCAATATTAGATATACTTGAGTATAGGAACGCACCAGAACGGGGGATACATGCAGCACATGACCTCACTGAGGTCCTTACTGCTTAACTCAAGTTACGAACCCATGCGGGTTGTAAGTTGGCAAAAGGCCTTAATATTGTGGTTTCAGGACAAAGTGGAGATACTCGAGTATCACCAGACTTTCGCCCGGTCTTTCCAGCGAAGGTTTCAGCTCCCCAGCGTATTGAGACTCAAATCATACGTTAAACCGAGGGGAAGCCATGCTGTCCGCTTCTGTCGAGAAAACGTATATATCCGCGATAACTACACCTGCCAGTACTGTGGCGAAAAACTCAACGCCAAACAGCTCACTCTTGATCACGTCGTACCTGCCTCTCATAATGGACCGAAAAATTGGACTAACGTTGTTTCAGCCTGCCGCGAATGCAACCAACGAAAAGCAAATCGCACTCCAAGAACTGCGAATATGCCTTTGTTGACAGAACCGCGCGCACCGAATTGGCTGCCAACTTTACAGTTGGAAATCAGCGCCGATCACGTTCCGCCTGACTGGGCACCCTACCTGATCCTAAAAACGGGATAGTCGTGTACATCGTCCTTATTCCCAGCTAACCTTTTACAAAGGGGGCTTGCGTGAATAAGGACATTCACAATCAGCTGGTCGCAGCTCTGACTACTATCATCAGTGAAACTAATGGGATTTCATTATCCGACACATTGGATTTGCTGCTTTCATCTGATTTAAACGACAAAAATCCGGAAGCGTACAAACTGGTTGCGGACTTTCGCAATCTGCTAAATCGTTTTCAAATCAATGAAATCACTATCACGACTTTATTAAAGCACCCGATCTCGGCAGCCTTGTTTGAGTTCTTTAAAAATTTCCCGTTGAAATACCATGAAGAGCACATTCATCTGACGGGCGCGATTTCCGCTGATTTCATTTATCCCCGTTTGAAAAAACTTTTGGAAGGTCCTGACAAAGAGATCTATGAGCAAAAGATTTCTGAAGTTTACGGTCCCCAAGCTTTACCAATTCGCAGTGTTGAAGATGTTGATAAGCTGATTCGTCTGCAGGAAAACGAAGGCTTCGCCCGTTATTTAAAAATTCTGTATCTTCCAAAATTGATCTTTTTAAATCGTGAGGTCCATGCGGAGGCTGCCTACCACATGGCGAATGATCTGTGGAAAAACTTTAATGTCGGCTCGGTTCGCCTTAAATTTTCCCTGTCACGTTCGACCTCCAGCTCTTCAGAGCAAATTCCTGGTATTGACGATGTCACACCCGAGGACGTTGTTTTAGGTCTGTATGACGGCTTTAAAAAATTCCAGGACGAGCACAGTGAGTTCCGCTTCATCCTTTCACCGTCATTCCGCAAAGAAGCCAATCATTTTGATGCGGAAAATTTTAAAACTCGCAAAGAACATTTCATGTCCCAGATCGACGAGCTGGTTCAAATGTTGGATAAATATCCATTTTTGCAAAAAGTAATGACGGATGCGGATACTGTAGGTGACGAACGCGAGCTTTACCGTAAAGAGCACTTTAATGAAATGAAGATGGGTTTTAGAAAACTGCAGTATCGTGGTTTTAAAATCCGCTCGCATCACGGTGAAACTTGGCACACTTTGAAAAAAGGAATCCAGGCTGTGGATAATGCCATGAACATCTGGCACATAGATACACTAGAGCATGGAATTAGCTTGGGAATTAATCCTAATAAATACTTCCACCGCCTGTATCAGGATTTCATTAAACGCAATAACGAGGGCAAGGGCTTTACAGAAAAAGATCCCCTGTACCGTGAGTTGACGGAACTTGATTGGGCTGACAACCGCCATGTCCTGGAAAAACTTTTGAAGGGCGAGCGTTTAAATGACGCAGAAAAAGTTTTGCTGGTAAAAGCAAAATTCCATACCGCTCGTGAAGTTGAACATTACCAACATGACGTTTTGAACCGAATGATTCAAAAAGGTGTGACCCTGGTTTCACTTCCCTCCTCGAATAACAAACTCACTGGTAAATTCGAAGACTATAAGGACCATCCGTTCTCGTGGTGGGAGAAAAAAGGTGTGCAGTTGGGAGTAGGTACGGACAATCACGTGACCTTAAATACCAACTTCATATATGAAATGCTGATCTTGCTTTACACCGATTCCGTAAATTTAAAGATCACAAAACTTTTGATGGTAACCACCGGAGAAAGCCGCAGACCTTACATCAGTCATCTGTTGTGGACGATGCGCAAAAGACTTAAAAACCTGACTAAGTAACTAGAGAGAGACATCACAGTAATGGCAGCTAAGAAAAATATCCTGAAAGACTTATTTAGCAAACACATGCTTATCGTCCTGTTTCTGGGCTTTGCGAGCGGCTTACCTCTGGCACTGACTGGCGGAACGTTAAAAACCTGGCTTGCCCGCGAGCAGGTTGATATCAGCACGATCGGTTACTTTAGCTGGGTGGGATTGTCTTACTCTTTGAAGTTTTTGTGGTCGCCTCTGCTGGATCGCTATACTTTATTTAAAGTCGGCCGCCGCCGTAGCTGGATGATGGCAACGCAGATTGCGATTATGGCTTCGTTATTATTCTTGGGAACTTTAAGCCCGTTGAACAATTTAAGCTTAATGGCGATCATGGCCGTGTTGATTGCCTTCTTTAGTGCCACTCAAGATATCGCGATCGATGCTTACCGCCGCGAGATACTTTCGAATCAGGAATTGGGTTTGGGGTCTTCTCTGAATATCTACGGATATAGAATTGCGATGCTGGTATCAGGTGGTTTGGGTATCGGCATGGTCGGAAATGAGTTCTGGCCAATTTCTTGGGGGCAGTTGTATTTCCTGATGGCTGCGATCATGGGCATCGGACTTTTAACGACATTCTTCGCACCCGAACCAAAACTTGATTCTCCTCCGCCGAAATCGCTATATCAGGCCGCCGTTGAGCCTTTTGCTGAGTTCTTAAGAAGACCGGGAGCTGCTTATATTCTTTTGTTTGTCTTGTTGTTTAAACTCGGCGACGCCCTGGCCGGTGCTTTGTTGCAGCCATTCTATGTACAAATGGGATTCACGAACGCCGATATCGGATTGGTAGCGAAGGTTTTCGGAACGGCGTCTTCGCTAGTGGGATTGTTTTTTGGCGGCATCGCCATCTACTACATCGGCATTTATCGCAGTCTGTGGGTGTTTGGTATTTTGCAGGCGATATCCACAGCGGCGTTTGCAGTCCTCACATTTACTGGCAATGCTTTAGTTCCTTTCGCTGCAGTCATCGTGTTTGAAGATATCAGCACAGGTATGGCTACCGCAGCGTTCGTGGCTTTCATGGCCGCACTTAGCAACAAGAAATACACAGCAACTCAATATGCGATTCTTTCCAGTGTTGCGACTTTGGGAAGAACATTCTTTTCTGGTTTTACGGGAGACTTGGTTAAGCATTTGGGTTGGGCGAATTTCTTTTATGCCTGCGCACTGATTGCGATTCCAGGATTGCTCATGCTTATAGGCATGAAAAAGTATCACACCGATGAAGCTCTTGATTCGTAAAATTTAGTTAGCCTCCCGGTGTATGTTCACACTGGATCTACAAGAGGTGTACGCGCCCACTTAGCATGGAGTCATGTACCTAGGAAAATTTCACTCCATCGTGCCTCCGTATCAGGTTGCCCAGGATGCCAGTCTTGATTGGCTTTCAACAGCCCATCAGCTTGCACAAAAAGGCCAGTCCCACACCAAGGAAGAGTATTTAAAAATGCTCCACCGAGTGGGCTGCTCGTCCCAACAAATTCAGCAACGATATTTTTTCGTACCTGATGTGGGCGAAATGGATTGGTCGCAGAATAAAATTTATCCTATTCCCGTCAGTAATCGCGGCGTCAGCATGCATTACCGTCACGAGTACTATCACAAGATCGTTCAAGATCTATTTAAACAGATTTACCATGAACGTGCATATCCTGACGATATGATCCACGTCAGCTGCACAGGATACGTTTCGCCAAGTGCCGCGCAGCTAATAGCTCTTAAATCACCAAAGCCCGTGACCGTCACTCATTCCTATCACATGGGATGTTATGGCGCCTTTCCGGCATTAAGAATGGCGGCAGGATTTTTAGCAAATGAATCTATATTAGGAGAAAAGCGCTGTGTGGATTTGGTTCACACCGAACTCTGCAGTCTGCACTTAAATCCCGAAGAGTCTTCGCTTGAGCAGATGGTGATTCAAAGTCTGTTTGCCGACGGCTGTATTGCTTATCGCATGAGTCACGATCAACCGGAATCAGGTTTTAAAATTTTATCCCTGTATGAAGAGATTATTCCCGACACCGCTGATGCGATGGAGTGGATGGTTTCAGATTGGGGAATGAAAATGACACTTTCTAAAGATGTGCCATCGATGGTCGGAACAAAAATCCGCGAGTTCACCGAGCGCTGGTTGAAAAAGCGTGGGTATGATCTGCCTCAACTTCAGAAAAATGCGCTATTTGCCGTCCATCCGGGCGGACCGAAAATTATCGACCAGGTGGCTCACCATTTAGAACTAAAAGATTCGCAGGTCGAAGCCAGTCGTCGACTTTTACATCGCCGGGGCAATATGTCTTCGGCAACACTGCCACATTTGTGGGAATCCATTATCCACGATGAGAACGTGCCTTCAGGAACTCAGATCGTTAGTTACGCATTCGGTCCCGGTCTGACCGTCTGCGGGGGATTAATGGAGAAGTTATGAGTGCTTTCCTGGTTCTCACCGTTCTTCAGGGTATTCTTATTTTTGTCGATGAAGTTTTTTTTCATCACAAAAGAGGACTTCCACGCTGGGAAAGACTGGGACACCCCATGGACACAGCAACGGTTCTGTCGTGCTTGCTTTTCATTGGACTTGCACCCAAAAACTCCTCCACTGAAATCATTTATTATTCCATGGCGATATTTTCGTGTGTCTTTATCACCAAAGATGAATGGGTTCATCGCAAGTTTTGCTCTGCGATGGAAATGTGGTTGCACGCCCTGCTTTTCGTAGTTCATCCGTTATTGTTGTTTTCGGCCGTCAGAATATGGGAGACACACCAACAAATGGTTTTAACGACTGCTGTGGGAGTGGTGATCTTTTTAGTCTATCAGATCGTGTATTGGAATTTCATCGAGTACAGACTGCAAGAGCGGCGCAGAGCCGCTCTTTATAGCGATCTTTCACAAGAAGATCGCTATGATTATTTTCGCGAATAAGTTTAGAACTCTGCTGTCATTGGATTTGGTCCTATGCGACCGTCCTTACTATCCATCTTTTCAATCTTAGCCATATCTTCAGCACTTAATTTAAAATCAGAAACATCAAAGTTTTCTTTAATGCGTGAAGGTGTCACGGATTTCGGAATCACGATAAAATTATTCTGCAAGTGCCAACGCAAAATCACCTGCGCTGTAGATTTACCATGTTTGGCTGCGATTTCTTTCAGGTGAGAATCATCTAAAAGTTTTCCCTGGCCCAGCGGACTCCAACACTCCGTGAAGATTCCATGTTTCTCATGAAATTCACGTAAATTCTTTTGTTGGAATTTTGGATGAAGTTCGATTTGATTTAGAACTGGAACTTCACCGGTCGCATCGATAATCCGAGTCAGATGTTCAGGCATGAAATTCGAAACACCAATGGATTTTGCTTTGCCCTGTTTTTTTATCTCCACCATGGCTTTCCAGGTTTCAAGATAAAGTCCACGGTGGGGAGATGGCCAGTGCACTAAATACAAGTCAACTTGTTCGATTCCTAACTTTTCCAAACTGGCATCAACTGCTTTCATCGCATTGTCATAGCCTTGATCATCATTCCAAAGTTTTGTTGTGATGAACATTTCCTCGCGTGCTAGGCCGCTATTTTTAAGGGCTCTGCCGACACCAGCTTCATTGCGGTAAATGGCCGCCGTATCAATTGATCGGTAGCCCACTTTCAAAGCTTCACTAACGGCAGACTCTGCACCGTCATCTGGTACCTGCCAAACACCGAAGCCCAATTGAGGCATGTGCGTGCCGTCTCTTAATGTAATTGCTGATTTGAAAGCCATGGAATTTCCTTTATTCAGGTATTAAGCGAGTCCGATCCAGCCCGCTAAAATTGCTGCTAATGTCAGTCCGCCAACAATAACCCATAGTAAAACACCTTGGATCAATGGCCGCACGCCGACACTACGTAATGTGTCGCGAGTCAAATTCGCGCCGATCAAGAACAAGGTGACCACTAAAAGTTTTTTGGCAAGTTCGTTAACGACTTTTCCTGCTCCCTGAAGCTGAGGGATCCAAGTAACTAGAGCAGCTGCTAGTAAAAATCCCAGAATAAACCACGGAAATTTTGTTTTGCCAGCCGTAGCTTCTTGTTTGCGGGAAACTAAATATCCAAAGAACAATGTCACGGGAACAATCCACAAGGCTCTTGCAAGTTTCACTGTTGTTCCCACTTCCAAAGCGTGAGCACCGTATTGCATGGAAGCTCCCACAACGGAACTGGTGTCATGAATTGCGAGCGCACTCCACAGACCAAATTGACCTTCAGTTAAATTGAAGTGATGACCCACAAGTGGGAAAACAATCAACGCCAAGGCATTCAGCATAAAAACGACACCCAATGAAACTGAGATTTCATGGGGCTTGGCTTTGATTGACGAAGATACCGCTGCAATGGCACTGCCTCCGCAAATGGCGGTACCGGCCGAAATCAAAATCGAAGTATCGCGCTCAGTTTTCAAAACTTTACCTAGGAAATAACCAAAAATCAGGGTCAACGAGATGCCAAGCACGGTGTAACCCACACCTTGAGCTCCCACTCGGCCTACGACATTCAAATCCATCCCCGCCCCCAAACCAACAACGGCGATGCTTAATAGGTTCGACGTCAACTTACGTGTTTTCGAAATATAGGGATTGCCAACAGTGATCGCGGTAACCAATCCTAAAACCAAGGCAAGTGCTGACGAAAAATTAAAAACAAAACACGCCACCGCAAGCAAGGGGATGAGTGCCATCGAAACTAGATATTGGATTCTTTGTGTATTCATAGGGAAAAGAGTAACCGACATAATTCTTGGTTGATACTAAATTGAAGATAAGCTCCAATATTTAAAAGGGGTATTCATCATGAAAGCTAAACTACCAATGATCGCGCGTATTCTTTTCGGTTTGATCTTTTTCCTTTCAGGAGTTGCGGGACTTGCGCAACAGATGGGGTTGATGCCACCTCCACCGATGGAAGGTATGCCACCAGCACTATTGACTTACTTCCAAGGGATCGTTGCTTCTGTTTATTTCATGCCGCTGCTTAAAATTACCGAAACCGTCTGTGGATTTTTGATTCTGATTGGCTGGTTCGTCCCACTTTGCCTTGTCATCCTGGCTCCGGTCGTTTTGAACATTTT
Source organism: Bdellovibrio sp. HCB185ZH (assembly GCF_047302455.1). Taxonomy (GTDB): domain Bacteria; phylum Bdellovibrionota; class Bdellovibrionia; order Bdellovibrionales; family Bdellovibrionaceae; genus Bdellovibrio. The sequence goes on from NZ_CP178624.1 coordinate 2,137,672, forward strand.
CTTTATCCACGCGTTCCTGGCTCCAAGTGGCGTGCCTCTAGCTTTGATCCTGGGAGCTTTAATGATCTATTTAGCCTTTTTCGCGCCTCCATATGCGCCTAAAGTTAAGGCTTTGTTTCACAAAAAATAGTAAATAATTCAGCAAGTTGGACACGACAGACCTCTCCATGATAGAGGTCTGTCCATGAAATTCGAAAAATTCCACCTCTCTGAAGACCTTCTTCGCAACCTTGAAGATAACGGCTATTTCCGCACGACTGATATTCAGTTTAAAGCCATTCCCTCTATCCTTAAAGGCGAAGACGTTCTGGCAATCGCTCAAACCGGTACAGGTAAAACAGCGGCCTTTGCTATTCCACTGATCAACATGATTCACTCCGAAAAAAGCAGCAAGCGCGCGATCGGTATCAAATGCCTCGTCCTTGTTCCAACTCGTGAGCTGGCTCAGCAAATCGGTGAAGTGTTTAATAAACTTTCCAAACACACGAAGGTGAAACCCTTCGCATTGTTTGGCGGTATCGAACAAGATGCGCAAATCAAAAAGCTTCAAGACGGCATTGACGTTTTGATCGCAACTCCGGGTCGTATGTTTGACTTGATCTCTCAGGGCTTCATTAATTTGAATTTCATCGAGCACTTGGTTTTGGACGAAGCGGACCAGATGTTGGACTTAGGATTCATTGATGATATCGAAGATATCAAACGCAAGTTGAATCGTCGTCACCAGACTTTATTCTTTTCTGCGACGATCAATCCAGAGATCAAAAAGCTTGCATACTCTCAAGTTCGTAGCAGCGCGATCCGCATCGAAATTTCTCCAGAAGATCCGGTTTCAAAAAACGTAAAGCACTTTGTGATGTTCGTCGAAATGGATGACAAACGTTTCTTCCTGGCCGAGTACATCAATCAAAATCCAGATGGTAAATTCATCGTCTTTGTTCGGACTCGCGTCCGTGCCGAACGCGTCGCTAAAGCACTTGAGCGGGTTAATATCGCGTCTTTGACTCTGCATGGAGAAAAAGATCAAGTCGACCGCGCTGACGTGATGGCAGCCTTCCGCAAAGGTGAATGCAAAATCCTGATCGCGACGGATGTGAGTGCTCGTGGTATTGATATCCCTGACGTAACACATGTTATAAATTATGACCTACCAGAAAAACCTGAAAATTACGTTCATCGTATCGGTCGTACAGGCCGCGGTTTTAACAAAGGTATCGCTGTTTCCTTCTGCGCGACGGAAGAAAAAGAACAACTTGCGAATATCGAGGCTTTGTTGACCAAGCCGGTTGAAGTTATTAAAGTAAACAAAGCCGATTATAAAATTATCGCTTCTCAACCGGAAACTTCAGATATTGATAAGAGCCTTCAAGCCCTGCTTGATAGCGAAGATCTGTTTGCAAATCCTAAAAAAGCGAAGTGGAAGAAAAAGTAAAACGACGGAAATGAAATTTAGAATTTGCGCAGCCCTTACCCTCAGCTTGATTCTTTCAGCCTGCGCAACCAGCGGCGGACGACGCCAAATCATTCACGTTCACACAAACTCCCCGGGAGCCAAAGTCTATCAAGATGGCGAACTCCTGGGTCAAGCTCCCCTCCTTGCAGAAATCCCCCGAAAAAGCTCACTGCAATTAACTGCAGAAAATGGAAAATCCAAAACTGAAGCAGAACTCGATGGTCAATACCGCTGGGGACGAAGCTTTGCTGGCAACCTAGGTTTTTTAAGTTGGGCACCGATTGGATGGGCCACGGATTTATTAACGGGTGCTGCTTGGGAGTATGCAGACGACGTTACTCTTGATTTTCCCGCATCTCAGCAAGGCAGATATCAACCTCCCGTCTTAATAGCAGTCGCTCCCCCGCTTGCGGCCCATCCGAATATTGCAGACGAAGTGGGACGACTTATCAGCGCGGATTTAAGTGGCAAGCAAACATGGGCAACGGTTCTTTCATACAATCAGTCGCTGCCAGTTTTTAATGATCATGACATGGACAACGATGGCCAGGGAGACAAAGCCGACCGCTACGAGGCTGCCTATCGCTTGAAGGCTTCAAAAATATACCTCGGCACAGTGGATATTTCTTCCGATCCACAAAAAGTATTGGTTAAAGGTAAGCTTCAAGATGTTTTAAATCCCGCGGACTCTAAAAGCATGGACTTTGCTTTCGATAAATCCCTGACTCCCTCCATCTATGATGTGGGTTGGGCGGATCGCAACTCTGAGGTAGTAAACCTTTTACCTAATTCCATTTTCATTATTCCCGCTTCCGGAAGAACCAGTCTGACTATTAACGAACAAAATGTGCAAGCAGAGGAAGTCAGCTCTGAAGGCTTTGTTGAAAAGACTACGCAGTATCTGGCTGCTATCAGTTTAAAAAACTTTCTGCCCCCTTCAAAGCGCCAAGAATGGCGATATCATTTTCGCTTAACCCCGAGTTTAAGTTTTTCCTACGCTCGTGAACAATTTAATGAGATTCCGTCTTTGAAGGACGTGCAGTTTAAACGGTTTCATACTGATGTGGGTTGGGGCCCGAGTTTTAACTACGGAAACAATCGCTATAACTTGTACTTAAATATCTTTCCCACATTGGCTTACGATACCATCTCCACCGAATGGCAAGGTCGTGGCTATCGCGAAGACAGCCTTGGAGTGACTGTGGGCCTTGAGATAGGCGCGATGATATTTATCAAAGAGCGCTGGAGTGTTCAGATCTTTAGTCGAAGCGCTTCAGTACCCGAAGGCATGTGGAGTAATATCATCTCTGACGTAACCAATACTCCGACAACTGTGGACTCGGCATCTTTTGTGGCGGCGGGTATAGCTCTGGGATACACGTTTCCGAACAAAGATCTTCCTTTCTAAGAGTGACCAAGTATTGGTCACCTTTTTTACCTAATTTCACCGTTCTTGGCTTCAATCCGCCTATATAAACCTGAGCTCTGGCATAGCTTTCGCTATTCAAAACGAACCAGCGACAAGGGGAACGGGATGCTAGAAAGATCCATGAAATTCGTAGTGGTTTGCGTGATCAGCCTGCTTTCAAGCTTGTCTTGGTCAGCTACGAAAATCTATCTCCCTCAAGATAAAGAATACTTTACTTATTCATCTAAACTTGATCGCGCCTTACAATTGAACTCAGGCGAGCTTCAAGTTACCAACCAAAAAATTCCCAACACGCCTGTGGCTGTATGGAAGCTTTTCGTAAAGGCCTGCGTTCCCAGCGTGCGCAATGACCGCTACGCAAAAACCATGACGGCTCAAAAGACAGGGCCATTCACGGTTTTAAACTTTCAGTGCGACAACAAAAGTGACTACCATGCAATTCCAGAAACGATTCAGTTTATTGCAACTTTAGATCAGAATGAAATTCTGGCTGACTTGCAGGTTTTGCAGTTTGCAACTGACATCTCGAAACCCGCGAATATTAAAACCGACGACCCCAGTGATATTTTACTGGAAGTTGGTGCGGGTACTCTGATGCAAGGTCTGCTGGCAAAAGACCAAGACACAGTTGAGCACAATGACAAGATTATCAATTCAGTGGCAGGAAGTCTGGTTGCCGTTTCCAGCGCGGCCCTTGCCTATAAAGGACTTAACATCACCAAAAAGCAGGCCTATTGGATTGGCGTAGCCTCAAGTGTGGTGGCGAGCATGTTAAAGGGTGCCTATGATACCTATGCTGCGAAAGAAGTCGATGCGACAGATACCATCAGTCACCGCGCAGGATTTATTCCGAACAATATCGATATCAGCTTTAAAATTTCGTTCTAAGGACGGTCTTTTTTCTTTTTTCGAACGTAAAGTTTTTTAAGGACCGAGGCGACAAGCTCCCCGTTTGCATCAATCACTTGCACTGGCAGATCGAAGATATATTTTTCGCCAGAGGCCGTTTCTTTCAGAACTTTTTCGATGATCTCATCGTTGATTCTAAATTCAGCCGTCACTTTGGTTTTTCCCGGAGCAACGAAGTCTATGGTCGCTCCTTTATCCCAAACATAGTAATCCTGCCCCAAATTATTGATCAACATGAGCATATAAAAGGGATCCGTCATCGCATAAAGAGAACCGCCGAACTGCGTCCCAACGTAGTTACGGTTATACCAACTCTGCTTCAGGCAGACTTTGATATATCGATAGTCAGGGGAAATTTCCTCGATTTTGATTCCTGCCCCCAAATAAGGCATCCACAGGCTGATCAGATGCTTTACGAGCCAGCTTGGTGTTTTAGAGCCCATCTTTCTAAGGAGTGCAGTAAAGGCGTTAATCACTTCGTACATATTTTTCCAGTATCTGTTTTAATTTCTGAAGATCTTTTGTGACAGCTCTGGCATCGTTTTCAAAATCAACATCAGACATCTTAGGACGACGATACAAAGTAAATATCACTTCACTACCGTCGCCATTTTTAACCACTCTTAAAGGATTGTGATTCACTTTACCGGAAGGAAGAGTGACGTCATGATCGACCACGCCATACTTGTTTTTTTCGGCAAAGCGAACTTTTACTTTTCCCATCGGAGAATCAGCGATCCACTCATCTCCGGATTTTATCAGCTCTGCCTGGCTTAGGCCCGCCGCCCACCGAGGCATGTTTTCCGGAGTGGAAATAAACTGATATACTTCATTCACGTTTTTCCCAATTGAAATGCTGATTTGTTTTGCGGGGTAGGTCACGGCTATTCCTTTGCTGGGGCGAACCACGTTTTTAAACATTTTGATTTGCGACCATCCAAGTGAACTCGAAACAAGGATCAAAATGGAAATTTGTATCTTCAGTTTTTTACACATGGCCACCTCGAAACTCTATTTCATCATCCTCACCCTGTATTTCAAGATTACAGCGATGGTTTTTGATATAAGTCATTTCGAGGTTGCATTTTTGACTTCGCGACTAGATCGGGAAGGATTTTCCGTCAACCTTAGTGATCTTCAAACTATCCAGATCAACGTCTTCCAAACAGCGGACGTTGATGGCAACCATTTTTGCGCCATTCGGAGCCGTTCCGTGAGCAAATGGCGTCACACCACATTCACCACAAAAAGTATGATGAATTTGTTTTTTTCCAAATTGATAATCAACCAGTTCTTCAGCTCCGGAAAGCATCTTGAAGTTTTCAACTGGGACAAATGCCAGCAAGGTGCCTTTTCTTCTGCACATTGAACAATTGCAGCTGATAACTTCCTGGAAGCTGCCAGTTGCTTCGTATTTGACTTCGCCGCAGTGGCAGCTACCGATTTGCTTTTCCATTTAGAAATCCGCAATCACGACGAAATAGGGATCAAGCTTTGTATCTTTGTGATTGTATTTGGAATAATCATAGCTTTTGTAGCTAAGCTGAAATGCCAAAGGGATTTTCGTTGGAACTTTATAACCAAAATCCAATTGGAATCCGGAACCTTCTTTATAATCGCCGTAAGTCGAAGAAACGAAGTAAGTTGCTAAAAGGTATCCGCCGCTTTCTTTGCGGGTCATTAAACCACCGCTAACGCCGTAAGAAGTACGATTCACAGTCGTCGAATCAGATGCCTGCGCGTCATTTTGGTAAAGTCCACCTAGAACCCAAGGGGAACCTTGGAATTTGTAGTATAGAGCCACATCGTACAACGTGCGCGTGGATTTGCTTTCCGCTCCGGAATCTTCAGAGGAAGAGCTCATATACAAAAGCCCCAACTTACCCATACCGTCCGCCAACGCAAGACCGCTATTAAAGATCACACACAAGAACACCAAAGTTTTTAAAGAACGCGTAATAGTTTTCATGCCTAAATACTGACAAGTCTCTGCTCGATGGACAATAGGAAAATGATTAGATAGCATTTTTAAACATGCAAAAGCTATTAATCATCCAACATCAGCAAACGGTTCCTCCGGGCTCCACACTTGAGTGGGCTCAAAAGAATCATATTCAGGTTGAATACTGGCATCCCGCGGAGGGAAATCCCGCTCCGGATTTTAAACCGTATCTGGGTGTGGTGATCTGTGGTGGAACGGCTAACGCATTTGAAGAAGACAAGTTCCCTTGGTTACAAGCGGAAAAAGCATTCCTTAAAAACCTGGTGCAAAATGATCAGAAAGTTTTTGGACTGTGCTTAGGAGCGCAGCTGCTGGCTGAAGTTTTAGGGGAAAAAGTCTTTGTTCACTCCGCGGGCTGGGAATCGGGATTTGTTCCGGTAAAAATGTCGGGCGGTGAAACGTTGCAGGTGTTTCAATCTCATCTATGCACATTCGACCTACCAAAAGGTGCGGAGCTTTTTGCCACCAATGAATTTTGTAAGAATCAGGGTTATCGCGTTGGCCAGAATATCGTGGCTACTCAATTTCATCCGGAAGCCACAGATGAATGGATTAAATACTGCTCCGAAAAGGACCTCTCGGCGCGCACCGGGAATGTGCAAACCAAGACCGAGATGCTTAACTCCCTTCCATTAAGAAAAGCTCTGCAGGAGTGGTACTTTAAGCAGCTCGATGCTTTATTTCTTTAATCGCACTTGTGGTTATCGTCGTAGAAAAACCAGTGGAACTGTGAACCACCGAAGCCAGGGATATGCAGAGCTTTGTCGTCTGCACAATCCTTACGGCGATAGGCTTCATTGATAATCAATAGATCCTGAAACGAAGGAAGATATCCGTTCTTTTTATAGAATTCAGCTTCCTTGGCATAAATATTCTTTTCTAATGCACTTGCGACAGCTTCGAACTGCACGTTCGTTTTGATGCTTTCAACTGGCATGTATTTCGGAAGAGTGTTTTTCGCAATTCCGAACTGACGAACCATTTTTGCAAGGTAAGCTTTACCGGCATGTTTTGGCTCCCAGTGGAAATTGTAACCTTTAGTGATCATCCAGCCATAAACGCTTTGTAAAACGGCGTCTTGCATGCGCACCTGACGAAGAAGCGGCATATGTCTAAACTCTGCGACGAAATCAAAACGTGGATCAACCTCAACATCATACGGGGCAAACAAAGAAGTCTTCGTCACGCCCAGCGAACGAGGATATGCATTGCCTTTGAATTTACTGACAGTGCTGCGGAATTTGGGAATGATCAACTGACCATTGGAGGCCTTATCGTAAGCCATTCTGACAACTTCAGAACAAAACATCGTTGAATAGTCGTCGTCATTCATCGAGAAGTCATACTTAATGCCTTGGCCATTATCCAAGGCACTCTGGGCATAATCATAAATATAACGAGAAGCCTTTTTTGCGAGTGCTTGATCTGGATGACGGAACAAAGCCACGCGGGCATCTGCAGACTGGCGCCATTTCTCCAGCGGAGTCACAATCGTTCCATACTGAATAAGCGCTTCCACCACATATTTCTTGCCAGCTTTATCCTCACCCACAACAGCAAGATGCGAAAAGTTTCCTTCTTCGTCTGCGATACGAGCGATCATCGCTGAGACATAGGATTTTCCGCGAATGATCATGACGTCACCCGCCTGCAATTCGAAGCCTTCAAATTTTGGATTGGTCCAAGTACTTGGTTTTTGACTTGTCAGTATTGGTGCTGCCTTAAAGTTATAAACTTTCTGCGCGTACAACCAGTCTAAGAGATACTCTTCAGCAAAACGTGCGTATTGAAATCCTTCACGTGCTTTCGTTGCGCAGTCTTTGCTAAGTTCAGAGCGAGTATCAAATTCCTGAAGTTTTTCATGTAAAGAAACGCGGATCTGGAAAATCGTATCTAAGACTTCAGGGCCATACTTGCGAAGGCTTTCTTGTTCAGTAGAAGATTTCGGAACGAAGTGATCCGCTGGCAGATAGTAAAGATAGTCGGTCACGTTATTTACGAATGTCACACAAGTTTGCGGATTAAAAACTTGCGAGTTGTTGAGATCAGCCAAAACCTTTTGGCTCCCCGTGATCAATTCACCCGTGCTGGCGGGATTACGATAGGATTGTGATTCCATTGGTTTGGTTGAGCTGCTGGTACAAGCCGAGATCAATCCCATCACTGCTGCCGTTGCAATCGTGACCAATTTATTCATGTAAAATCCTCCGAAGTGATTAATATTATTCGGCAATCGGAGGACTGAAGATTACTCGACCTGGGTCTTGGTTTTGGGCCAGATCAAAATGTTAACGCATCAAATCAAGAGCCGAATATCACCCGGATATTCCTAAACCACGTCCTTGATTTCCCTGGGGGCAATTGTTATGTTAGCTCCTCTTCAGATCGTTCCCGATGGACAGGTGGCCGAGTGGCTGAAGGCGCACGCCTGGAACGCGTGTGTAGGTCAAAAGCCTACCGAGAGTTCGAATCTCTCCCTGTCCGCCATTTTTGCGCAGCAAAAATCCTCTAATTTCCAATTTCTAATTTCTCAGCGGCGCCGTTAGGCCAGCTAGTTATTCTCGTGCGCAAAAATGGCTAGAAATTGGAAATTTGAAATTGGAAGTGGGACGGGTTGCGGACTTTCCTTCTGTTGAGCTTGGTAAAGCCCTACATTCCGCGGCTTCGTTTTTTGCATCTTTTTGTTTTCATGAAATTCTCTTTTGAAAATTTGGATGTTTATCAGCGGGCTGTTGCGTTCAATTTAGCTGTCGATGATTTGTTGAGTCGTGAGGGTGTTAGTCGCACCTTAGCTGATCAGTTTAGTCGTGCGGCTCTTTCGATTCCACTTAATATTGCCGAGGGAAATGGTCGTTGGCACAAGGGAGATAAGCGGCAGTTTTTTTGGATTGCGCGTGGTTCGGTGTTTGAATGCATTCCGATTTTGGAAGTTATGTTTGTGAAGAATATTATTTCTTCTCAAGAAAGGGAATGGACTCGTGCTGAGCTGGAGGTTATGGGCAAGATGTTAACGAAGCTTGCCCAAGCGCACTCAGATAATAAATCGCCTAATGTTTCTCTTTCTCCAAATATCTCTTAATCGGATCCCAATTGTACTTGCGCCAACTGAGCTCGATTGCGGGGATCATTTCTTTCGGCACTCCTCTATGAATCAAAACCAGCTCTGTTCCGTTCTTTGAAATAGGCTTTAGGTTTAACGTTGCCATCGAGAATATGCCCTCAGGGAAACTGTGACCCTGCCACGCTTGGACGATTCTTTTGTTGCGAACGAGTTCGACGATTATTCCTGTTGCCTGGCCGCCATCTACCGAAAAGGGGGCTCCCGCTGATTTGCCGATCTTTGCCTTCTTACCGGTTACGGCCGCGTACTTTTTCGAGTTGGTGAGCAAGCTGTAGATGACTTCGGGAGGGGCCTTGAAATGAACTTTTTGTTTTATTGTTTTACACATCTTAGTCCTCCTCGCTCGACGTTCGGTGAATCCATTTTAAAAAATGAACACATTATTTCCCCGCTTCGTTCGTTCACAAACCATCAATAACCCAACAAGTGCTACAGAGTGATCCTTGGTAACATTGAGACCACTGACTAGTTTTTCCTTCATCACCCTCGCAAACTAAAAATTTTGTTTAGTGAGAGAGGAATTATGCGCAAGATGAATTCTGCTTCAACGCCAAACAAAAAAAGGAAGGCAACATGATGAACACAAAGACGACGATGAAAATGAAAACATACCAATATGGTCCTTACACTTTTAAATCATACTTTAAAGCTGTAGGTAACGGTTGGGAAGTTGGTTTTAAACAAGGTAATCGCACTTACTGGGTGGGTAACTTCGTTCACAAAACAGAAGCGACACAATGGTGGAGCATGTTCAACAAAGAGATCATGGCTTTCTCTAAAAAATTCAACTTCTCTGAAACTATGCCGTTTGCATGGTACTGCAACTTCCTATCTAACCACATGTACACTTGCTACTACACTTGGTTGGATAAAATGTTTAACAAGCACGAAACAAACTTCAAAAAAGCGTACACCAAAGATTTCAACCGCTATATGAAGATGAAAAAATCAAACACTTGGACGACAAAAGAAACTGGCTGGTACTTGAAAGCTATCTAGCTATAACGAAAGCTTCCTGGAGAAATCCGGGAAGCTTTTTCTCTTCAGACCAATAACGACAATCCTTAGGTTTTCTTCGATTGCCATCGCACTCCTCCCGTTATAGAAAACCCTATGTCGTCATGGAAATTCTATCACAATCCGAATTGCAGCAAGAGTCGAGAAGCTTTGGCATTCTTGGAATCCGAAGCCGTAGCTGTTCAAATTGTTGATTACATTCAGAAGCCTCTCCGCAAGGAGGAAATTCAAGAAATGATCTCGCAACTTGAAGGTCCTCTGTCTATGCTGGTAAGAACAAAAGATGCTGACTTCACAGCAGCACCCTTTGATGTGAATTCACCGGAAGAGATAGCAACACGACTCTCTGAGCGTCCTCATTTGATGGAGCGCCCGATTCTTTGGGGCAACGGCAAGGCCACCATTGGCAGACCTTTAGACAACATCAAAGCCTTACTTAAGAAATAAATTATGGATCAAACTAGTTTTAAAATTCTCTCGTTTACTGGAAAGATTCATTTAATTAACACGGACCACGAGCTCCAATCCGTAGCCAAAGCAATTGAGTCCGCGACAGAACTTGGGTTTGATACTGAAACCCGCCCCGCCTTTAAAAAAGGCGAGGTTCATCCCGTGGCTTTGTTACAGTTAGCGACGGAAACTGATGCCTACGTCATTCGCCTAAAGCACATCAGAAATTTTGATTTTATCAAAGATCTCTTTGAAAATCCGAATGTCATTAAAGCGGGCGTCGCCATCCGAGATGATATCAAAAATTTAAATAAGCGTTTCCAGTTCGCGCACCAGGGCTTCGTGGAACTGCAAACTTTGGCTAAGGCCAAAAACCTGCAGAATTTTGGCTTAAAAAGCATGTCTGAAGAAGTTCTGGGTGGAACCATCACCAAAGGCCCAAAAACGACAAATTGGGAAGCCGCCGAACTTACTAATAAACAAATCCTTTACGCTGCTACAGACGCGTGGATTGGTCTTAAACTTTATCAAAAGCTCTCTGCACTTTAAAAGAAAGCACGGTTATTAAATAATACATCTGGTATGGACATAAAGTTCTCCTCAGATATTTGCCTCATTCCGAGAACTGAGACCTCTCTAAGTTAAATCATTGCTCTGGTTTAACGGCCAAAGCTTCAGCTTATGCGAATAATTTTCGATAAGTTCATCGTGACGACAAAGCCCTTAAAACTACTTCATATCGATGATTCATCTATTCTACGAAAAACAGTCAGTCGTGGAATGGAGGAATTTAAAGACTCCTATGAACTTATTCAAGTCGGTTCAGTTGATGAGGCATTAGAGGTTCTTTATGCTGGAAAACAATTCGATGTGATTTTGACGGATTGGCTGATGCCGGGAAAAAGTGGATTCAATTTGTTGTGCATTCTAAAATCGAATCCTGCTTATCACAGACTGCCCATCTTTTTCTTAACCTCAGAGTATGAAAACTCAAGCTTGGTAACGGCAGTTACATACGGTGCCGCGGGCCTTTTGAAAAAACCAACAACGGGTCCGGAAATTCACGCTTATCTGCAAAAACGAATGTCTGTGATTCAAGAATCCAAGACTCCAAAAGCAGATTCGTTCACGGCTGAAGCCAAAGAACATCTGACTGAACTCCAGCAGTTCTTGCCACTCAAGAATTCATTGGATCTTTCCGGCTGCCTTCAAACCGTTCAGGAGTTAGGTGTTAAAGCTAGAACGGCAATCTGGCCATTACTGGCGGAGTATTCGCAAAAGATCGAAGATACGATTGGTGTAGCATTGAATAAAGATCAGCGAATGCTGACGCCCTTGTCAGAAATTATCAAAGAATACGCCTCTTTTATTGACCAGTCAGTCAGCCTCATTGAAAGTGGAAAGCCCCACCCACTGTTGCCAGAGCATCTCGATAATGATCTTAAAAATTATCTTATGAGTTTAGATGCGATATTGATTCCCTGGGAAGTTATCACGGAGCTACATAACCATCTGACTCCCGAAGGACAAGCGCTTTTAGATAAATATTTGAACTCCAAAAAATCAGGCTAAAAACTTTTTCACAAGATCTAAAACGACACCTTGCTGCTCCCGGTGTGGGACATGACCGCAGTCTTTCAGCAAATGCATTTCGCTTTCACCACCGGTAAGTTCACTTATCATTTCTGGAAATTTATGGGAGCCGTATTCGTCGCGATCCCCGTGAATTGCCATCACTGGACACTTCACCATGGGCAAATCATTTCTTAAACTCCAGGAGGCAAAGTCACTAGAGAGCCACACATCTATCCACGCGTTTAAAACCCACTCCGTTTTATCACTGTGATAGTGGCGAAGTCGCTCAATCAATTTAGGATCTTTGAAATCTAGAGCTGCTTTAGAAATTCCAGCGACAGTGATGTTTTCAACAAACGCTTGAGTAGATTCGGTAATCACCGCACTCACATTGTTTGAATGTCTTGCTGCACAGGCGATAGCCATAGCACCGCCCACACTGTGACCAAATAAAATACATTTGGAAATGTCGAAGGCTTTAAGCATATAAGGAAGAAAATTTGCCTCTTCTTCTATGAAATGAATGGAAGGCAAATGGGTTCTTTTGTCAGAGCGGCCAAAGCCGAGCCGATCATAAGCAATCACTGGACGCTTTAAGGTATCGCAAAGAGCTGGGGGAAAGTCTTTCCACAAATCTACACATCCCAAAGAATCGTGAAACAAAATAATGGGTTCTAGGCCACCAACAACGGCAGGCGCCCATAATTTCGCATACAATCTTCCACCGGGGACTTCCACATACATTTCCATATGGACACTCTAGCATAAATCACATGACTTAGAATCTATTCAGGCAGAAAATTCTATCCATATGAACTTGATAAAGAGTCTTGGCATTGAAAAACCTTTCATCTTAGCACCGATGGCGGGCGGCCCCTCAACTCCTCAGCTAGTTGCCGCCGCATCCAATGCCGGAATTCTAGGATCACTGGGGTGTGCTTACGAAACTCCCGAACAAATCAATGAAACCATTCGCCAGACGAAAGAGCTTACGGCAAAGCCTTTCGCGGTAAACTTATTTGCACCTCAGGCGGATCCGACCCTCTCAAAGAATCAGATTGAATCTGCAATTGCGGCACTTGCACCTTATAGAAAAGAGCTGGATTTAAATTCCCCGCCCTCTCTTAATCCCCCTTTCTCTCAAGATTTTGACAAGCAATTTGAAGTCGTTCTGAAGGCAGCCCCTGCCGGCTTTAGTTTCACTTTTGGCCTCATCTCTAAAGAATATATTAAAGCCTGCAAGTCTCAAAAGATCCTAACCATGGGAACTGCGACCACTCTTGAGGAAGCTCAATTGCTTCAAGAGTTGGAAGTAGATGCGATTGTCGCTCAAGGTGTTGAGGCCGGAGGGCATCGAGGCCTTTTTTCGACCGAAACACCGGATCCACTGATTGGAATGTTGGATCTTACAAAGTCGATCGTAAAAAGCGTTAAAGTTCCGGTGATCGCAGCTGGTGGAATCATGGATGGTCAAGGTATCCGCGCAGCCCTCTCGGCGGGTGCACAGTTGGTGCAACTGGGAACAGCATTTCTTTTATGCGACGAAGCTGGCACTTCCGCTCCGTATAGACATGCTCTTTCAAACTCACCACCCGAAGCAACCAGGTTAACTCGCGCATTCTCAGGCCGCATCGCCCGCGGTATTGAAAATCGGTTCATGAGGGAGATGGAAAACAAGACAGAAAGCATTCTGCCATTTCCAGCTCAGAATAATTTCACCAGAGATATCAGAAATAAATCGGCTCAAATGGGAAAATCGGATTTTCTTTCATTGTGGGCAGGAACTCATTTTTCCAAAATCAGAAAAATGCCTGCCAAAGAACTGATTGAAGTCCTTTGGCAGGAGTATTTATCCAACTAAGGATTCTTTGATTTCAACGGCAGGGTACTCTTCGAGATACGATTCGCCATTGGCACCGCAGTAATTCACCTGACGGCGAGGAAAGTCGACTTCATATTTCACAACGCCAGCTTTCCATGCGGAGTCCAGAAACTCTGGAAAAGTACTATTGCCAGCTTGATCCGTGCGCAGTGCTTTGATTAAAGCATCTTTGTCGAATTTAGGAACAGGATGAGTGCCGGTCACAAGCGGAGTTCCCTGCTGAACGACGCCGCCATCTTTCATCAGATAAATGGACTGGCAGGAAGGCAATGACCAAATATTCTTCAGGATACCCGCTTGTCTAAGCGCCTCTGCAAGATAGGGAAATCCAGCAACTTTAGGACGAACAGACATGGCACGTTTTTGTGCTTGAGTTAGTGTTTCAATATTTTTATCAGTGTTCGTCATCGGCTTCTCCCATCTTCTTTAATACCATTTCAATCGTTTCTAGACTGTAGCAATTAAAAACTCTTCCCCAGGGGAAGGTTCTAGTCCGTCCGTGCGGCCCTTAAAGTATTTTTCAATAACTTCTTCTCGCGAAACATGTTTGGCAGTTTTGAACCCGGCTTCCAACGCCAGCGCCACGGCCTCCGGCGGTTTGAAAAAGCTAATGAACGGAGTGCCAGCGGCTTTCGCAGCAGCATAAACTCTTTCGTGTAACGGGCGTTCTTCAGCAGGCAACATTTCTAATGGCAGCATAAACGTCATCGCAAATGTTGTTCCTGGCGCCATCTTAGAAATTTCCGTTATTGTGGCTTTGTTCGTTTCGCGAGTCAGATACATAGAAACACCGGTTGATGCGATCACCGCTGGCTTTAGATCACTAAAACCATGCAGTGAAAGTTTTTTTCGCCACGATTCCCCTGACTCAAAGTTGACGGGAACTAAAATCAAATTTTCAGCGATGCCGAATCCGGTTTCTTCCAGACGCTTGCGTTTCCAGGCTTGAGTATCAGGCTGATCGATTTCAAAAACTTTCACCCTAGATGCTAAATCAGGACGTCGTTGCGCAAACGTGTCGACACCGGCACCCAAGATGACATATTGATCGACACCTTCCTGAATATTATCTTCAAGAATATCTTCGAACAAACGAGCACGGCCAACAATCGAAGCACGATAGCCACGCGTTCCCATGGGATGCATATCACCACGATTCTTCCAACCATCCTCGGGAGAAATTAACTGCAACCCCACCGTATCCTCAAAAACAGGAGGAGCCGAATCAAGTTCCACATGCAGCGCTCTCCAAAGAGCAACTCGAACAGCCGTATGATCAGGGATTACTTTCGTTAGCGACATGCCTATAAAATAAAAAAGCTGCGGTCGTTTGGCAACCGCAGCTTCGGGGTGGTCTGGACAGACTCTTAACGGAATAGACGATAGCCAAAGGTCTGTTCCGCCAGGATATTCAGATATCTGGCAGCTACAGCTTGTGGATACTCCCCGTTGGAGTTGTATTTTCCTTGGAACTCAACAATCAATTGATAGCGTTGTTCCACGTCCATCATTTTTACTTCAACCTTCAAAGCATTTTCCGCAACCATGAAAGCGTAAGCACTCATGCTTTTGCTGGTTTCTTTGAAAAACTCACCGTCTTTAGCCGTGACGTAGTTTTTATAGTGCTTGATACCTTCATTATCGGCATCACGGAATGACAAATTCGCCGCGCCGATTTCTTTACGATATTGGTCCGGAGCATAGTCACGAACTCGAGTCGTCAACTTCTCATACAGACCGCGTGCACGAGCATCCGCCGGCATGGATTGAAGTTTCTTGGAGAAATCAGTCGCGATCTTGATCAAAGTATCACTTGGGAATTTACGACAAGGCAGTTCATTTTGAATTGCGATCATCATCACGTCGTTACCTGCTTGAAGCAAATCACGATACGCTGGCTCTGATACACCACCAACACGGACGTTGTTATACTGATCAGCAAAGAAGTTAATCAAAGTGATCAAGTAATTAAGTGTCGTATAGGATCCACCAGATTTAATTGTCGAAACAAAGTCACGAACTTGTTCCTTCAACTGATTTCCTGCGAATTTCTCCTGAACCGATCCTGGGGCTGCACCCTCGGCACGTCCTACCCACAATTGCACAGGATCCAATTTATCTTTTAATAATGAATCAATGCTACGTTTGCATGAGAACTCAGGTACACGGTTTGCCAACGCCAAACGAGGAGCTTCCTTCGTCGAATAAGCAATGATATCGACTGATGATTCCCCACCCATGGCTTCTGCTAAAATCTCAACTGCGACAATATTGGTCTGAACATTCAAAATTTCTGAACTGACAGCGGCAGAACCGTCGTCAATATTAATTCCTGTCAGCAAACGCAACGGCACGCGGTCATTTTTATCCGTCACCAAGCTTGCTGAGTAAATTTTTGAACGACCTAATTTTGATTTCAGCTCGATGCGAACCAATGGGATCGCTTTCACCAGCTCAAGTCTGTAAACTTCACCGCCAGTTTGTCTGGTGACGGAATCAACTTTTCCCACGCCAGAGTACTGATTTTCAGTTGGCGGTTGAGTCGGTTGTGTTGGCGGAGCTGGTGGTTTAGGCAATTGTCCATTGCCTTTATCTGGCTTAGCTTTTTCTGAAACTTTCCCCGGAGATCCTGGGTTAGTTTGTGCCGTCGCATAGTTAATCGGAGCCGCGCTGGCCATTTGAGCGCTGGCTAGAAATAAAAGTAACATCTTACCGTAATGCATTTGAAACCCCTTTTCATCCTTCAGTTTGATTTTAATTTATGTCCCAGTATTGACTGCTTTCCTCTCCGACAAAGAGCGGGGAAAGATACGTCTTGATCGACGCATTCTGACCATAGATATCGTCGACGAATCGCACGACTCCATCTGAGCTCATCATTGAAGTAAGGTAGGCAGTGTACACTGGCGTTTGCTTAGCTTTTGGAACCGGAATCTCTGTCGACTTACTTAGCACCTCTCCCGGGCGAGCCACCATCGACTCGATCGTCTTACGATCCCAGGCTGTGTCTTCCAGTAAGTACTCTGCTAAATCAAACGGCTTTTCCAAGCGCATGCAGCCGCTGCTAAGCTGGCGCATGGGCACGTCGAAAAGTTCCCTTTGATTCGTGTCATGTAGATAGATCAAGAAGCCATTTGTTAAATCAAACTTCACCACTCCCAAGGCATTCCCCAAGTGAGGCAGCTGACGAATACTGATGTCATAATTTATACGACCCTGACTTAAAGCCATCCAGTCTATCGATGTCGGATCAATACGACGCTTCCAATCTCCGGACCACACTTCATAGTGATGGGAATCAAAGTATTCACGGATCTGCGCCTTAGTTAAAACCTTCAGATCGTTAACTTTATCTTCGCTGAAGATCGTCGGTGGTACTGTCCAGTAAGGGTTTAAAATGACCTTAACAATCAGATCTCGCATCGTTGGAGATTTTCTGGAAGGACGACCATTGACCGTTCTGAAACTCATCACGCGTTGATAGTCGGGATTGGAGGTATCCATCAATATAAAGTACGACATCGCAAGATTCACAAAGATGTAGCGATCTTCAAAATATTGAGGAAACCAGCGCATCTTTTCCATATCAACTTGCAACTGACGTACACGCTCCTGACAAGGAACACTTAGGAATTGCCACACTTTACCCTTAGGAGAGATTTCCCCATCAGGTTTGATACGCAAATTCCATTGAATATCCGTGATAGCGTTCAATAGATCGCCGTCAAAGACTTCATCAGTGTTACTCATTTTATAACCCAGAATCGACAGACGCTTTTTGATTTGGGCGATCGCCGGATTTCTTGAATACAATCTTAAAGACGTATTCACGGGAGCAATTTCCGCCCAACTGCCATCCGCGCATGAAGGATAGATTTTCACAAAGCCCTGACGGACAGATTGATAAGGGGCATTCTGCGGTGCCACTTCATCAACCAAGCTCTCGGCATCGTTGCCCGTTGCAAGAACGATCGCTCGCAACTGTTTCGCGCTTAGAAAGTCCTTTTTAACGAACTTGATATCATAACCGACATATTGTGGATTAACACTGCCAGCATAGAGATGATTCAGCATTCTTAAGAAAGCTTGGTTCGCCGCCGAACGAACGTTTGCACCTTTTGAATACTTGGACTCCAGACTGTCAGTCCAATAAAGTTTAGGATTTAGGCCGTGCTTCCAGCTTTTTTTAATCGCTGATCGCATATCTCCAATCGAAATATTTGAAATGACCGTATCATAGTCAAGAGGCTCAGCCGGCCTTGGCTTAGCACTCGTTTGCATTTGTGCCCACGCGAGTGTGGGTAACAGTAGCAACGCGACTACAATTCGATTCGCAAAACGAACGACTTCCATGTTGTTTTCCCCTCAGTGAAGGACCCCAGACTAGGCGTCTCCATTTTGGAAGGGAAAATATTTTGAGTTTACGTGCAAAATCACATTCGATCTTCGTCTGGGAAACAGGCAGCTGACAAACCTGTGTAGAAAGTCACCTTGGTGAGGACACAACTTCTGCGCGATAATTTTTATGAAGACTAGGAGGCCTCATGGATAACACAACGAACTCCATTCCTGAAATCAAGAAGCTTGGAGATTTGATCCAAGATATTAAAATTGCGATGTTGGTGACTGTTACGGGCGGTAACAGTTTGCATAGTGCACCCTTGATGACCCAGGAAGTGGATTTTGATGGCAGTCTCTGGTTTATCATCTCTAAAAATTCGCAGAAGGCTTCTGACCTTCACAATGAAAATCGGGTGAATGTTATCTACTCCGGACACAATAAATACGTCTCTGTGACAGGCGTTGCAGAACTGGTTGATAATCATCCGGAAAAAGTACGCGAGCTCTGGTCCAAAGCTTACGAAGTGTGGTTTCCGCAAGGGCCTAATGATCCGAATATCCAGCTTTTAAGAATTGATATTGAGAAAGCTGAGTACTGGGAAGGACACTCAAATCCGGTTGCCAAAATTATAAATTTCGTGAAACTGGCCACAGGTACTCAACACATCAAAATGGGCAATCACGGAGAATTGAACTTACGACACTAACTCAGGACAATACTGATGCTAAGCGGTTCTTGTGCGAAACACGCACAAGTTTCCGCTATCATATTGCATGGGCTGCGACCAATTTTCGCGAGCAGCCACATCTAATAGCCATTTTCTCGCATTTCCCTTGGTTACGATCACGATAGATTTTCTGTGACTGATCTCGATCAATTGATCCAATACGTGCTTATAGGTCTCTTCGCTAAATGGATCATAGAGGTAGTAAACTTCTGCTTCTGGAATCGAAAATTCTTCTAACGACAGATCCTGAATTTTGAATTGTACGTGTTCGTGGATTTGAAATCGTTCCGCCGTTTTTGCAGAGATGTGTACGCGGTGCGGAACATATTCGTAGCCGACGAAATCAATATCCGGCCGTAAAAGACCCACCACTAATCCCACTCTGCCATAACCAGAACCCAAATCGACAAATCTTGAAGATTCAGCAAGCTGCAAGTGATTGAGCGCCGTCAAAACGGTGGAGTATCCGGACTGCACGCCCACCCCAGCCCCTTCGTACAAACGCTCTCCTCCATCGATTGTTTCGATTTTCATGCCGGCATCAGCGTCGTAATTAAGTTCAAAAACTTCGTCCAAGCGGTCAAAGGTTCTATAGAGCGAAATCCCCGTCGGCTGCCAGCTTTCTTCTTCTGCAAACAGAGATGACATTTGAAACAATGAAGAATGGGAAAACTCGCGCTGCTCCGGAGCTGGGCGAGTCCGGATATAATCAATCACCGCAACTTCTAAAAGATGCAGATGCTCTTTTAATTCTTTAAAGCCCTTAAGTTCAATTTCCTCCAGATAAGACCGGAAAAAGCTGAGGCGCACGAGCTCTTTTCTAAAAAGGAATTCCAAGAAGATCGGAAAAACCGGAGCCGCTCCATGCTGTTTGCGATAGAGCCAATGAGATTCAGTGATAAATGAAATGCTCGTTTGAGTGAAGGCCGAAAGCACATAGATTTCTGCCAGATGCTGGGTATTCAGCACGTGGAGATCAGAAAAAAAAGAAGGACCTCTTTTTAAGAGGTCCCCAAAGGCCTTTTGAGCTTGGGTCATCTCAAAAGGCTAACAGTGATATATGTCTTCAGCAAGAAGACATATTTTTAATTACAATCCACCGTTTTCTTCAGTTCTGGCTTCACAACGTGCAGTTTGAGTTTGGCGGCCACTTGCGCTTGTGAAAATATACTCACTGCAAATATCGTTTGCGTCGCATTCTTGAAGTAAAGAACCGTCTTTCGCCAAAAGCAATATGCGATCTTGGCTACATTGTTTGCCTACATTGCGTGGAATCTCGTCAAATTTTGGACCAGATCCAGAGTTAGCAAATGCAGAAGTAGAAACCAGCATAAGAGCAGCGATCATCATTTTCATAAAAACCTCTTTCAGGGGAAAATTGAAGGACCGGGGAGAAATACTCCCGCAGACTCGTTTTCGCAAGGTAACAGCGGCAAATGGAACGCTTATTTGGCAAAGTTCCTTGTTCGTCAAAAGATTAGACAGGAAAAAAGGGAACTTTTTACTCGAAAATCTTCTCGCGAATGGCCCAGAAGCTCTTTTGCTTACGAGCTATGACAAACATTGGAGAACGAAATTGTCCCTGCATTTTGATCGCCTCATCTGCGGACTTGATAAAGATTCTCTTCCCCGGGACTCGTTGGTGCATGCGGGTGAAGTTAAAATAAAATGCCCGGCTATCAGAGGCTGAATTCAGATAGAAATATTCAGTTAGAGCCTTGGCATCGACATCGTAATATTTGACCTCTAAGCGCTCGTTGCCCTTTTTATCATATCCTTTGGAATACGTGACCGAATCTACGCGAAGTACGTGGGCATCTTTTAAAGCCATCGCCTCCTTAAGCTTTTTATCATTATCGACTAAAACCGCCTGGCAGCCCTCACAGCTTCGGGCCGCAATATCATTTTCATGTCCACAGTCAGTGCATCGTTTAAAGCGAAAACGAAAGCCACAGGCTTCGATCTCGCCACTGACGGGATCTTGGAATGCCCCCTTGCAACGACGGCCAAAGTGCTCTTCGACTTCGCCTTCCTGATTTTTGATACCCCAGAAATTGTTAACAGTTCCGCACTCGGGACAGGGAACCTCTACCATTACTGAGCCTGACGTTAGCTTATCTTCATCAATTTCTGGAGCGAAAAGATCATGATTCTGACCTGTATAATCCAGCACCAGACAGTCCGTTTTACCAGGGCTTAGACGCAACCCACGGCCAATAATCTGCTGGTATAGACTGACAGATTCTGTGGGCCTTAAAACGGCGATAACATCCACATGGGGAGCATCAAATCCCGTCGTTAAGACTGAAACATTAACCAGATATTTAAGCTTTCGAGCTTTGAAGGCTTCGATAATTTCGTCACGCTCTTGAATTTCCGTATCCCCTACCACCAAGGCCGACACATAAGGAGGCAGACTTTTCATAATTTCCACGGCGTGATTCACAGAGCTCGTAAAGATCATAACTCCATGACGTTCCACAGACATATCCACGATGTTTTTAATAATCAAAGGCGTGATGCGCTTTTGATCTTTCAGTAAAGCTTCAATCTGTGCCGTGACGTAACTAGTGCCGTGCAATTTCAAACTGGAAAAATCATAACAGGCGACAGGAGAATCAATTTTCAAAGGCGCCGTCAGATACTTATTCTTAATCATGTACCCGATTGAAAGTTCATAGATGCATTTTTTAAAGAAGCGATCTTCCGTCGTTTGCTGCAACTTTTTCGTCGCATGATACTGATAAATCCAACCAAGCCCCATACGATAAGGTGTCGCCGTTAAACCCAGAACGCAGATCTCGGGATTTTGCTTTTGCAACTTAGACACAACTTGAAAGTACTGAGTCTCACCTTCCATCGAAACACGGTGGCACTCGTCGATAACCACCAAGGAAAAATTCTGGAAGAACTCTTCTTCTGCACGAGCGATGGACTGAATACTTCCAAAAATAACCTTCTGCGAAGAATCTTTGCGATCCAATCCTGCAGAGAAAATCCCTGCCTCGAGACCAAAGGAAATATATTTTGCGTGATTCTGTTCGACGAGTTCTTTGACGTGAGCCATGACCAACACGCGACCTCGCGCTAGGCGCGCAAGCTCGGCAATAACCAAGCTTTTACCCGCACCCGTTGGCAGCACAATCACCGCTGGTGATTTTTCTTTACGAAAGTGCTGAAGGGTCGCTTGGACCGCTTCTTGTTGATACGGGCGCAGCTGATACATAACAGCGATTATCTACGCTTTTTAAAAGGATTTACAGAAGATTTTCCAGATCCTTTTTTCGACGGCGGTGCGCCTTTACCAGCAGACTTTTTAGATGCCGGCTTCGTATCCGAGTTCTTAGCAAATTTCTTAGAGCGATCAATGAACTTAAAGGAAGGATCCAGTTTTTCCTCTTTAGCGCCCTGTAAATAGACCTTCACTTTGTTATACATACGGTGATCTGAAGGCGTCACGAAAGTGATCGCCTCTCCATTGCGACCAGCACGCGCCGTACGCCCGATGCGGTGAAGGAAGTCTTCAGCCTGGAACGGCAAATCAAAATTTACCACGTGATCAACGTGAGGCACGTCTAAGCCGCGCGCCAAAAGATCCGTGGCCACCATGATACGAATTTCCCCTTCGCGGAAAGCACGTACCACCCGGTTACGTTGACCTTGCGATAGTCCTCCGTGGATCAAATCCGTATCAAAGCCATAAGATTTCAGATACTCCCCAACATTTTCACAACTTTCCTGACTGCCCGTAAAGACAATCACTCCACCACGAGTCGCATTCAACTCATCAAGTAAGCGATCGTTTTTCATCGTGCGATCCAGGAACAAAACTTTTTGCTTTAAGCTTTCCACCGGGGCTTCAGCCTGTTCTGAGCGAATCATCACGGCTTTAGGATGCAAGAAAAGCTGTGCGATCATATCCACGTTATGACCAAAGCTTGCAGAGAACATCAAGGTTTGGCGATTTCCACGCAAAGTTGCTTGAATATTCTTAAGTTGCGGAGCAAAGCCCATATCCAGCATACGATCGGCTTCGTCGATTACAACGTACTCCACGTCTTTCAAAAGAAGCTTATTCGTCTGCAAGTGATCATTCATGCGACCCGGAGTTGCGATAATAATTTTAGGATTTTTCTTAAGCTGATTCGCTTGCTTGGAACCCGTTGTTCCGCCAATAGCTAAGCAAACTGAAACCGGCATTTCTTTGCAAAGATCCAGGAACACTTTGTAGATTTGTTGTGCCATCTCACGGCTGGGCGCCAGGATCAGCGCACGTGAATTCGGTTTATTTGCAAGACCTGTCAGCACGGACAGAGCATACGCTAAAGTCTTACCACTTCCCGTTTGTGCAATTCCAATCAGGTCAGAACCGTTCATCACCACAGGAATCGCCTGAGACTGAATCGGTGTGGGTTTTTTAATGGACATTTTCTCGAGTGCGGTAAAAAGCACCGGAGAGAGATTCATGTCTTGGAAAGAGTTCTGACGAAGAGAGGACGTTTGGAATTTCATAGACCCGAAGGTCTATCACAAGAGACCCCGATCTGCACCGAGGCCTCTGCTTTTATAAAAAATACTAGCGAAGAGAAGACAAAGCCGCGTCGTAGTTCGGCTCGTGAGCTATCTCAGAAACCTGTTCTGCGTGCAAAACCTTGTTATCTTCTGACAAAGTGATCACCACTCGGGAAAGAAGACCCTTCAGAGGAGAATCAGTGATATCCAAGCCCCAGTCTTTACCGAAGGTGCTGCGGAAAGCAGAAAGAGTTTCCGTGTTTTTGATGCCTTCAATTCCGCAAAAACGCGTTTGCGCAAATGGGAGATCCATAGAGATATTCAACACCACTGTGTTTGCCAATTTAGCGGCGTCCTGATTGAAGTGACGTACTGAAGTTGCGCAAGTTGCCGTATCGATGCTTGGGAAGATGTTAAGAACTTTCTTTTTCCCAGCAAAGTCTGCAAGACTCACTTCTGATAAATCGTTACGAACTAGTTTAAAATCCTTAGCTACAGAGCCCTTAGCAGGAATCTGACCGGAAGTTTGCACAGGGTTGCCTTTAAGTGTGATGGATGCCATGGAATACTCCTTTGATCCTCTTGGTTTACTTGTTTCCGGAAGGCCCGTCACGTCTTGACTTCAAGGGCCGTGAGATCCTAGTCTGCGCTGAAGTATGAAGAAGATATTTACCATCCTAGGCCTGGTTGCTGTCATCATCACCTTTTGCATGATATATTTGGTGCGCAAAGGAGTCAGCCTGCGTTCGGAGCCCTTAATCCGCCCGACCGTTATCAGTGCAGACCAACGCAATATTGCGAGCCACACGGTTTTACGTATCTTCCCTGATCTTCAGTCGAATCATTACCTCATTTGGGGCGTATTACCTGAAACTCCCGACACCCAATTGCTGATGACCCATTTCATGGAGGAGTATTTCAAAAAGCTGCAAATTCCGGTTCATATCATTCAAAACGGACTGGAAGCGTCAGCAGAGGAAATCAAAAACTGCAAAAAGCCCTGCTGGATTAAAATGCCCCATGACCAAGCCAACGCCTTGGGCACCAACGATTTTATCGCCAACAAAATCGAGCCCACCCAAAAAGCCTATCTTACGATGACCGTTATGCCCTTTAACGGTGACGAAGTGGTACCCGAGTTTTGTGATCAGCAAAAACGCTTAACCCTAGAATGTGTGACCCCTGTTTCGGTTCGCGAGATTCACAGAAAGATGAAAGATCCCAAGCAGTTGTATTTTTTCCTACGAAAGTACAACGACCGTGATTTCTTTCTATTCGTACAAAAGGAACTACCAAAAAACCGCCTTTAAGGTATAAGTGGCCCATGTCATTTGAGCAACGCATCCCCACGATTTTGGATTTAGGTTTCCGCAAAGAAGCTGTTGATCAGCTAAAAAGCTATATCGACCTTCTGTGGAGTTCCAACGAGGAACTAAACCTTATCAGCCGCAAAATGACATTTGATGAACTACTGGATAACCACGTCATCGATTGCTTGTTACCGCTTAAATACTTCCCAAAAAATATAAAGATCGCCGCTGATTTTGGATCCGGCGGTGGCCTTCCGGGTGTGATCTATGCGATTCAATTCCCGGAAGTTCAATTTCACCTTTATGAAAAAAGCGTTCTTAAACAGAACTTTTTGAACAGCTGCAAAAAAATTGCGCCGAATCTTCATGTGCACGGGGAAATCCCGAAAGATCTTGGCTCTGTCGACGTGGTTACAGCCCGTGGTTTTAAACCTGTAGATGTGATCTTGGACGTCAGCCGCACTTATTACGCAAAAAGAGGAAAGTACTTCCTTCTTAAAGCACGCAAAGAAAAGATCGATGAAGAGCTTTTGTTAGCTCGTAAAAAATTTAAAGATTTAGCTGTGACTATTGAACCGCTGAAGTCCCCAGTGCTGGACGTCGAGCGCCACCTGGTTTTAATTTAAGATTCTCATAGCAGCAGTCACCATTTTTTCCAAAATAGATGACCTTACTTCCCGAAAGATGAATTGTATAACTGACGACACCACAATTCATGAGTGTTGAAACGAACTCTTTGAAACTTAAACGATCCATTTGGTTATCCAAAATCGCCTGACGAACTCCGCCATCGTCAAATTTTTCAGCGATGTCAGATTTTAACTCCAGCGTATCGGAATAAACTTCGCCGTCATCAGCGACAAAAATCAATCGCCCTTCCAGCAAGTCCACACGGCAATAATCGACAAGGGTTTGTTCCAGCGATGCAATAAACTCAGAAAAATTCAAAGCGGCTGTGGGAGAAATAAAGTCTGTTTCCTGTTGCTTTTGAGATTCCATCGATACCCTCCACAACACTCATTTTCAGAATTTACACTCGGTACAACAAGGCCTTTGTCAAAATCACATGGCCGGCAATTCCTCCCCCTACACAGACTGGCATCACTAAGAAATAAGGGATGTGATACAAAAGTAAAAGCCGAGGTTCAATCTGCCAGGCGAAGGGCAAGGGTGAAGACATCACTCCGACGTAAACAGCGTTTACTGCGAGAGCTATTCCCACAATATTGAACATCCAGGCGAGCCACTTGTGATTATTCGCAAATGGCGCCACGGCCAGCGCCAGTATTCCCGCTATCACATCATAGTTATACCCCGTCCAAGTCATGGTAGTTGGCATAGTTCCTTGTTCCGCCCATTGATGCAGAATTATTTCCAGGGGCAGACGGAATCCGTGGAACAGTACTAAAGCAGATAATGAAAGTCCTAAAGCCAGCCGGTTTCCATATTTGGAAAGAGCAAGTCCAATCGACAACACCAGCACGACAATAAAATAGGCCAGAGCCACGGGATAAGGGCGAAACTGAAAAATCTTGGTGTACGTCAGAAAGGTACCAACTGCGAGCCACGATAAAGTGAGTATCGTAACTTTGATAACTTCACGGTTTACTGAAAACTCCAAGCGCTCACTGGCAACACCGACAGCTCCGATGAACATGATACAAACGCCAATAACCACCGCCATAAATAGCAGAACAGATAAACCGCCAGCCGGTGAGAAGACCATTTAAGACCTCCGTTAAAGTTAATTGACGTTCAAAACAATTTTTCCGGTATGGGCACTGGATTCCATCAGTTCATGTGCCTCACGCGCTTGTTCTAATTTAAACTCTTTAAAAATAACGGGCTTTAATCGACCTTTATTTAATAATGGCCAGACATGGTCTTCCAGACTTTTTGCGATACGGGCTTTTTCCTCCACAGAGCGTGGGCGTAAAGTGGAACCCGTGATCACAAGTCTTTTTGCCATCATTTTCCGTAAATCAAATGTCGCTGTGGCCCCTTGCAAAGTTGCGATTTGCACTAAACGCCCCAAGGGCGCCAGACACTCGATATTGCGAGGGAAATACTCTCCTCCCACCATATCCAAAATCACATCTACACCTTTACCAGCGGTGGCTTCTTTCACGATGGTGACAAAGTCTTCCTTTTTATATTGAATAACTTTTTCGGCACCTAAATCCTGACAGGGTTTTATGGCTGATTCTTTTCCGACTGTCGTAAAAACCCGGGCACCCATTTGATGAGCCAACTGGATCGCCGTCGTGCCGATACCACCCGATCCACCATGCACCAGGATGGTCTCACCTTTTTTCAGCTGACCACTTTCGAATACATTGGTCCACACGGTGAAAAATGTTTCCGGTAACGCAGCCGCGTGGGTGAAATCTAAATCATAGGGAATCGGAAGACATTGACCCGCGGGAGCCACGACATACTCCGCATAGCCGCCACCTGAAACCAAGGCGCAAACGGGATCCCCTTTGCTCCAGCGGGTTACCTGGCCGCCCACTTCCACGATTTCTCCGGAAACTTCCAGGCCCAAAAGATCAGAAGCTCCTGGTGGAGGTGGGTACGTACCCTGGCGCTGGGCACAGTCAGGTCGATTTACTCCCGCAGCTTTCACTTGAATTAAAACCTCGTTAGCAGCGGGCTTAGGAACCGCGCGCTCGGCAAGTACCAATACTTCAGGACCGCCGGGGCGGGTGATCTCAATAACCTTCATCATACACCTCAGCTATCACCATAAATAAACACAGAGTGATAGTAAAGACCCGCGCCATCCTAACAAATGGGGATTTGTCAGGTGAGGGATATTCATTAAGAATCGTGCAAATAAGACAAAGCCTATTGCCTTTTTTGTCGAGGTGCCTAATATCGGGCTCATGAACAAGGACTTATTAATCGCATTTGCTTTGGGTATTTTGGTGGGCTGGGGAGTTTTCAAATTCACCACTCCAAATCCTACATCCGCAGGAGTTGAAGCAACCCAGGTTGCTGCCGAAGACAGCGCAGCTCCGATGCAAAACGAAGAGACCCCAGGCGGCGACATACCTCCACCTCCTGAAACTTCAGAAATGAATGCGGCGGCTGTGCCAAGTGGTACCCCGATGGCTCCCCCTCCTTCAACAACTGGCGAAGTGGTTCATCGCAATATCAATTTGGAATTAACGGAAGATGCGGTCGATATGCTTGAACAAAGCATTACAGATCTGCATCAATCAGTGACTGTGGAAAGAGATAACGAAGGATTTATTCTTCACTTTGATAATCCGGATAATTATTTTGCCAGCATTGGTTTAGCAAACAACGATCGCATTCCATTCACTCAGTTTGAGGAAATGCGACAAAATCCTGAGACGCAGGAACTTGCCAGCCGAATCGAAACATTGCTTTCAAATTTAGAAAAATAAAAAAGGGCTCCGAGAAGAGCCCTTTTACTTTTAAAACTTCAAACCGCTTACTTGAAATGCTTTTTAAAGCCTTGCCAGCACGATTGATAGTCTGCCTGCAAGAAATCTTTCCCCATCGCAAAATCAGTCACCCGATACGGAGAGCGTGATTCAAACATGAACGCCATTGTCGCCGTTAAGCGAATTGGTTTAAGTTCCGCATTGCTGGCTTTTTCAAAAGCATCCACGTCAGGCCCGTGGGCCGAGTAGAAATTGTGAAGACTGCCACCACCTGGAACAAAGCCGCCGGCCGTTTTTGCATCATACTCACCATAAATCAAACCCATGTATTCACTCATGCAGTTGCGATGGAAATACGGAGGACGGAATGTGTTTTCTGCCACCATCCAGCGAGGAGGAAAAATCGCAAAATCCACGTTCGCAGTTCCTGGAATCTCGCTGGGAGAAGTCAGAACTGTGAAAATAGAAGGATCTGGATGATCGTAGCTAACAGTATTGATGACGTTAAATTTTCTTAGATCGTATTTATAAGAAACGTAGTTTCCATGCCATGCCACCACATCAAGCGGTGAATGTGTCATCTCTGCCGACCACAACTGACCTGAAAATTTTCCGACCAACTCAAATTGGCCTTCTAAATCTTCAAATGCTGCTTTCGGTGTCAGAAAGTGACGACGGTGCGCCAATCCGTTTGCGCCGATCGGACCCAGCTCGGGTAACTGAAAAGGGCTGCCAAAATTTTCGCCGATATAACCGGTACACTTTGCGGCACCCAGTGGATTCACTTGGAATTTCATTCCGCGAGGAACAACTGCGATCTCACCAGGCTCAGCATCAATCACGCCCACTTCAGTTTTAATTTGAACGGATCCTGACTGCGGAACAAACAAGAAATCCCCATCCGCATTCATAAAGTAGCGTTTACCCATCGGTTTATTGAAAGAATACAAATGAACTTCAATACCACGATGATCTTCGGCCCCACCTGCTCCACACACCGTGCGAATGCCTTCAACGAAATCCGCGTCACCTGATGAGGCTAATGGATTCCAGCGCATCTGATTTGGATTGATGTGTTGGGGCTTGGTAAAAGTTTTTGCCGTGAGTTCTTTCATCGGCACAAAAGCTTTGTGCATAACAGAGGGACGGATACGATAGAGCCAGGAATACAGGTTGTGATTTCTTGGCGCTGTGAATGCCGAACCACTTAATTGTTCAGCATAAAGTCCAATCGCAACTTTTTGTGGAGAGTTTTGATCCACAGGCAAAGCACCGGGACGAGCCTCTGAAGAAAAATGATTTCCGAATCCTGACAAATATTGATTTTCCATAGGTCATGATAATCAGGTTTCACCTACCAAAGTCAATAATTCGCCATCACACCCACCCCGGTTTGACAGCTGCGCTTGCCCGCTGAGTGATAAAACACAGTGCGACGTTAACTCCAACTCGAAGTAACCTAATTTCCATGGAGGTCATTCATGAAGTTTTTAAAGTTGGCTTTTACGGCCGCTATTCTGCTTTTTTCTGCGCAGTCCATGGCAGCAGGTTTTTACTTTGAACCGGCGCTTTTTTATGAAAGTGGCAAGGGTACAGTAGACATCGACGACTCTGAAGCAACTACCAAAGGCATGGGCGTGGATTTGAAACTAGGCATGCACTTCGTGGATCAAAAGTTATTCGTGGGACTTGATGGTTCCTATTCAAAACCAAAATTCAAACACGAAAATACGGGTTATGAAGCTGACGCCACCTCGAGCACTTTCGGCGGAATTATCGGTGTGCAAACGCCGCTGCTGGGTCTGCGTTTATGGGCTGGATATGTTGCGGGAGGCACTCTTGATCCAGAAGAAAGCGGTTTGTTTGACGTGAAGTTCGAAGAAGCCAAGGGGCCAAAATTCGGAGTGGGAATTAAAATTTTCGTGGTCGCAGTCAACTTTGAGTACATGGATCTGAAATACTCCAAAGGCACCGGCAACTGGGGCTCCATTCCCAGCCTTGATGATTTTGGTAACAAAGTCAGCATGATCAGTGTAAGCATGCCATTTATGTTTTAATGAGTTCGGGGAAGCCGAAAAGTAAACCAGCTACTTTACAAGATCCTGAGCACTCTGCCCCAGACTGAGCAGGATCTTTCTAACCGGATCGAATGTCTGATCCGTACAATCTTTAAAATTAGTGATGTGATAGAGCTTTCGTAAAGTCTGCTTTCCATTCGGTGCAGTGGAAAAACTTTTAAGCGCTTCGACCAATTTCTTTTGCTGGTCCGTTGGGAAGCCTGCACGAAATACCACGGGATCACTGGGAATCGATCCGGTCATTGCGATGATCCGCACTTTTTCAAATACATCAGGGAATTGTGTCAGCACCAAGCGACGCGCATCTTGTGGCTTTCCGTCTTCAGGTGGAGTGTGATAAGTCGCTCCGGCGTCCACCTGTCCTTGATAAACCATGGTGACGACGCTGTCGTGCTTACCCGCAAAAACGACTTCCCGAGGTTTGACTCCAGCTTCCTTTAAAAGCGTTGCTGGAAGCACATATCCCGACGTCGATGCGGGATCAACATATGCGATTTTTCCGCCATTCAGATCTTTGAGTGATTTAATTTTTGGATTTTTCGCTATGATTTGCCCCCAATATTCAGAGCGACCATTATTTTCTCCAATCAAAACCGCATTGGCCTGGTACTTGTCGTGGGCCAAAATATATCCAAACGTATTGATGATTGCGAAATCCACGCGCTGGGATCCTAAGCCCTCAATAACAGCCACAAAATTTGCGGGGACCTGGATCTTAACAACCAAGCCAGTTTGATCGCGCAACCACTGCTCTAAAATTTTCCCGTTTTCTAACAAAACGGCTGCATCTTGCCCGGGAACTAGAGCAAAATGGATGGGATTTCCCTCTGACCCAAGCTCGTGCTTTGAAGTGCACGAAAGCGCGGAAAGGAGTGTCAGGAATATGAGTATTTTCTTCATAAATTCAGCCCCATAAGTGGTGTGCAGGAGGAATTTACCGCTGATATTAAATCTATGCAATAAACGCATTCGTAAACTAAATTTTATTGTAATGAGCAACACTAAAAAGGATAACCGACCCATCTATGGCAAAAATCAAAGTAGAAATCGACGCTGATCTTCAAGATCTGATTCCGCAGTTCACTGAGAATCGCAAAAAGGACATTTTGACCCTTGAAGAGCTCATTGCAAAAAATGATCTTCCAGCCATCGCGGCTTTAACCCATAAAATCAAGGGCGCAGCTTCCAGTTACGGTTTCATGAAGTTAAGCGAAATTGCCGCGCAAATGGAAAAGCTTTCTAAAAATAACGAAGGCTCTCAACTAGCGACTCTTGCGCAAGAGATGAAAAACCATTTCGAAAATATTGAAATTCAATTTGTTCCAATGTCCTAGGCGACGATGACGATACGGGTTAGGATACTCCTCTTTACACTGCTCATTGTTACTGGAGCCATGATTGCCGCCGGAACAATGGGCTATAAAGTGGGAACCTCCTCACTTCAAAGCGGTCACTCCGAACGCCTGATTCAAATTCGTCTGAATCGCACTCAAGCCCTAAAAACTGATCTAGAAATTCTTGGTAATAACCTTTTGGTCGCTGCGGAAATGGGGCGCGTGCGCGATTCCGTGGTGGCCTTCCACGCCAACTTAAAAAAAAATCTCTGACAGTCCCGGGGAAATCGCTCCCGCCAAAGATATTCGCATCGTCAGTTCGTATTACAAAAACAAGCCCGGTTTTGAAGAGGAAAAAAACATCGCCGCCCGTCTTGGCAAAGCCGCAGTTATTCTTCAGTCGATGATTCTGCAGGAGGCTGAACGCAATGAAAGTCTTCCGCGCAATGTGACGACTTTAAAAACCACAGATCCGTATGGTTATTTTAAAACTCACAGTGATATTCACACTTTTATGTCGGAGATCGCAGATCGCTTTCAAATGGCGGATGCACTTTTGCTGGATAAAGACGGCGTCGTTGTTTATTCCATGCAAAAAGGTTTCGAATTGGGAGCCAATCTTAACACGGGGATTTTCAGTGCGACCCGATTGACAGATGTTTACCGCTGGTCACAAAGTGCTCCCCCGCAAACCTTTCGTTTCTTTGACTTTGCACCGCTTGCCGGTATTTTGCCCGAATATGTCTCTTACATTGCTGCACCTATTTATGATCAAAAAAACTATGTTGGGACTTTGGTTTTTCAAATCTCTTTGGATCGCTTTGATCAGATCCTGAGCGATAATTTTCAATGGAAGCGCTCGGGCTTGCGCGAAACGGGAGAGGTGATTGCTTACGGTCCTGACGGATTCATGCGTAACAACTCTCGCCTGAACTATGAAAATCCAGGTGAGTTTCAAAAACTGTTTTCAAGCTCCAATAAATCTCAAGTCCCGCAAATCGTGAAAGATCGGGGCACGACGGCCATGGCGGTAAGTCTTCCGGCAGATAAAATTCGTCATTATCTGCGTAACGATGACATCCTGGAAACCGGCACTGATTACTTGAATGCCGTCAGTTTGATGTCCATCGGGAAAGTGCAACTGCCTGGCGGCGTCGAATGGATTTTGGTTGCGAAGTCGAACTTCAATGAAACAACGGGACCGATTAATCACTATCTTATTATTTTTGTGATTATCGGCTCACTGTTCCTTTTGATCTCACTCTTGATTGGTTTTTTCTTTTCTAAGCAGTTGATTCAACCCCTCAACTTTCTGCATTCACGCATCAGTGCCCAGGGAAATAAAATTCAGGAAATCAGCTATTCGTCACAGGACGAGTTCGCAAATATTTTTAAGGACTTTAATAAACTCGCAAACTCCTACGGTCAGGAACAACAGGAAAAAACCGTCCTGGAACAAGTCGTGCGCACTTTGAACAAAGTGATGTTCATGGTTGAGATTATCCCAGGCTTCGGTGGCAGTTTAAAAGCCATCATTCGCAAATCAAATCCCATCGCGAATGAACTTATAGGGACTCCTGAAGCAGCACTAATCGGTTCTGAATTGTCTTTGTGGTTGGAGCTGGATCTGAAAGATCTCATCGATCAGCAAAGAACAGAGGCTCACTTGAAGTGTCTTTCTGGGGAACGCATTCCTTTGGCGATCACTACGGTTCCAATGAACAATTCTGCTGGACGCGAAAGATTTGTGATTGTCGGGGATGACTTACGCTGGAAGCTTGAAGCCGAACGCGAACTCCGTATGAAAGAAGATCTGCTGAAGGCGTCCCAAGTGATTTCCAAAACGGGGTCGTTCCGTTGGGACTTGCGCTTGGGAAAAATGATCTGGTCGGATGAGCAGTTTAAACTCTTAGGTTTAAATCCCAATGAAGTTCAACCAAGCTATGACCTGTTCAAAGCAATGGTTCACCATGAAGACGTTCACATTCTGGAGACCGCGCTAAAACAATCTGGCTCTGGCATCCGTGAATTCCACTTTGAGATTCGCGTACGCAGAGCCGACACCCACGAGTTTATCTGGACAAACTTGATGGGACTTACCGAATACGACGATAAGAAAAATCCTGTGTGTACTTGGGGTATTAACCAGGACATCACACAGATGAAAAAGGCTGAACAAGAATTGATTGCCATGAAAGATGAGGCCTTAAAGTCGTCTTTGGCAAAATCGCAATTCCTGGCTCATATGTCTCACGAAATTCGTACGCCTATGAACGCCATTATGGGTATGGCCGAACTATTGAAAGACACCAAGCTTGATCCAGATCAACGTTACTATTTAACGATTTTCCAAAAAGCCAGCGATGTCTTGATGACCTTGATCAATGATATTTTGGATCTGTCCAAAATTGAGGCTGGGGAAGTTTCCATCGAAAATATTTCGTTCGAACTTCACAAGATGATGACTGATGTTCAGGAGATGATGCGTCCACGCGCACAAATTAAGGGCGTAGAATACTCCTTCGACATTGGACCCGGCGTCAGCACATTCTTAATGGGCGATCCAACCAAATTACGTCAAGTTCTGATTAATCTGGTGAGCAACTCAATTAAGTTCACGGAACGCGGTGAAATCAAAGTTTCCGTGGCCAAGAATCCAACTAAGAAAGACAGCCTTTTGATCAGCGTCAGCGACACAGGCGTGGGTATTGCTCCACAAAAACAACATTTGATATTCCAGAAGTTTTCCCAGGCAGACAGTTCAATCACGCGCCGCTATGGTGGAACCGGACTGGGACTGGCGATTTCTAAAAGCCTTGTCGAACTTATGGGTGGTCAGATTTGGTTTAAGAGCCGCGAGAACGCAGGAACAACATTCTTCTTTACAGTTCCTTACCGCGAACAGTCGCCGGGTCTTCAGATAACCCCTAGAATGCCGGAAACGAACCTACTTTCATTTGCTGATCAAATAGAAGCCCGTGATCTGGACAAATTCAGAAAGATTCGTATTTTGCTAGCGGATGATACCGAAGACAATCGCATCTTATTTACGCATTTCTTTAAGAACCAGCCATTTGAAATAATTGAAGCCGAGAATGGACTTGAAGCTGTAGATAAGATAAAATCGAGCGAGTTTGATATCGTCTTTATGGACGTTCAGATGCCAGAAATGGATGGCTACGCAGCCACGTCGATTATCCGGGAATGGGAACGCACAACACAGCATTCACATATTCCAATCATCGCACTGACGGCGCACGCCCTTTCTGACGACAAGCAAAAGTCTTTGAATGCGGGCTGTGATGATCACGTCACAAAACCATTTAAGAAAGATGTTCTGCTTGGCGTGATTAACCGTTACACGATGAACTAAGGATACGAGATGAATCCACAAGAAGAAAAAAGCAGATTGCTGATTGTTGAGGACGACGCGGATATTCGCGAGCTCCTTAAACATTTCTTGAAAGAGTTCGTCGATGAAATCGTTGAGGCTGAAAACGGTGCCGCAGCTTTGCAATACGTGAAAACCAAAGAATTCGATACGATTCTATCAGATATCGAAATGCCACAAATGAATGGTCTTAAGTTTTTGGCCTATGTTCGCTCATTGGGTCACATGACTCCTTTCGTGGTTTTGACAGCGCATGGTGATCACGCCCGTGCCCTGGAAGCCCTTTCCTTGGGAGCCTTCGACTTCATCACTAAAGATTCAAAAAGAAAATTCGTTATTGAAAGCGTCTGCTCTGCGATCAAAATTGGTCGCGAGATGAAAGCCTCTAAAGGAGATGCGGTTCAATCCACACATCTTCGCAAACTCTATAACGACATGTCTAAATCATCAGAGATGCGTCTGCGTAAAATTATCGACCAGATGTCTAATTAGTTCCTGGAAGGTCCCATGGTAAAATCGACGACCCACTATCAAGGTGAAAAGCATTGCGAAATCACGCATGAACCCTCCAGCGCTCGAATTTCAACCGACGCTCCCAAAGATAATCACGGTAAGGGTGAACTTTTCTCCCCGACAGATTTAGTGGGAGCTGCGATGGGAAGTTGCATGCTGACCACCATGGCAATTCATTCTGAAAAAGACGGAATCGTACTTAAAGGCGCATGGGCCTCTGTTGAAAAAGAGATGGTCGCCAATCCCAGAAGAATTGCGAAATTAAATGTCGTCCTACATTTGCCAATGAGCATTCCCCATGACTATCGCAAAAAGATCGAAGGCTTTGCTTTGGGCTGCCCGGTGAAAGAGAGCATGCATCCAGACATGCAAATTCCCGTGTTATTTCACTATGATATAGCCTAGTTGCCTTATAGCATTTATCTATAAGGCCAGTAAAGATAATCAATTGGATCTATAACGATGAAAGCCCGATACTAAATATGTAAAGGGGGTCGTTATGACCACACTTGGTACTCGCGCACTACTCGCTTCTAAAATCAGAACTGGACGCAAAGTCTTAGCCTTTTACATCGTTACTTTTGTGACCGTGGAGCTAATTCGTCTAGCTGCGAATCAATAAATGACAGCCTCATAAAAATCTGTGACCATCTTTCCATGTATTTTTACTCCGGCAACAATCGGAATGTAAGCATTCAACTAAAGGGAGAATAAACATGAAAAGATATATCGCACCAGTCCTTGCAGCATTGCTTATCGGCGCTTGCGCTCACAAAGAGGAAGCACCAGTTGTAGCAGCCGCTCCTGCAACACCACCGCCTCCAACAAAAGCTCAAGCTGTATTGAAAGCAGCAAAAGGCTCTAAAATTAAAGGCGTTGTTCACTTCACTGAAGAAAACGGCGAAATTAAAGTTGAAACGATGATCGATGGTTTGAAAGCCGGTCCTCATGGTTTCCATATCCATGAAGTTGGAACTTGCGAAGGTGATTTCACATCTGCAGGTGGTCACTTCAATCCAACAAGCAAAAAACACGGTTCTCCAACAGCTGAAGAGCGCCACGTTGGTGACTTGGGTAACTTGATGGCTGATAAAAAAGGTAAAGGCAACACGACTATGACTTTGAAAGCCGCTTTGAATGGCCCAGAAGGCATCATCGGTAAATCTATCGTTATCCACAAAGGTAAAGACGATTTGAAATCTCAACCTGCTGGTAACTCTGGAGCTCGTGAAGCTTGCGGCGTTATCGAAGCAATGTAATTTCTGATTTAAATTAGAAATAAAAAATGCCGGGTCTCCCCGGCATTTTTTTTATATCCGCTTGAAAATTCCGTTCGTTAAACGGAACGAACTTTCTGAGAGATCTTTCCAAAGATATTTTCACCTTTGGAATTATTCATCTGCATTTGAATCGTATCGCCGGCCTTCATGAATGGCGTTTTGATTGAACCTGTTTCAATTTGTTCAATCATGCGTTTCTCAGCCAAGCAGCTGGAGCCTTTCGTATGATCTTCATTGGAAACGGTACCGCTGCCGATCACCGCTCCCGCTGGCAGGTTGCGTGTTCTGGCTGCGTGAGCGATCAATTGACCAAAGTGAAAGTGCATCGCACCCGCATTGGCTTTACCGAAGAACTCACCGTTATAAGTTACATCCAGTGGCAAATGAACGCGTCCGTCTTTGTATCCCTCTGCCAACTCGTCCGCTGTTACTGCGAAAGGAGACAGCGCAGAAGCTGGCTTGCTTTGGAAGAAGCCAAAACCACCGGCAAGTTCCTCAGGGATCAAACCACGCAAAGAGACGTCGTTAATCAACACGAAAAGTTTGATGTGTTTTAAAGCTTCCTCAGGAGTTACGCCCATTGGAACAAAATCAGTAACGACGCCCACTTCACCCTCAAAGTCCGTTCCATGCGCGAAATCACGCTGTGGAATATCTTCTGTCGGCGCCAGGAACTGCCCACACTCCCCTTGATACATCAAAGGCACTGTCGACAAAGTTTCTGGCAATGGAGCATTACGAGCTTTACGTACAAGTTTGATGTGATAGATGAAAGCAGAACCATCCGCGAACAACCAAGTTCTTGGCAAAGCGGAATGGAAGTCTTTTTCATTCACAGGAAAAGCAGCAGAAGCCTTGCCCTCGTTCAAATCGTTGTACAATTTTTTTAAATCAGCTTCTTTCGTGGACCACTTTTCCATAGCCTCGCGCAAGTTCGGAGCGATGTGAGTCGCTTTGACCGCTGTTTTCAAATCACGGCTGATCACACACAGATCACCGTCCAAACTTTGAGCTGATTTCAGAGAACCTAATTTCACAAAATATCCTTAGTCAAAAGTCAGAAGCAAGTTCGCGCCAACTGCGCGGTAGTTTTTAAGATCATGGTTGTTTACAGAAACAACTTTTCCGCTGGCACTTTCAAAGTAAACATTTACACCGAAATTTGGAGAGAATTTGAAAGCCGCGCCCACCACCAATGGAATCAGTGGAGATGTCACGTCACTTACTGTGCATCCAGCAGCGCTACATTTTTTATCCATGTTGATCGCAAGATTTACACCCAGGTACACGCCTGCATATTCTTCGAATTTGTACATGATGTTGAATGGGATATCGACATAGTTCATGTCGATTTTGTTTTCAATGCCACTGATTTTTTCAGTCAAAGGACGTTGAGTGTAAAGCAACCCCGTACGGATATTCCAGGCGCCACTGATAGGCATAATACCGAACATACCCACTTGCATCGCAGTTTGAGAATCTGTAGAGCCGCCAGTTACATCTGTATCGCCAGATTGACTGCGCATACCCGCTTCAATTCCATAATTAAGGTCAGCAAATGCTGCAGAAGAGAAAAGACCAGAAACGACAAGTAAAGACAGTGCCAGTTTTTTCATGAGAAAACTCCTTGTGGGCCTAGTCTCCCACAAGTTTTTCTATTTATCAAAACACCAAACGGCATTCAGAGCCATTTCATTCAACGCACTAATATTTGAAACCTGACTGTGTTCTAAAGCTAAATGATGAGGTTCCACGGTGCCACGCGCAGCTAAAACTATCAGAAGCAATGGCACTACGATGCGCAATGCCATCTCCCAGTACGAGCCCTTTTGAGGAGAGTATTCGTCCTTCCACTGACCAAACTGCATACCTCGGATCATCATGTAACCCAAAGAAAACAGAATCACCGTACTGATCGTAAAGAAGATCACCTGATTGGTTTGCAAAGCATGCATCTGTTCCCATGTTAGGTCCGGCGTCCAACTGGAATATTCCGCAAATCTCATGCGACGGCCATGGTGAGCATAAGTAAAGAAATCCACGAAAGACATGACACAGATAATGAACCAAATGATGGCGAAATAGATTTTATAAAGAACGAAACTCCAGTTTGGCCATTTCTCCGAAACTGCCTGAATCATCAAAAGGAAATATATCGGAAGCAACAAAAAGCCAAGAATCAAAAGATCAAAACGAATTCCGGCTACAAAAGACTGAACGATTTCCAGAAGTGTTGCCTGTTCGACTTTGGCAAATGCGGATAGAAAGAAAAGGTTCAGCCTGAAAAGACTCATGAACAGAACCATGGCAAGAGACAACTTCGCAAGCTTAACCATGACCTTGGAGGAAAAGCGTAACGAAAAGATAAATCTGCTTGGCATTAAAACGCCCTTTGATAAGAATCTGAGTTGTTAATTATGCGCCTCAACAGGAGTTAGTATATGACCTCGTTCGTGCTTTACAACTATTTTCGAAGCTCCACTTCCTTCCGCGCCCGCGTGGCCTTTCACTTGAAAAACATCCCCTTCGAATACAAGCCCATCAATCTGCTGAAGGACGAACAGCACTCTTCAGATTATCGTAAGTTAAATCCCTTGGGTGGAATTCCGACGTTAATTCACGATGGAAAAATCATTCCTGATTCAATGGCGATTCTTGAATATTTGGAAGAGATCCATCCAACTCCATCGATCATGCCGAAAGATCCTTATCACCGTGCCCGTGTTCGTCAGATTTGTGAGATCGTAAATGCATCCATGCATCCTTATGGAAACTTGAAAGTGACAAAGTATTTGGGTGAAACCCATGACTACTCACAAGCGCAAAAGGACCAATGGGTGCAAAAATGGGTGATGCAAGGTTTGGATGCTTTGGAAAAAACATTGCCTGAGTTCGCAGGAAAATATTGCTTTGGTGATGAGGTTACTATGGCGGATATCGTTCTTTATCCGCAGATCATCACTTGCCAGCGCTTTCACGTGGACCTTTCCAAGTATCCAACAGTGATGAAGATTTTTGATAACCTGGATAAGCACCCAATGTTTATCAAAGCGCACTTTAGCCGTCAGATCGATACGCCGGAAGATTTACGCAAGCCATAGAGTAAGCTTGGATAGCCAAATGAAAAAAGCCCGGGAGACCGGGCTTTTTTCATTATCTGTTTTCGGTGATCAGGAAGTGCCACTTATCTACGACCGGGATGATGATGAAAATCAGCATACTCACGTTGAGCCACATAAAGAAGGCCAACCAACGTTCAGTCCCGTGAGATTTATAGTAGCGATAAAGCTCCTGCAAAACTTTGAAAACGAATGGAATAGTCAGAAGAATATAAAGCCAGCTTGCATGAACGAACAGAGGAGCCGCTAAAGCGACGCCTACATAAGCAAATGTCCAAAGTGCGATTTGCTGAAGAGTCTTATCAATTCCGCGAGCCACGGGAAGAACCGGAATATCTCCTGCTGCATAGTCATCTTTATAACGAATCGCCAACACCCAAAAGTGCGGCATCTGCCAGATGAACATGATCAAGAACAGATAGATCGATTCAGAATTAAAGATATCAGGATTTGCCGCGGCATAACCGATCGTCACCGGCAATGCCCCAGGGATTGCACCTGGCACCGCTCCGTAGGCCCATTTCTTTTTCAGATACAGAGTGTAAGGACCGTTATAGAAAAGCACACAGATCAAACCAACGAATCCTGCCATCGGTTGCACTGTGAATAACAACTGCAATCCCACAAACAAAAAGAAGAAAGACAAAATACCCGCAGCTGCTGGTTTTAAACGACCTGCAGGGATCGGGCGATTGGCTGTTCTGGGCATTTTTGCATCGAGCTTATAGTCTTGAACTTGATTCAAGGCCAAAGAACCCGAGCTTAAGAAATAGATTCCAAGAAGAGTTTCAAGGATGGCTTTCCAGTCGAAAGGATTTTCGCTTTGAAAACCAGTGGCATAGCCGGCTAGCCCCGCAAGAACGGAGAACACGACTATGCCAAACTTAGTAAGATCCGCGTAAGTCTTTAACACGATCTTATAGAGGACTTACTTCTGCAACGCGCGTAAGGATATCCACCACGCAGAATAGAAGAAGAACGATCAAAAAGAAGAAACCAGAAGCGAAGATCACACGGTTCATGTTGTTATCGTCCTTCAAATGCATGAAGTACAACAAAACCAAAGTTGCTTTTACCGCAGCGATCGCGAAAGCGATCACGGCTGCAAAGGCACCCAATGCCACGTGGAATTGATGCGCAACTACCGTCAAGATAGTTAGCGCAAACAATGCTCCCGCAACTTTCAAGTACATGGAAGTTGGAGAGATGTGTGGATGAAGAACGTTCGGGTCGTGTTTATGATTATTTGCTGCTGCCATTGTTAACCCACC
Organism: Bdellovibrio sp. HCB185ZH; assembly: GCF_047302455.1. Classification (GTDB taxonomy): domain Bacteria; phylum Bdellovibrionota; class Bdellovibrionia; order Bdellovibrionales; family Bdellovibrionaceae; genus Bdellovibrio. Next base: position 2,178,800 of record NZ_CP178624.1, read on the forward strand.
AGATAAAGAAGAGGGAATAGGAAGATCCAGATCAAATCGACGATATGCCAGAAGATACCAACGCCCTCTACTGGGATCCAGTATTGGGAGTGGAAATCACCACGAATCGTTCTGATCAACAACCAAGCGATCAAACCCATACCGATCAACACGTGAAGACCGTGTAGACCTGTCATACAGAAATAGAAACCGAAGTACATACCAAGGTTTGCGTGTTCTGCACCCGTTTTAGCCATATCCAAGAAACGACCTGGATAGAAGCCCATGTGGAATTTGTGAGTCCACTCGAAGTATTTGATAACCATGAAAATCGCACCGCAAAGGATGGTGATAGCCAAAGCCATCGCTGCCTTTTTGATTTGATTACGTTGGATCAATTGAATCGAGATCGCCATTGTAAAAGAAGAGAAGATCAGAACCAGGGTATTGATGAAACCCAATTTCCAATCAAGCTGTTTAGCACCTTCAGCGAACATCTCTGGATAAATAGCATGGAAGATTCCGTAGCCGACCAAAAGTGCGCCGAACATAAGGATCTCGGTAACCATGAACAACCAAATACCTTGCTTGCCGCTATCGTATTCCTGAGTCGCATCTTTAAAGTGATGCGACACATGTGCTGCGTGTGGATTTGCTACATTATCTGTACTCATAAGGCCCCGCTGTTACTACTGGTTCAACATCGAAGTTAAATTGTGGAGGTGGAGATGAAGTCTGCCACTCAAGAGTTTTACCGCCCCATGGATTCGCCGGAGCCTTATCACCTTTTCTGATACCTTGTACGATCGTGTAAAGACCGATCAAGAAACCAGTAAGGATCAACCAAGAACCTACAGTCGAAACTTTATTCAAGTGTTCGTAGTTCGGGATGTAGTCGAAATAACGACGTGGCATACCCATCGCACCCAAGATGAATTGAGGGAAGAACGTCACGTTGAAACCAATGAAGATGAACACGAAAGACATACGAGCTGCTGCTTCGTTGAAAGTCTTACCGAACATTTTCGGGAACCAGTAATAGAAGCCACCCATCAAAGCCATCAACGTACCACCCACCATCACATAGTGGAAATGGGCTACCACGAAGTATGTATCGTGGAAGTGAACGTCGATTGGAAGAGTCGCAAGCATGATACCAGTCACACCACCGATCGCGAACAAGAACAAGAAACCAAGAGCGAACAACATCGGAGAGTCGAAGCTCACAGAACCTTTATAAATTGTCGCTACCCAGTTGAACATCTTGATCGCTGTTGGAACCCCAACCAGCATCGTGATGAAAGAGAACAGGATACCTGCAGTCGCAGACTGACCAGATACGAACATGTGATGTCCCCATACGAAGAAGGACACCGCTGCGATACCTAGAGAAGAGTATGCAATCGCTGTGTAACCGAAGATCACTTTGCGAGAGAACGTTGTGATCAATTCAGACACAACACCCATCGCTGGAAGGATCATGATGTAAACCGCTGGATGCGAATAGAACCAGAAGAAATGTTGGAACAATACCGGGTCACCGCCCAATGCTGGATCGAAGATACCAACACCGAAGATTTTCTCAGCTGCCAACAACATCAACGTGATACCCAAAACCGGAGTTGCAAGCATTTGCAGGATCGCCGTTGAGTAAAGTGCCCAAACGAACAAAGGCATACGGTGCATAGTCATGCCCGGTGCTCTTAGCTTGTGAACAGTTACGATGAAGTTCAAACCCGTAAGGATCGAAGACATACCCATTACGAAAGCCGCGATAACCATCAGAACTGTCGCAGTTCCTGTGCGGATTGAGTAAGGAGTGTAGAATGTCCAACCAGTGTCGATTCTAGTAGTGAAGAAAGTCGCTACTGCCATCAAAGCACCGATCATGAATACGTACCAGCTTGCCAAGTTAATCTTAGGGAAAGCCACGTCCTTCGCGCCCAATTGAACCGGAAGGAAGAAGTTACCCAGGATCGCCGGGATACCAGGGATGATAACCATGAAGACCATGATCGCACCGTGATAAGTCAGAACCTGATTGTAAACGTCGCCGTTTTTCAGAACTTGTCCAACTCCCGCTGTCGCGTTGGGAGCAAAAAGTTCCAAACGAAGAAGCAAGGCCATAACCCCGCCGACAAAGAAGAAGAACATTACCGCGATCATGTACATAAGACCGATACGTTTATGGTCAACTGTAGTTAACCAAGACCATAGGCCTTTTTCACAATTAATATAATTTTCGCCGTGAGCTGATGATGAATGACTACCCATGAGCTGCACTCCTTATTTCAAACTCTTAACGTACTCAACAAGGGCGTTAAGTTCGTTTTCGTTAATCTGACCCTGGAACGTTGGCATAACGCCTTTAGGGAAACCTTTTACGATTTTAGCATTTGGCTGAAGAATAGATTCGCGGATGTAGTTTTCATCTGCGATAACTTTTCCGCCGCCATCAACTTCAACTTCGTGACCAAATACCTGGAACAATGATGGACCAACTTTTGCTGCAGGATTGTCGACAGAGTGGCAAGATGCGCACGCTTTCAACGCGAAAAGTTTTTTACCACGTTCAGCAATTGGCAATTGGCCTTCTTCTTGGCCCTCTTCCATGTACTTGTCGAACTCTGCGCGAGTTACAACACGTACTTTACCGATCATACCGGAGTGAGTAGTACCGCAGTACTCAGCACAGAAAACGTGGAATTCACCAAGTTTTTCAGCACGGAACCACAAAGCAGTATAACGGCCTGGTACGGCATCTTGTTTAATACGGAAGCTTGGGATGAAGAATGAGTGGATCACGTCTTGAGAAGTCAAAAGCAACTTCACGTCTGTGTTCACTGGAACAACAACTTCGTTCACAGCTTTGAAACCGTTTTTATATTCGATTTCCCAAGCCCATTGCTTACCAAGAACGTTAATTTCTAACGCGTCTTTCGGCATAGTTCTCATGCCGTGGTAAATGTACCAACCCCATGCGAACACCGCTAGGAAGATCACAAGTGGAATGAATGACCACAAGAACTCCAACGCTGTGTTGTGAGAGATGTATGCTGTCTTGTCGTTGTCTGATTTACGTTTGTATTTCATTACAAAGTAAATCATGCCGCCGATGACGAGCACGCAGGCGATGAAACTTGTAATCAGCAAGAATCCGTAAAGATTGTCCACCTGCTTGGCAATCTCGGTTCCTTGCGTTGGCATGAAGGATTGGGCCTTCGCAATATTAAACCACATCATGTACCTTTATCTCCCCGCCACATTCTTCTTCGCTCTGCGCGAGCGAATATAAAGTGGCAATAACCATAAAACCATCACCAGAAGCATCACTCCCCCGCCCATTTTCATGATTGAAACTGCGGCAAGCGAGTACTTGCTCTTGTGTGGATCATACTGAAAACAATAAAGCACCAGGCTATCTACAAAGTTTCCGATCTTTCCTTCGGTTGCTTCGTTCAAAGCCAACTTAATATCCTGCTGATTAAACATAATCCCAGGAAGATAGCGAGAAACCGTGCCTTCAGGAGAGGCCACAACAGCTGCTGAAGCATGTGCCCACTCCTTTTGAGTTTCATCCCATCTGAACTTAAATCCAATAGCTTCTGTCAAAGCTCTTACTTGTTGCTCGTTTCCGGTCAAGAAGTGCCAGCCTGACTCGGAACCCGCGCGATCATAAAGCTTCATATAAAGCTCTTTTTTATGAGCGGCGATTTCCGGCGTCTCTTTCGAGTCAAAACTGATAGCGACAACTTGGAATTTGCCACCAACAGTCCAATTCTTATCCATCACTTTGAGTGCATCCGTCAGACCGTTCAGGTGAAAGTTGCACAAGCCAGGACAAGTGAAATACACAGGCGAAATAATCACGGGATGTTTTCCGTCAAAGTAATCGCCCAATGCGACTTCCTTGCCCGTTTCGTCCTTAAACTTCATTCCCAAATCGAGCTTCTTGCCCAATTTTTCTTCGATCCCAACTCCCTGAAGCTCACGAGCTTTATCACTCGCCGCCATGCCCGCTTCAGTTCCGTTGTATGCGAAAGTCGTTGTTGCTGAAAACAAAACGAGAACGGTTCCAGTCAGAACTATTCCCATTTTTTTTGCTTTCAAAACCGAACGACTTTTCAGCATTAAATAACTTCCTAATTATTTTGCGGTTTTTCCAAACTCAGCAACTTTAGCAGGATCGTCTTTAGATTTATTGTTAGTGATAGAATTAATGAAGTGTACAACAGCCCAACGATCAGCCGCTTTGAAGTGACCGAATGCCGCCATTGATGAGTTCGGGATACCATTTGTAACCACTTTAAAGTGATTGATGGCGCCGTCACCTTGAGTCCATTTACCTTCAACCAAGTTACGTGGTTTTGGATTTAGAGCTGCACCCGCAGCACCGTCACCATGACCTGTATCACCGTGGCACATAGCACAGTTTGTTTTGAAGAATTTCTGACCGTACGTGATCATTTCAGGAGTTTCCACCCATGGTTCTTTCACAGTCGTGATATCAAACACGGGACCTGTTGCTGCAGCTGGTGCATTTGGATCGATAACGTTTTCAGCCAAATCCACACCTTTGTTGACTACAACTAGGTAGAAGAAAAAGGCGAATACAAACGCCATAGAAAACATGAATGCAAACAAACCACCGCGGTTATAATGATCTTTATTCTCAGACATAGGCTGGCACTCCCAAAGGGCGGACGCAAAAAAGTTTTGTCACAGTATTGTAATATAATCTAAGTTAAGTACCCGAAAACCCTAGGGACCGCAACAAATTACACCACACTGTCCAGGGGTCATTGTTGCGCCGCAAAAGGTTGATTCGCGGCACTGATACTCGCTCTCAATTTTGAATTATAAAGTTATGCCACCATCGACACTTATAACAGTGGCGTTGATGTAAGATGCTTGTTCGCTTGCTAAAAACAGAACTGCATTCGCAATGTCTGAAGTTTCGCCAAGGCGCATCACTGGGACCTTAGCTGCCATAGCATCAATCGCTTCTTTCGGCATCGCCTTGGTCATCGCCGTATTGATGAAGCCCGGAGCAATCGCGTTGGAAGTAAAACCTTTACGCCCCAATTCCTTACCCCAAGTTTTTGTCATACCGATCACGCCGGATTTTGCCGCTGCATAATTGGTTTGCCCAAAATTTCCGTAAATTCCTACAACCGAAGAAATATTGATGATGCGTTTGTGTTGCGAGTTCGGATTGAATCTTTCGAGCAACGTTTTTGTGACATTAAACAAACCCGTTAAGTTGGTATTAATCACCGCATCCCAATCATCCGCTCCCATTTTCGCAAATGATTTATCGCGAGTGATACCGGCGTTATTCACAAGGATATCCACAGCCCAAGGCAAGCCAGCTGCGGCTTTCGCAACAGAATCGCGATTTGTGATATCGACTTGAACGTATTGAACTTGGGAGCCGTACTTGGAAAGCTCATCCTGAGCGGCTGCCAAGGCCTTTTCAGAATAGTCCCACACAGAAACGTTCCCACCAGCTGCTAAAAAGCTTTGAGAGATCTCAAGACCGATACCAGCAGCGCCACCTGTAACTACAGCATTTTTATTAATGAACTTAAAATTTATCATGCCCCAAAGCCTACGCCCCACGACTTCACGAGGCAAGGAAGGACACAGGACCAGTCGAAGGTCGGGAATAAGAAAGTGCTGTTCAGATAAGCACGGTTTCAATGGTAAATTGGAGGATATGTATAAATTTTTAGTATTCACATTGTTGAGCTTTTTAGTCGGTGGATGCCAGCAGACTGTGACGTTAGGTCCCGGTTCAGACACGACTCTTGCGAGTGCCGCTCAAGACGAATGCGGATTTGTACAAAATGTATATGGCCAACGTGTTTCTTGGAAAACAACTTTGCCGATTAACATGTTCATTTCGAAAAATGTTCCTGCGGAATATGAAGCGATTGTGAGATCCGCCGCAAAAGTTTGGGAAGACGCTGCGGGAATGACTCTGTTTAATCTCACCAACGAAGAAGACATTTCTTATGATGGCAGTAAAGACGGTCGTAACGGTATTTATTGGAATACCAATTGGACCAAGTCTCCGAATCTGCAAGCTATGACGTCCCTTTATTGGACCGGCAATAAAATTACGGAATCAGACATGACCGTGGATGCAAAGTACTTCCGTTTTTATATTGAACATCCGGAACTAACTTCTGACTTGCATCTGCACAGTTTGATAGTTCATGAATTCGGCCATGTTTTAGGTTTGAAACACAGATCCACTCTTTCAACAGTCATGTGGCCCGTCTTGAATGCCGGCACAAAGCGTGATGTATTAACAGAGGCTGATCGCAAAGCCCTGAAATGTGAGTACTAAATGAGTGAAGAACAAAAGCCTGTCAGAAAAAACAGAAAACGCAGTGCCATCACCTTTCTAATCCTGGTGGCATTTCCGATTGCGATCACTTATTTGAATAACCGCATGTCCAGCACTCGTAAAATTGCATCGACGGAACAAGAAGCCCAAATGGATACAGCCATGGCGAGCTCGGATCTTTCTGGATCCAACCCCACGACTTTTCAAAAGGCTTTTAAATATCAGCTTTTGAAAGATGCCAAAGTCACAGATTTTAGCGATGGCAAACGCCTTCACCTGGGCCATTTTTTCATGGCCGACCAAGACGGTGCTAAGGTTTCCGTGTGTCAGCGCTATCCTTATATTGAATTGAATTTCTCTGCAGACGGAGTGGCGGTATCAGGCGATATCCCGCATACAGTGGTTCAAGGTCACTGCTCGGTTGCGCCAGACGGTTTACACTTAGATGGTGTACGAGTGGAGCTTCCTGCAGGATATGACTGGGTTTGGACAGGAATTAAACTTTATAGCCGCGACAAATCGGACTTCCTGGAAGTAAATGGCTACGAAATCATTTCTGTTTTAGGATCGCCGCTAAGTTTTACCGAATAGGCTCGAACTGAGGGACATAGCGAACTTTATCCGTCCCTTTAGTTTGCGATTCGTAAGCATCATAGGCCTTACGATTTTCCTGAACTTCTTTTTTTATTTCTTCATCAATTTGTTTGTTACGAGACTCATTGCGCGTATCGATTGCGACGGCAGTCTGATCTGCCGGTGGCTGATAAACCTCACCGATGTAAATGGCAGCACCATCTACGAATTGAACTTCTTTTTGAAAGCGAATGCGTTTGTCATAAAACGTGTAGTACCAGCGGTCTTTACCGGAAACACGTTGGGTTTGATTGGGGCTACCCATAAGATCCAATACGTCATCTTTTTCCATGCCGGGTTTAATAGATTCGAATTGTTTTAGCATGGATGTCTGACAAGCTGATGTGAACAGCCCTATAACGACGATCGGAACCGACATCAGTCGTAACATGATTTCCCCCACACCTTAAAGATATCAGTTTCAGCTTGGGATCGAAAGACTGGCGCCGCCACTGTCTCGGTTTGAGACACTATTTCTTTAGAATCACCGGCTCGGTCAATTCAGGCGGTTTCTTTTTCTTTTTAGAGTCCTCACCGTGACCCTTGGTTTCCGCCTCAACTCGGGCCTTAGCCTGCTCTGGAGTATCGTATTGCTTACGAACCTTTTTCATCGTGCGCTTTACCGACGAGGAAAGACTCATTGCAGATTCCATTTCATCCAACGACTTGACTTCAATGCGTTCGTACTCGCGCTTGGTCGTCAGTCCTTTTTCAGGATAACGATACTTCATCAAGCCTTTAACTTGATTATATTCTTGCACGTTTTTTTGCAGTTCCTTGTGCAAAGTCAGCATCTGTTTCACGATCTCATTGATTTGCGCAGGGTCTTTGGCGTGGGCTTTTTCTTCGATCAGCTTTTCAATTTCTTCCTCACCGGAATGAATCTTGGCTTCCAGGGCCGCTACTTTAGCTGCGACCTTGTCATAGCTTTCTTCAGCGGATTTGGGCTCGGCTTTTTCTTCCTTAGCACCCTCGCCGCCTTCGGCTTTCTTTTCTTCGCCACCACCATGGCCGCCCCCGCCCTCACTGGCAAAGGCTGCGATAGCTACAGACATAACTGTGATCAAAACAAGCAGGGATCTAAGAACCAGAGAGTACATCTTGCCTCCAGGAAACCTTAAACGGCAGATACTTAATTCGGTTGATAAAGACCGAAGCTTTAGCTGGGCTTAGACCTTTGACTATCAATCTGCCGCCACCAATATGAGTTAAAAGTTCACTCACATCCCAGCCGAATTTTGAGTCTGTCATCGCCTCTTTCAGCTGATGAACCAACTGGCTGCTATCGATCCCATCGATAATCACCGTATAGGAGAAGTTCCCGGCCGTGGTGTTGGCGTTGGCAAAATCAATCACATCAGCAAAGTTCGCATCATCCGACGTTTTATTTTCAGTGATGGGCTCAATGGGTTGATTCAAGTTTTCTGAATAATCAAAATTTTCAGATGCATTCATCTCGTAGGCTGACTCTGACTCGGTTGCAGCCTCCGATAGCTCTTCGGAATACTGCTCCGTCAGGGGAGTTTCGTTAAAACCACCGGATGCATCTGCATTGTATTCCCCATAGGATTCCGCTGGTTGTTGAAACTGCGGCTCTTCAGTCGGTTCCAGATATTGATCTTGAGTGGGAGAGTACTCTTCAGCAGCAGGAGTGCCGTAGTGAGTTTCAGAAATGGGAGGAACAAAAGCATTGTCGTTTTGTTCCGCTCTTTCCGGTTCGGCTTCGTGAGAAGCCATTTCCGGCTGGCCATCGTAATTTACAAAGAAAACTGCCGCACAATGGGGACACGTGAATAGTGCCCCAATGTGTTTATCCAGAATCTCTACTGGCTGTTGGCAGCTTGGGCATGGGATCAATTACTTTTTCCCTTTGCCTTGTTTTTCCAAACGACGACGCTCTTCGCGGTTCATTGGACGGTCATCAACCGGTCCGCTTTGGAAAGTCATTTTGTTGCGTTTAGGCTCTTCAGAACCGCCGACTTCAGGCAATGAATGTCCAATATCAGATTCAGACGGAGAGGAGTAATCCAATTCATCCAAGTCAGATTCTTCAGGGCGCAGGCTTTCCAACATTTCCTCTTCAGATTGCTGAGGTACCAGCTGAACGCGCATGATTTTTTCAATAGCATCGGCTTTGATCGTGTTGTTCAAAGTCTCGAACGCCAGGAAAGCTTCTTTTTTGTACTCAATCAAAGGATCTTTCTGAGCGTATCCACGCAGACCAATACCTTCTTTAAGTTTATCAATAACCGCCAAGTGCATTTTCCAGTGATGGTCGATCGATTGAAGCAAGATCATTTTTTGAACTTGTTCCAAGAACGGCCCCATGGATTCTTTTTGACGATCGTAAACAGCTTTCACGCCAGCACGAACTTGATCGATGATCATTTCCGAATTTACAGCTTGGCCGCTCACATCAATTTTGAAACCGAAAGTTTGCGCCAAAGAGTTGTTCAAACCTTCAACGTTGAACTCTTCTTTTTTGCCGTCTTCAGGAACGTAAGTATCAAGGATGTTGGAAACAACATCACCCAACATATCCAAAACAGAACGCTCAACGTCTTTACCCTCAAGAAGATTACGGCGCATTCCATAGATAGCATTACGTTGGTTATTCATAACCGTATCGTAGTCCATCAAGTTTTTACGGATATCGAATTGGTGACCTTCCACTTTACGTTGAGCACCCTCAACCGCGTTCGTCACCATTTTTGCTGTGATTGGTTCGTCTTCAGGGATGTTCAACATTTCCATGATTTTTTGGATACGTTCACCGTTGAAGATTCTCATCAAATTATCTTCCAAAGAAAGATAGAAGCGAGATTCACCTGGGTCACCTTGACGACCCGAACGACCACGCAGCTGATTATCAATACGACGAGATTCGTGGCGTTCTGTACCGATAATGTACAAACCACCCAATTGACGAACTTCTTCGCGTTCTTTTTCAACTTGGCCTTTAACTTTAGCCAAAGCTTCCACGTACTCTGGAGAATCGTCATTACCAACAGCGGCTTTCGCCAACATTTCCGCATTACCACCCAACATGATGTCGGTACCACGACCGGCCATGTTGGTTGCGATTGTCACAGAACCCTTACGACCCGCTTGCGCGATGATTTCAGCTTCGCGTTCGTGGTGTTTTGCATTCAAGACTTCGTGTTTGATACCTTCATTACGAAGGAAGCGGCTCAACGCCTCAGATTTTTCAATAGATGCTGTACCCACCAGGATCGGTTGACCTTTAGTGGAGCGCTCTTTGATATCAGCCGTGATCGCTTTGTATTTCGCTTTTTCAGATTTATAAACCACGTCCTCTTCATCAAGACGGCGGATTGGTTTATTTGTTGGAATCACATTCACATCAAGGTTGTAGATTTTTTTGAACTCAACCGCTTCTGTGTCCGCCGTACCCGTCATGCCCGAAAGTTTATCGTACATACGGAAGTAGTTTTGGAATGTGATTGTCGCCAAAGTTTGGTTTTCAGATTTAACTTCAACGCCTTCTTTAGCTTCGATAGCTTGGTGAAGACCATCAGACCAGCGACGACCTGGCATCAAACGACCTGTGAACTCATCCACGATCACGATTTCGCCATCTTTGATCATGTACTCAACGTCAAGACGGTACAAATAGTGAGCTTTCAAACCTTGGTAAACGTGGTGAAGAAGTTCGATGTTTTGTGGATCGTACAGATTGCCCACGCCCAACAACTCTTCAACCTTCGCATTTCCTTCTTCGGTCAATGAAGCTGTTTTTGATTTCTCTTCCATTGTGAAGTGAACATCGCGCTTCAAGTGAGGGATGATGGAGTTTACGATTTGGTATTTTTCTGTGGAAGCTTCCGCAGGACCCGAAATAATCAATGGTGTACGAGCTTCGTCGACCAGGATAGAGTCACACTCATCCACGATCGAGTAGTTGTGACCACGCTGAACGTAATCGGCCAAATCAAACTTCATGTTGTCACGAAGATAGTCGAAACCAAGTTCGTTGTTCGTGCAGTACGTGATATCGCAAGCATACATTTCTTTACGTTGCTGGTCGTTTAAACCGTGAACGATGATACCCGTTGTAAGACCCAACCAGCCATACAAGCGACCCATGTGCTCGGAGTCACGACGTACCAGGTAGTCATTCACTGTCACAACGTGAACACCTTTACCAGTAAGCGCATTCAGGTAAACTGGCAATGTTGCCACCAGGGTTTTACCTTCACCTGTTCTCATCTCAGCGATTTTACCGCTGTTCAGAACGATACCGCCGATCAATTGAACGTCATAATGGCGCATGCCCAGAACACGAACTGAAGCTTCACGGCAAACTGCAAATGCTTCTGGCAAGATGTCGTTAACTGTCTCGCCTTTTTTCAAACGTTCCTGGAACTCAGGAGTTTTCGCTTTAAGTTGTTCATCCGTGAGAGCCTTCATTTGTGGTTCCAAGGCATTGATACGATCAACCATTGGTTGGATCTTTTTCATTTCACGGTCGTGTTTCGTTCCGAATATTTTTGTAAGTATTTGCGTTACCATAGTGGCTAAGGATAGCCCAATAACGAGGAGGCCTGCAAGGCAAGGGGGCTTTTTATTGGTGCGTCATTGACGCGAGATCACTAGGAAATTCGTAAACCCAGACTAAGGACCAACACAGGGGGAATAGAGCAAAAAATAAATTCAAAAAAATGAAATCACCTTACTTGCATTAATGGATTTTAATTACCATATTGCGCGCGCAAAGAATCACTGAGGTCTCTTAAGTGTAACGACTTTGTCTGACGCCTTCATAGGCTGCGATAGCAACACTTGTTGCAAGATTCAAACTGCGAGCTCCCTCACCAATCATCGGAATCGTCACTGTTTGAGTCGGAAATTTCGCCAAAAGATCTGGATCCAAACCTTTTGTTTCCTTCCCAAATACCAACCAATCACCGTTTTGATATTGGGGCTCAAAGTAAGTGCGTTTTGTTTTTGTGGTAAAGAACCAGGCGCGCGATGGATCCTCAACCAGCTTCCACCAGTCTTCAAAGGTTGCATGGCGATGCCATGTCAGATGAGGCCAGTAATCCAGCCCCGCACGTTTTAGATTTGTATCATTGATTTCGAAGCCCATCTTCCCCACCAGATGCAACTCACAATTCGTAGCTACACACGTGCGCCCGATGTTCCCTGTATTTTGCGGAATTTCAGGCTCAATCAAAACGATGCGGAAGATTTTGTTCGAATTATCCAAGATGTTTAAATACCTCTTGGCCCAATTTAGATAAGGCCAACCTGCGACCCTTATCGACGATCAACTCAAGGTTCATCAGCTCACGATAAAGCGTCAAATCAATAGGTACGATCTCCCGACCTGAAGAACGACCCAGGCGTTGAATATAAGTTGCTTGTTTTTCAGTCAACTTAGATGTCATCAAAGGTTGATCTTCGATTGATTTTTTCCAGTCACCACCGGCAATAACCGACGCATTTACCGGAAGCTTAAGTGGATTTAAGAAATAGGTCCAAGCTCTGACAGGTTCAGAAGAGCCCTCGATGTACACATCGACTTCTTCTCTGGAGTAAAGACTCTTGTCTGAGTCCAATCTGTTATAACCATAAAATTCGTCTAACAAATTGATCAGCAATTCGGAGGCTTTTAACTCCACCAGTTGTCCCGGCACCAAATCCGAGCCACCTTTAACCAGCGCTGGAAAGCCAACTTTTAAGCGATATGCTGTTGCCTTGATTCTGGCAAAGCTTAATGATTCCACGAAGTTCTGAATTTTTGAGTAATGAACCATCCCCTCGGTCAATGATCCATATACGAAAAAACGTGTTGCAGTCATAATCCCCCCGGTCTGACAACAATAGTGGTTTTCCGAATCCAAACGCGCCTAGTAAAACTACACGCGGACGGGCTGTGTACCAAAAACAACTAGAGTGCTCAACCTAGAAACGCTTACTGTTTCGCGTTATTAGAAAATTAAAATTATAAAATTGCTTGAGTCCTTTTTGCATTCTTCCAACCCTTTGTTATCCTTGGTTTCAACGAAATTTAGATATCTTTAGGTAACGACAGGATCCATGAAAAAAATAGAGGCTATCATAAAACCCTTCAAGCTCGACGATGTCGTCGATGCGCTTTCCGAAGTAGGCATTGAAGGTATTACTGTCTCTGAAGTTCGTGGGTTTGGACGCCAAAAAGGGCGCACTGAAGTATATAAAGGTGCCGAATACGTCGTTGATTTTCTTCCCAAGATAAAACTGGAAGTCGTGTTGCCCGGCGCTTTGGTAGACAGCGCCGTCGAAGCAATTCGCAAAACCGCTCACACCGGAAAAATCGGTGATGGGAAAATTTTCGTATTACCAGTTGAATCCGCCCTGAGAATTCGCACGGGTGAAAAAAATGAGGAAGCACTTTAGCCATAGCACACACTACGGCTATTTTTTTATTTTGATTTCAGATTTTTGCAAGGGAGACGCAAAATGACTGCGAAGGAAGCTTTAAAATTCGCCCACGAAAAAGGCGCGAAGATGGTAGACCTCAAGTTCTGTGACATGATCGGAACTTGGCAACACTTAACTATTCCTCTTCACCAGCTTGAAGAAGAATCTTTCGAAAATGGATTCGGCTTTGATGGAAGCTCGATTCGTGGCTGGAAAGGTATCGAAGAGTCTGACATGATTATCAGACCAGATGCTAAAACAGCGATGATGGATCCGTTTATGGAAATGCCGACATTGTCACTGATTTGCGATGTTTGCCTGCCAGAAACTCTTCAGCCGTACGATCGTGATCCACGTCAGATCGTTAAAAAAGCAATCGCCTATATGCAGTCAACAGGCATAGCTGACACAGCTTACTTCGGCCCTGAAGCCGAATTCTTTATCTTTGATGACGTACGCTTTGAACAAACTTCGAATTCTGCATTCTATACAGTGGACAGCAATGAAGCTGTGTGGAACACAGGTCGCGACGAAGGCGGCGGCAATCTTGGATACAAAATCCGCTCTAAAGAAGGTTACTTCCCTGCACTTCCAACAGATACTTTGCAAGACATCCGCTCTGAAATTTGCGCAGAGATGGAACTTTGCGGAATGCGCGTAGAACGCCATCACCACGAAGTCGCTTCCGCTGGACAATGTGAAATCAACTTCCAGTTCGACACTGCATTAAACATGGGCGACAAAATGATGTGGTTCAAATACATCGTGAAAAACGTTTGTATGCGCCACGGAAAAACAGCGACCTTCATGCCGAAACCGATCTTTGGTGATAACGGTTCTGGTATGCACATCCACATGTCTTTGTGGAAAGACGGCAAAAATCTCTTTGCAGGAAACAAATACGCAGGTTTGTCTGAAATGGCACTTCACTACATCGGTGGCGTGTTGAAACATGCCCCAGCATTGTGCGGTATCATCAATCCTACAACGAACTCCTATAAGCGTTTGGTTCCAGGCTTTGAAGCACCTACGAAATTGGCTTACAGCTTTAAAAACCGTTCAGCGGCGATGCGTATTCCAAATTCCGGTCCAAATCCAAAGGCGAAACGTATCGAGTTCCGTACGCCAGATCCAACTGCCAACATTTATTTGGCAGAAGCTGCAATTTTGATGGCGGGCTTGGATGGTATCATCAATAAAATCAACCCGGGCGACCCACTAGATAAAGATATCTATGGATTGCCACCACAAGAAGCCGCTTTGATCCCATCAGTTCCGGGTACTTTGGAAGAATCCCTGGCTAATTTGATGAAAAACTGCAGCTTCTTAAAAAAAGGCGATGTTTTCAGCGATGATTTGATTGAAACTTGGGTGCAGTACAAAATCGATAAAGAAGTTCGTCCAGTACAGCAAAGACCAGTTCCTTACGAGTTCCACTTGTACTACGATTGTTAATAGTTTTTTTCCTGGAGATTAAATGGCATCAGATGACGTAAGAAATTATATGGGCTACTTGTGGTACCGCCAAGAAGATGGCGTGATCACAATTGGTATCAACGAAGATGGGCTTGAAGATTTCGAATCTATCAGCACCGTGGACCTCCCTGCTGAACAAGAGGAAGTGGACACTGAAACTGTGATCGGATCTATCGAAACCAGCGACGGTCCTTTGGATATTTACTCTCCAGTTGATGGAACTGTTATCGAGGTGAACACTTCGGTGATCGACGATCCGTCTCTTATCATGGAAGACCCTTACGAAGAGGGTTGGTTAGTTCGCATCGAATCGAGCGATGATGTCGACGATGAAGATGAAGACGATGATGATGATGATGACGACGACGATGATGACGAAGATGATGAGGATTATGACGACGAGGACGAAGACTAGTCCCGGTCATAAAAAAAGCCCTGGGAGACCAGGGCTTTTTCTTTTTAAGTGATTAACTAAATCGGATTTAAATTTTTATCGTATTGTTTAGGAACCAGGTCCTTTAAAGTCGCAAAGGATTGTTGCAGCTGTTTGAATCGTGGAGTTCCCACACAGCCTTTTTCAACCTGACTTTTTTGCTCGCCCTTTGCCACTCTCAAAGAATAACTTCCAGATGTGCATTTCGCGGTTGAAGATTTCTCAAGCTTTAACAAAACCTTCATCGCCGATTCGCCTTTTTTCCAGTTCTTTTTCTGCACGGGTTCGGCATTCACACGGATAATATCCTGCTGAATATGCAAAGATTCGCGCTCTTTTTTACCTTTGATATCGTAGTGAAAATATACAACACCACGATAAAAATCCGGACCTTTTTTATAAGGCGGGGCTTTTACTTTCAACGGAGCCGCTGAAGAAATCAAAGCCATGAATGTGATGACTGCAAAAACAAACTTACTCACTACCCACCGTCCTTTGCCAATATATGAAGAATACTAATGGTTACAGAAATACGCAACAAGGGGGACCCGCAAGTCCCATTTCTTGACTTAAGCTGAGACCTCACCGACTGTGATTCCATGAATTTCCTTCTATATGCAATATGCACTCTTATCTGGGGCTCCACCTGGCTGGTCATCACTTTTCAGGTGGATTCTGCCTCCCCAATTGCTTCCGTTTTCTGGCGCTTCACTTTAGGGGCGGTTCTGCTTTTAGGTTATTGCCTGCTCACCAAAAAGAAACTTTCCTATGATAAATCAGACCATCTTACGTTTCTCACCATGGGCATTTTTATGTTCTCAGTGAATTATATGTTGGTTTATTGGTCTGAAACTATGGTGAGTTCGGGTATCGCGGCGATCTGTTTTACAGTCATCGTCCCTTACAACATGATCGGCATGAGATTATTCTTTAAAAAGCCAATCACTCCAAAAGTTATAGCAGGCTCAATGCTGGGTGGAGCGGGAATTGTTTTGATTTTCATAAATGAAATTTTAGGCTTGCATGCTAACGAACGCACCATCATGGGCTTGGTGATTGGACTTGTGGCGACCTTATCTGCTTCGGCCGGGAATATGTTGTCGCAGAAATCTTATCGCAAATCCATACCGGTGGTAGTTTCAAATACCTGGGGCATGCTTTATGGAAGTGCTTTCACTCTGTTAGTAGGATTGGTTTTACAACATAGCTTTGCGATACCTTTAACGACAAAGTACTTAAGCTCTTTGCTTTATCTTTCACTGTTCGGATCCGTCTTTGCTTTCGGAGCGTACTTATCGCTTGCGGGAAGAATTGGTGCAGAAAGAGCCGCTTATTCTGGAGTTATCTCTCCGGTGATCGCGCTGACTCTATCAAGCATGTATGAAGACTTTAAGTGGACTCCCTATATCATCACGGGAGTCGCACTTTGCCTGTTAGGAAATATTCTGACGTTGTATTCGCCAAAATCTACCAAGTTGGCGGGTTGATTCCCGGAGGCAAGAAGAACACACCCGTTTGAAACATCATTTCGATGATCGACTGGGAAGTTTTTCTTAAGTCACGACCTTGAGGCGCACCGTTATCCACGATGATCATGCCGTCATCACTGCCAGAGATATAAGTGTGCCCTGGAGAAATGCCTGATCCATTCATCAGAATTGCACCTGTCATTGGCTTATACTTTGTTCCGTCCCAAGCAATCCAACCGGCTTTGTAAAGGGCCATCGAAAAATTCACAACAGCCGCCGTACTTGACCAGATCAATTTATTGCCTTTGGTGGAATTAAAATCATCACTCACACGGTAACCCGCGCGTTGATAAGCTTCACGCACCAGTTCAGATTGAAATTCGGCACATGGCACATTTGAAAATCCGTGACGAACCGCTGTCTGTTGAACCGCGATGGACCAAGCACCGTTAAGAGCGATCTTTCCATTGCTCTCGTAATCCAATGAGGCTTGTTTAGCCGTTGCGGAATCAATCATCAAATAGGATTTTGGAGTTTCCAGGGTGCGATTCACTGCTTTTTTCAGTTCGTTGTAAATGGCTGTCCATTTCGCGCGATCGGCTGAGCTTAATGAAGCAGGATCAACACCTTTGTTGATTTTCGGAAAGCGTTTTGTCGATGATGTCGTATAGCTGAATTTTGGTTTTCCAGAGGTATTATAGTTCGTCAGAAATCCCGCACCCGCTGCAGCTGGCGTGACCACTGCGAAATTTCCTTCAACACCTTGCAGATTTCCTACAATCGAAGCAAAGATAAAAAGTCCGCCTGAAGTTTTATTCAAAGCATCGATTTTACTTTGCGGAAACTGCGAAGCTGAAGCTGTCGGCACAGATACGATTTTAATCGGATGAATGAATCCCGTGCTGGATCTTACGATCTTGCCGTTGGAATCACGATAATCCAGATTCTTTGTTTGATAGTCTTGGGGAACTTCGATCTGCGTTCCTGCAGGTAGTTCCGCTTTATTTTCCAGAATGTTGTTACTTTCATAACGAACACTCATGGCCTGATTCAATAAAAGCTTTTGAGCCGATGCGGTTTCTGTTGGCGTGCTTCCTGATTCGGTGTTTGTGGATTCTGAATCATCAGCGGCATTGCCTGTGCCTGGGTCGACAAGCGAAGCGGTTTCATCACCAGTTTCATCAACTGATGCAAGGTTGCCATTTCCTGGTCCGCAGGCGTTCAAAGCCAGTGCCAAAGCAACAATCCCGATGGGATAAAGTGAGCGAGGTACATACATTGCAAAATCCTCCGTGGTGGGTGTTATTTCCCCCATCGGAGCGCTCACATTTAAAATTTAATTTTTTCTTACTCTCAAAAGTGCTTACCAGTCATTTGTCGAAAACTGTCTGCACTGTGAACGAAAAAAGCTGAATGATGCTTGTGACTAGAGTACGAGCTACGCTGTCCTGCGGATGATATGATACCCAAACCGCGTACGAATTGGTTTAGTCGTGGTTTGTCCAACTTTCAAAGAAAACGCGGTCTCCTCGAAATCAGGGTCCAGCCTTCCTTCTGAGAATACTCCTAAATTGCCGCCGTCTGCTGCCGAGGAGCATTTCGAAAACTTGCGTGCGAGTTCGGCAAAGTCTTTGCCATCTTTCAGTGCGCGCAGAATATCTTCGGCTTCGTATGAGTGTTGAACAAGAATATGGCTAACCTGAATTTTCATACTCCTTAGTATGCCACAGGCTTTCAGTAATTTCACTGTTCATTTTCTGTGACTCCGTTATCATTTTCTTTAACTCACAATCAGGAGAATCTTCATGATTAAAGCAAAAGCCTATGCAGCTCCGTCTGCTAAAGCACCTCTGGCTCCATTTAATTTTGAGCGCCGCGAACTTCGCGATAATGATGTTCACATTGAAATTCATTATTGCGGCGTTTGCCACTCGGACGTCCATCAGGTGCGCGATGAATGGGGTCGGGGAAATTTCCCTATGGTTCCCGGTCACGAAATCGTCGGTTCAGTTATTGCCATCGGTTCGAAAGTTAAAAAATTCAAAGTCGGCGATTTAGCCGGAGTTGGATGTATGGTGGATTCCTGTCTGGACTGCGCCTCCTGCAAAGAGGGCTTGGAGCAATTCTGTGAAAGAGGCTTTGTTGGAACATACAATAGCAAAGAAAAAGACGGCTCACCGACATTTGGTGGTTATTCTAATTCGATCGTCACTCGCGAAGAATTCTGCTTAAGTATTCCCAAAAATTTAAGCTTGGCTGCCACTGCGCCTTTGCTGTGCGCAGGGATCACGACTTATTCTCCTCTTCGTCACTGGAAAGTGACGAAAGGACAAAAAGTGGGAGTAGTTGGCTTAGGTGGCTTGGGTCACATGGGAGTTAAATTCGCAAACGCAATGGGGGCGAATGTCACAGTATTCACTACTTCAGCTTCGAAAGTGGAAGATGCAAAACGCTTGGGCGCTCATGAGGTGATTATCTCTAAAGACATGGAGCAAATGCGTGCTCACATGGGAACTTTTGATTTCATCCTCGATACAGTATCCGCTCCCCATGATTACAATCTTTACCTAAGCTTGCTTCGTCGTGACGGCAACATGGTTTTGGTCGGCTTGCCGGAAACACCCCCGACACTGGCTGCGGGCGCTTTGATCATGGGTCGCAGAAAATTGGGCGGATCTTTGATTGGTGGAATTCAAGAGACTCAAGAGATGTTGGATTTCTGTGCTAAGCACGACATCGTTTCAGACATCGAGATGATTCCAATCCAACAAATCAACGTAGCGTATGAACGGATGATCAAAAGTGATGTGAAATATCGCTTCGTGATCGATATGAAATCTCTTGCCTAGAATTTAAGACCGCTCCAAGCTTAAGGTATGAAGTACTTTTCAACTTTGCTTGCAGCGGTCGTTTCTTTATTAGCATTTCAGTCTTATGCCACAGACATGAGCTTTCGCTGCCACGGACGCGCATATGAGCAAGGCTTCTTTTTTCGTTATTCCGTGGAACTTCATGATAAATCAGCCTCTCGCAGCCGCCTGACCACCAGCTCGGGGTATAGCGATTCCATGGACTATGGCTGGAGAGAGATTTCCTCTGGTAATAAGGGCAAATTTGCCGTCGATTCCCCTTTTAATGAATATAAAGCGTTCCTATCCCAGGAAGGCCGCCATTTTAACCTGATTTTGGTAGATCCGGCGACCAGTGTTCCAGCAGAACACCCTCCTTATGATCGTTTTGTGTGCGTAACAGATCTCTAATTCCCGCGTAAAATTGACAGGTTCGCCACTCTAGGCTCCCCAAATGACCGCAAATTCAGTAAATACCCCTCACACATTTCGGGAGGTATTTATGAAGGCATTTTTCATCACAGCTGCGCTTGTATTGAGCTCATCTTTTGCTTCTGCAGGAGCGATGAAAGAAATCTCCTACATGACGACTGAAAGTGTTCTTGAAACTCTTGGTATCGATGAAAGCATCCTTTCTTTGGATCAAAAATTCACACAAGTTGCTGGTTACGATCTTGCGATCATCACGATGGCTCGCGGTAACTACAAAGTTAAAGGCGTAGCTCCAACTTTCAAATGCATCACTGTGTTCAAGAAAAATTCTGATAATTGGTACGATATCGTTAAAACAGAGTGCGAAACTCTTAAGTAGGATTTATGAAACCCGTAGGTATTTTCTTTGTTCTTTTGGTTCTGGTTATCGCGACAGCAAACGCTGCAACTTGTACAGATGTCGCAACAACAACTCTTCCGAATAATTCTGAAGCCATCAGCGCGTACGAGTGTACTCCTGAACAGGCTGATGCAAAACCGCTGTGCTTCGTGGTCGCTAAAATTTCAGACAACCAATATCTTTATCAAACTGTTGAAGATTCTGTCGTGATCAACTCTGCAACGACGAAAACAGTTCAAATCGTGGGTCTTCATGCGAAATACAGCACAGTGACTGGTGATAACAAAATCACTTCGACATTCTGGCCAAACGCAAGCCTGCTGATCATGGATCATTCTGTTCGCAAGGGTTTCCTAAGCGGATACGAATTGCAAAAAAGTATCAGCTACAGCTGCAAATAATTTTTCGGAATATTAAATTCAGAAATAAAAAAGGGAGCTCTTTAGCTCCCTTTTTCGTTTTAGATGTTCTTTTCTGAACGAGTGAACTTTCTTAGCTCCGTGGGCATTTTCCCTTGAGCCTTGATCGCCTGTGGATCACGCAATTTGATCTGGATCGAGTTTAAGCCATGACGATCATAAAAACGCACCAATGTGTCGTTACCTTTGTCATCGGCTGCAGAAATGGCAAGTTCCATTTCAAAGATCGTACGCTGAGCCGTTGCGATCAATGCACCCTTTTGAATCGACCAAACACCCTCGCCTGTTCCCAATCTGTCGACTTGATAATAGAACTTACCGTTATCAAAGAACACATAGCGCATTGGATACTCGGATCCTGTCTGCATCACTTTAAGTTCATCAATCTTGCTTTCAGCCTGAGGCCAATCGGCTGATGAATTTACGAATTGGTTATAAAAATCCGCATCTCTTTGATGAGCAATCAAAGAACCCGCAGGAGAGCACCCTTGAAGAAGGAAAACGGAAACCACTGCAAATAACGCCGTCACTAGATGTTTTTTCATTCCTCTAGTTTATAAACTGGACCGTTCACGTCAACGGCATTTATGATTCGGTCGAGGTTAGATATGAAATATCTTATGACTTTGATTGTGACTTCATTGATCAGCTCTGTAGCCCTGGCTGCCCCAGATGAATTGTCATATCGCTGTTTTGGTAAGACTGCGGAATTCTCGTTCCAATGGAATGTTTCGTACAACCATGGAACTCTTTTTAAATCTCAATTGACGATCACTTATCCCGGAAACGACGTTCGCAAAAATCCCTGGAAATCAGTTAGCTCAACAAAATTTAAATTCGAAGTCGACTCCCCCTGGTCCCAGTACCGCACCTACCTATATCGCAATCGCGAAGTCAGATTAGCACTTGCGGTTGTCGATCCCGTAACGAGTACGGAACTCGACAACCCACCTTATTCAGAATTTAAGTGTTATAAACATTAGCACTATTTTTTAATGCAATAGTTTACGTAAACGTTTTTCGGGCGTGTTTCGCTACCACTTCCAGCATTGCCGGTATAGGGTTGTACCTTCGCGGCTCCTGAGGAAAAGTTGTTAATACCACCGACAGATGAAACATTTACTGCGCCTGAATTGTTTATCCAAGTTGGATCGTTCTGAAAAGCAACAAGGCTCGACAAGTGATTGTGAGCTTTGAACTCATCCGTTTGAGTTGAACCTACCCCATAAGGATCCAAACCTGCTTTAGATGCAGTACGAGGCCCCGCGTCGATACCATTTCCATAAGACATGCCACGCAAAAACTGACCAGTATAGTTTGGCAGTTTAAATTTGGTATTTACACTAGCGTCTCCGTATATATCTTGAATTGCAGCATAAAGATCTGGAGCATCAGATATGTTTAATTCAGTACCATTCGCCAAAGCATATCCTGTTGGACAAGATGCGCCGGCAAATGCAATTACGGTTCCAGCAGGAGTTGCGTTTGCCGTTCCTCCGCCATTCAATGAAGTCCAACCATTGTTCGGACTATAACCCCAAAATGTTCCGCCGCCTTTAGTTGTGTCATATACAATTTCACCTGCTGTTTCATTTGCCACATTTTCGTAGCCTTTTACGTTTGGTGCTACAAAGTTTGTTCCCAAGTAGTTTACTGCGAATGCAGAAGATGATGTTGATACTAAGGCAACTGCGCATAAAATCTTTTTCACTATAACCTCCGTGTTATTAGTGTTGAGATATTTACAAACTGTTGTTTATTGATCAATGAATGTAATTATTTGTAGTCAAAGGTCGGGAGATTTGTAAAAAAAATTTATTTGCAGACAAATTTGGAGAGTTTACTAGTTGCCGAATTGAATGCTGGTTGTGCTGCCTTTGTCTTTTTCATTCAAGGGCTTTGTTTGAATCAGGCAACATTCATAATCTGAATCACCTTGCTTAAACCTTCTTCCTGAAGGGTCTGTGCAGTTAACGGATGCTTTCTTTCTTGAAGATTTAGCTTTCGCCTCAGCCACCCTTCCTTGGAAGCCTTACATATCAAGTTTTTCGAATCCCGCTTTAACTGGAACTTTCACGGTATGTTCTTCTGCATGGGCCGCGGTCATCAAAAACATTGAGATGAGGATTGTCATCGCTCGCATAATATACTCCCGGCTAATTTGACGGCTCAATTAACTCCCAGAATGTGTTTTTAGGCAAGCATCGGTCGTGAGTCTACACAACGGCTTCGGGTTGCAATGGAATTACATATGGAGGTGGCTTGTGTTTGCTTCGGTACGAACTTATCGTTTCAGCCCCGTACATATTGCAGAGATCAATGAAAAGCTTCAGGAAATGTTCATTCCCCTTTTAGAACAAATGGAAGGGTTCGTTTCCTATAGTTGGATTACCACCCCTGATGGACAAGGTGTCGGTGTTTGTGTTTTCCGCGACGAAGTCGGCCTTCGCGAATCGATTCATCTGGCTGCCGAGTTTCGTAAAACCCACTTTAGCCACGTCGGAATGACCACCCCGGAAATTATCATCGGCACAGTGGGTGCCCATGGCCACGTTGAACCCCATCCGCTGCATGGCGATTCCTCTAAACACGAAGACCGCCCGACTCATTAAGTGGTAATGCGCTGCGCTTTTGCCAATCCACCAGGAGTTTGATAGTTTCAAACTTCCTAAAGTGGGGGGCTAGCTTAGTTGGTTAAAGCACGGTGCTCATAACACTGGGATCGGGGGTTCAAGTCCCTCGCCCCCTACCACTTTTGCGAAGCAAAAGTCCTCCAATTTCAAATTTCCAATTTCTCGTCGGAGTTTGTTACTTCTACTTCTTCCCAGTTACGCAAAAGTGGCAAGCCGTTCTCGGTTACCGCACTCGTTCTTTCTCAAATGAGCGGGCCATTGCTGGCATCGTCGGGACGTTTTTCTCCCGCCATTGAGGCGGAAGAAAAAGTGTGCTTGCTGGGACTGCCTTCGCAGTCGCAGACGCGCACTTGCTCCGCACTAAAACGAGCCACTGGCTCGTTTTACCGCGGGCATAACCTCGCCCCCTACCACTTTTGCGAAGCAAAAGTCCTCCAATTTCAAATTTCCAATTTCTCGTCGGAGTTTGTTACTTCTACTTCTTCCCAGTTACGCAAAAGTGGCAAGCCGTTCTCGGTTACCGCACTCGTTCTTTCTCAAATGAGCGGGCCATTGCTGGCATCGTCGGGACGTTTTTCTCCCGCCATTGAGGCGGAAGAAAAAGTGTGCTTGCTGGGACTGCCTTCGCAGTCGCAGACGCGCACTTGCTCCGCACTAAAACGAGCCACTGGCTCGTTTTACCGCGGGCATAACCTCGCCCCCTACCACTTTTGCGAAGCAAAAGTCCTCCAATTTCAAATTTCCAATTTCTTGGGTTGCTTGCATCTCGCCTTCGGCTTGATGCTTGCTTTTTTGGGACCGGGAGCGGGCATCGGGATGGATGGGATTGGGAAAGAAAAAACCCGCCTTCTAAGGGGCGGGTTTTTTCTTCTTTATTGTGGATACAAATCTAAGTCCGTCGAAGTTGGGACTGATGTTCCGAAGATTCCTGGCACTCCGAAATCTGGTGTTGATATGTTTAGAACTGTGCCGCTTAGTTTACCGGCGTTGGTTACGAATTTGTTGTTACTGGCTGGCAGCTCAAAGTTTTGACATGTCATCATGTATGTTGATTTGCTTTGGCCGTTATTCGCGTTAGCTACGTTGCCTGCATAAGGGCTTGTACCACCGCACGCTGTATTTACGGATGTTTGTGCTGTGTTCGTCCATGTCATCATAGTTGAACCAGCTACCGTGAAATTTAATGGATATAATTCACCGGATACCGAGCCGATTGTGTACGTGCCTGTCGACATATATGCAATGTCAGGAGTTACACAGCTTGAGCCGGAAAACCACATTTGGTTATAGGAGAAGGCGCCGTTTGCATAGAACTCCATATAGATTTTTGTTCTTGTGTTACCGGTGATTGGGTCTGTCGCTACGATACAACCACTTTCCCATTCTTTTGCTAAAGCAGCAGAAGTGAAACCTGAACCTGTGCTTGGTGATGATTCTTCTGATGGTGTTTCACAAGCGGTCAGGGTTGAGGTGGTCAGGGCTAAAACTGCGATCGATTTTAATAAGGATTTCATCATACGTACTACTTCCTTTTTTGGTGGTAGATGTTAAGCCTTCTTAATTATCGGTTTAGTATTATCCTCACTTTAGCGTGTACTCGAAATTATCAATAATAGGCGAGGCTTTTAAGCCTCAGTTGTTTCAGTATGAGACAGTTTATTTGCGGCTGCTAAATAAACTGTACTTTGATTATTTTTTTAGATTTTGCAGTCTTCGTCTGAGATCTCCCAAGGTACTTCTTGGAATTCCTAGATAGCGAGCTGCTGCGCTTTCGCTGCCTTTTTTCTGTAGGGCAAAGTTGATCAGCTTCATTTCGAATTCGTTTACGACGTGGCTATAGCGACCCTCTAAAGCTTCTTCATCAATCTCTTCGACCGCTGTGTTTTTAATAACCTCTTCGTACACAGGGGCGCTTTGTACCAAATGTGGAGTGATGTCCGCGGGTGTAATTTGTGTGTCTTCGGATAAAACGCAGGCTACTTCGATTGCGGATTTTAATTCGCGAATATTTCCTGGCCATGAATAGTTCAACAGCAATTGCTCAGCTTCTGGAGAGAAGGTTTTTTCCTGATAGTGACTTTCGCTTAAGAATTGTTGGGCCAGATCCAAAATGTCTTCTTTGCGTTCTCTGAGGGGCGGCAAGGTGATGGTGAATTTTTTAATTCTAAAGAAAAGGTCTTCGCGGAATTTTTTGTCGGCGATGAGTTCTTCTAAGTTTTCATTGGTTGCAGCGATTGTACGACAGTTTACTTTTTTACCAATGTCTTGGCCAACAGGATAAATATCCCCGCTGCTCAAAGCGCGCAAAAGTTTTACCTGCAAATCCATGCTTAGTGTCGCTAATTCATCCAAAAAAAGATCGCCGCCGTCGGCGCTTTCGAATTTTCCGGCGCGGGATTCAGTGGCTCCGGTGAAGGCTCCTTTTTTATGACCGAAAAGTTCTGATTCAGCTAGATGAGAGGGAATTGCTCCACAGTTCACGGCGATAAAGGGACGGGAGTCATCGTGCTCCAAACTCCACAGATACTGAGCCATGACTTCTTTACCCGAGCCACTTTCCCCGCGAATTAAAACCGAATGACCCGAACCGCGAATTTTTTTTGCGGTATCAATAACAGCCTTAAATGCCGGAGACTTCGTATAAAGATTGAAGGGCTTAACTAACTTCGCACCGGCTTGGTGTTTCAATGTCTGATTTTTACGAAGCAGACGGTGTAATACCGGAGCCTTGCGAATCACTTGTGCTAACATTTTTGCATCAAATGGTTTCACCAGATAGTCAACTGCACCGGCTTTCATACAAGTCTCAACCAATTGAGCCTCATCATGCCCCGTCATTGCGACCACCACGGTGGACGGATAGTTTTTTGAAATTTCTTGAATAAGCTGAATACCCAAACGATCGGATGATTCATCCAATGATAAATCCGTAAAAACTAAATCAATGATTTGCTTATCCAGAATATCCAATGCCTCTTCCATCGAGTCCGCCAAAGCGACCGTGTGCGCGGAAGGAATTTGAGCCTGCATGGTTTTACGAACAAGAGTTTCATCATCAACGATCAGAATGCGCATTAGGAATTCCTTAATCTAATTTCAAACAGCGTGATCCATGGCTTGGGGATCATATTGATTCCCAAGGAGCGAACTTTGTCCTGAATTCTTTTTTCATCAAAATCGGAAGTACAAAGGTAAGATCTTTTACCAATGGCGATCTCCCCTAAGAATTCCAGACCTTTTTTGGCGTCACTTAAATTATGGTCAATCACAATGACACCAGAATCAAGGATCTGTCGTAATTCGTGAGCTTGTTCCAGTTCGGCGATAGAGGAGAAAAAGGATGCCTGCTTTAAACCAGCCGCAATCGCTTTTTCCTTCCAGGCTTTTAGAACATTGCTGTCATCATCCACAAAGGCGATGGGCTGTTCAGCATCCATTTCAATATGTGCAGGAAGCCACGGGGGAGTTTTCTCGCGTGGAAGATGAATGGTAAACGTGGTCCCCTGCCCGACGGTGGTTTTGACAACCAAACGTCCCCCATTCCAATCAATCACTGATTTTGCATGAAAAAGGCCAAGTCCTGATCCTGTGGTTTTCCCATGAGTGAAGCCACGATCAAAAATTCTCTCCAAGACATCAGCCGACATTCCGCTGCCATTATCTTTGATCGCCAATGTCCACTCTTTGCCTTCACTACCACACTGAAGGTCCACGTGTGAAGCACCCGCTTCAAATGCATTATTGATCAAATTGGAAATAACCGTTTGCAGTTCATTAACTTGAACCACGCTCCAGATCTGGGGCTGCGAAGTCAGTCCTTTGATTTTAAGGCTCTCGGAATCTGATCTTCTGACATTCTGTTCGCTCACCACACTGGCTACCAAAGGTTCAACCAGAGTCAGTTTTGGATTTTCTACACCTGTTGATTCTTCAGACTTTACGGAAGCCGCGGAAAGCTTTTGAACAATCCCCGCCACACGAGCAATAGCACTTTTCAGAATCGCCAAAGGCTCCAACTGTTTCGTTTCAATTTGGGCGAGGGCCATATTCATGCTCATCAAAGGACTGCGAATATCATGTGCCACTTGCGCTGCGACCTGGCTTCTGGCCTTATCCCTCTCCGCTTCCAGCAGCTGAGATTGGCTGATCTGCAAAGTTTCAAGCATTCGATTTAAATTGGATCCCAGCCCATCAATTTCATCGTGTGAATCGGCCACGACCGAAACACGCTTGGCATAATTCTGAGAATGAGTGATGTCTTCCAAGGTTGAGTGAATGGATCCCACTTTGCGCAAAAGTGTTTTTGTTAAAATCTGAGACAACAGTAACGAGGCTATTATAAGACCCGCCGCTGTCGCTAACAGGATCATGTGAATATCGCGAATCTCTCTGTCGATTGAGGCTGTGGAAATTGTGGCGACCAAGCGATAAGGAACATCATTTTTATATTTAAACGATGTTAATACAATCATTTGACCGTCAATCCAAACCACACCATCTGGATGAGGCAATAAGGTTTCCAGATCCACGCTATCCGCATAACCATCTTTATTCACATGCCCCAGAATCTTGCCACCTTGATCAACAAGTTTTACCGAAAGATTATCGACGTCGTGATGAATCATTTCCTCAAACAGACTGTTCAAAGTGGGAACATCTTTATCCTGATCTAAAAGGATCAAGGTTTTTGACAGTAGATTCATATGATCAAGATAAGAATCTTCAAACTCATAATTCAGCCGCTGAGTCACCGTGATGTTCAAAATCAGGCTGATGGCGACGGTGGTCAGAACACCAATCCCAAAGATCGTTAGAAAAACTTTTTTGGAAAATTTCATTTGGGACAATCGAGTCATCGCCTATCTTAAGACGACGTAACTTTATGTCAACATATGGCCGAGATGACAGAGAGCCTTTTTATAAGGCTCCCAACTTTTTTAAAGTATCCATGATAGATTGAATCTTTTTATCAAAATCCTGATGAGCCGCAATGCGGGTGAAGTTCGGATGAGCACCCCATACCTTCTCCAATCGCCGTTCACTCTCTAAACTTTGTTCAAAGTTATGAAAGCGCGACTGGTGAACTCCGCCAAAATGTTCTTTCTTGGGTAATTCTAAAAATAAAACATGATCGTACTTTTTAAGTTCTTCATCAATTCGAACGGGAAAATTCTTAAGATAGTCTTCAATGCCCGGGGGCCAAAAAGCAGCACCATCAAGTTTTGCGCGATCCAAAATCATATGCGATGCTTGCGGGTTCTTACGCGCGCAGATATCCTCCAGATTTTCCTGAACCGTTAGAATTGAACTCTGAAAAGCACGGATCTGTTCATTGTCATCATGTGAAGGCGCGGGGAATCCGCCTTTTAACAACACGACCGCACTTTCTGGCACCAAAACAATGTGCTCAAGCTTGAGAACAGCTATAGCGTCCAACGCAGAACTTTTTCCAGATGATGGCGCACCTGTCAGTACGATCTTGTTCATTTTCTTCATAGTGCCCCCGTTTTCTCTTAAATCTCCGGAAACTTAATCGCCGTGGAATTGCGATTCTCGTCAATAGCCACCAAAGTAAACACCCCGGTCATCGATTTAGTACGCTTATCGCTGTACATGTCCTCACAATAAGTGTCGACCGTCACTTCCAGACTGCTCTTACCTATTCTACTGACGTATGCGTCAAGCTCAACAATTGTTCCTGCTGGAATCGGAATATTAAAGTTCACTCGGTCACTGCTCACAGTAACATAGCGCTGCCGGGAAAAACGGGTTGCCGCAATGAACGCTATTTCGTCCATCCAATTCAAGGCCAAGCCACCGTAAAGTGTGTTGTAATGATTTGTCTCTCCAGGAAAGACAGTTTTAAAGACGCGCGTGCGCGATGAACTCTTTCGAAGTTCAAGATCCATGGGTTCCTCCGCGGGATTGTATTCACTCCGATTTCGTCGAAGTCGTGTTAGCTCCTATCAGGGATCGGACTTCCTTTGAAAAGGTCACCGTTGCGGGACAGCGCCAGAATGGCTGCAATAAAGCAGCTTCACTGAACTTCACCTGTGTTAGGAGCTTAGAACGATATACAAACTCAATTTTGTACGCAAGAATATCCTCCATCAACACGGAGGATTTATGTCAGCCAAGGCCTATCATGGAAGTTGCCATTGCCAAAAAGTTCGTTTTTCAGCGACCTTAGATTTCTCAAAAGGTACAGGCCGATGCAACTGCAGCTTTTGCACGAAGGTTCGTAACTGGAGCGTACAAACAACTCCCGATCAGTTTAAATTAATTTCCGGGGAAGATAGCCTATCTGATTATTCAAGATCAGGAATTCAAAACTTTAAAATTGGTGACCAGATGGCACCATATTCTAATCATCACATGTTCTGCAAATCTTGCGGAGTGCGCTTATTTTCTATAGGCAACATTCCAGAAATCGGCGGCGACTACGTTTCCATTTCCATTCCGACATTAGACAACATCGACTTCAAAGAGGCCATGGAAGCGCCTTTGAGATACATGAATGGCAGAGACAATGATTGGTTCCACGTGCCTGCCTTCACTGCGCACTTATAAATAATTTTTTGTTGTTAGCTGACTCTTAACCGGGACTCGAATAAATGAACTGTTCGTTTTTTGGGAACAGACTCGACCACTCGACGTACCGGCAGATAACGAAACATTCGTTCACCGACAGTAAACTTTGTTGAAAAAAATTGTTTGCCCGTAATCATCATGAGTACAGTATTTGGTTAGGCACTGATGTTTAACATTCTAAACTTCATGCTGTTCGGTATCCTAATGGTATGAGTTCAGAGATAACAACTTATTCAGATTACCGCGATTTTTTGCAATATAAGTACAAAGCAGCCAAAGAAAAAAAAGCCAGCTTTTCACTTCAGCACTGCGCAAATCATCTTAAAGTTTCTAAAACCTTTGTGAAATTGGTGTTTGATAAAAAAAGGAATTTTACCTTTCCAACTCTTCCACTTGTGTGGACATTGTTTAAGCTTTCTCCCACAGAGCAAATGCAGCTGACATTTTTGTTCTGCTACACAAATGCCGAAAACGAAATCCTGCGCTCTCATTTCCGCGCCGTTCTATCCGAACTGGAGTCGGGCAAGATCACTCCTCCCCTATTTGCCATTACCGTCGCCGAAACTGAAACGAATGATTAAGCATGGGCTGTTGAGTTCAAATGCAACAGCAGGCATTTTAAGACGATTAGACATAAAAAAAGGGCTCCCATTGGGAGCCCTTTAATTTTCTAATTATCTAGAATCAAACTATCCGTCTACGAAAGACTTAAGTTTATTACTGCGAGAAGGATGACGAAGCTTACGAAGAGCTTTCGCCTCGATCTGACGGATACGTTCACGAGTTACGTTAAAGTCCTGACCTACTTCTTCCAAAGTGTGGTCGGCTTCTTCACCGATACCGAAACGCATACGAAGAACTTTTTCTTCTCTCGGAGTCAAAGTCGCAAGAACACGGCGAGTTTGTTCCGCCAAGTTCAAGTTAACAATCGCCTCTGCAGGGTTGATAACTTTTTTGTCCTCGATAAAGTCGCCCAAGTGCGAATCTTCTTCTTCACCCACCGGAGTTTCCAAAGAGATTGGTTCTTTTGCGATTTTAAGAACTTTACGAACTTTATCTACCGGCATGTCCATTTTATCTGCGATCTCTTCCGGAGTTGGTTCACGACCAAGCTCTTGGATCAAGTAACGAGATGTACGAACAAGCTTATTGATAGTTTCAATCATGTGAACAGGGATACGGATCGTACGCGCCTGATCGGCAATAGCACGAGTGATCGCCTGACGGATCCACCAAGTCGCATATGTCGAGAATTTGTAACCACGACGATATTCGAACTTATCAACCGCTTTCATCAAACCGATGTTACCTTCCTGGATTAGATCCAAGAATTGAAGACCGCGGTTTGTGTACTTCTTAGCGATAGATACAACTAGACGTAGATTCGCTTCAACCAATTCAGATTTCGCTGCATCGGCCTCACGCTCACCTTTCCAGATAGCTGTGTATGTTTCCTTCACCCATGTGTGATTCATCTCAGTTTCAGAGTCCAAACGTTTGATACGGACTTCTGCTTCTTGAGCTTGCAACACATAAGATCTGAATTTTTGATAGTTAAGACCTGTATCACGAGTCATGCGTGTCAGTTCTTTTTCATTGCTTTCAACAAGCTTCATACGCTCGCTCATGGAAGCAACGTCTTTAGA
The DNA here is from genome assembly GCF_047302455.1 of Bdellovibrio sp. HCB185ZH. Lineage (GTDB taxonomy): Bacteria > Bdellovibrionota > Bdellovibrionia > Bdellovibrionales > Bdellovibrionaceae > Bdellovibrio. The sequence continues at coordinate 2,210,541 of NZ_CP178624.1, forward strand.
GAACGTACGCTCAACACCGTCTTTGATACGACGACGGAGAGTACCGATACGGTTCACCAAGTTTTTGAACTTGATCACAACACGATTGATCGTTTTACGGTTAAAGTTCACAGATTCGAACACCGCCATCAAAGTGTCATTCATCGCAACAAGTTCTTTCATTGCTGCCTGACGAGCCGGCGTGTTTGTTTCTTCTCTACGAAGAACTTCGAACTGTTTTACGGCTGCCTTTTGGTATTCCGTAACTTTACCGATCAATTCGTGAATTTTATCGATGTATTCCTTTTCATCGTACTGAGTTTCTTCATCCTCAAGACCACGGAAGATCGATTTAACTTTGATACGGCCTTCATCAAGACGCTTACCAAGTTGAATGATCTCGTAAGTACCTAGAGGTGACAAAAGGATCGCACGAACGATTTCACGCTCCCCTTTTTCAATACGACGAGCAATCTCAACCTCACCCTCACGAGTTAGTAGAGATACGGAACCCATTTTACGCAAATACAAGCGAACAGGGTCGTTACCCTTAACGTCTTCGCTTTCTGCTTTTTCTTCTTCATCTACTTCTTCGTCCTCAGAATCAGGGCTTTCCAGGAAGTTTCCTTCACCCTCTTCTTCTTTCGAAGTTTCAGACAAGTCTGAAATAACTACACCCGCGCCTTCAAGGCCATGCATGAACTGGTCCAATGCAGCTGGGGCAATGATTTCAGGTGGAAGAAGGTCGTTGATCTCTTCGATCGTCAACGCACCCTTTTCCTTCGCAAGCTTCAGGAATTTCTGGATTTCTTCTTTAACCAGAGCTTCCTGTTCCTGCAAAGAAAGAACCTTTACGGGTTCTTTCTCTTGTTTGTTTGGTAGGTTTTGTTTCATCAATGACCCGCCTTTATCCTTTATTCAGAGATAGTCGATCTCTGTGTGCCTTCATAATCTGTTCCAACTTTTCAGAGCTTGGCTCGGACTTTAATTCCAGAGCCAATTGCTTTGCTTGATCGCGCAAGAAATTGTCGCGCACGCGCTTAAAGCAATCGCGCAGAAGCTTCGCCTCCGCTTCTTCATCAAACCCGGGGTCACCTTCACTGGCTGGTGCCTCTAAGAATAATAATTCGGGCTGATCTACATAGGAGACAAGGAGACTGGTCAATTTATCAAACTTATTTAAGTCTTGTCTATACACATCAGTCGCTTTTTCCAGGATCTTTTTCACTCCGGGATGAGCGATACTTGCCAGCACATTTTCATTCACAAATTGCTCAAAACTGGCACGACTTTTGAGTACCAATCCTAATAGCATTGCTTCCGCTTTTGAGGCTCCTTTGAGGGTGATTTTGCCACCTTCTACAGAGTCAGACGCCTGCGGACCCACTGCTGGGTTAGCTTGTTGAGCGTTCTGATTTGGCTGCACCGTCCTAGAGAAATTACTGCGGTTTTGCGAATATACAGGGCCACTGCTTTGCAATCCCACAGCCTGACGGAGCCATGGCAGGGTCACTGCCATCTTTTGTGCGGCCTCAGCCAAGTACAAATCGCGCAAACGCTGATCCGGAATAATCTCAAACATCGGCTTTAATTTATCAGCGAGCTTAACCTTTTCAGGAGCGTCGCCACGGTAACCCTCCATCCAACGATTCAAGATCAAGACAAACAAGTCAGGCGCACGATCTAATTCGACCTTTAAGGCCTCTGCACCGTACTTCTTAACGTAATCATCAGGGTCCATGTTATTTGGTAACGTAAGTCCCTTAGGATACAAATCAGCCGCCAAGAGGATTGGAAGACTGCGCTCGGCCGCCTCCATCCCTGCGGAGTCACCGTCAAAAAGTGCCACCACGTTGCGGGTCATACGCTTTAGCATCTTGCCATGCTCTGGAGTCAAAGCCGTTCCCATAGTCGCCACAGAGTTTCTGATGCCCGCTTGGTAAAGGGACACCAGATCCATATACCCCTCTACAATAAGGGCTTGGTCCTCAGAACGAATATAGCGAGCTGTCTGCGACAATCCGTAAAGCACACGCCCTTTAATGAAGACTGGCGTTTCGGGAGAGTTCAGATACTTGGGCTCGGTCTCTTTTTTCTCTAAGTAACGTCCACCGAACGCAATAGGCTCGCCCATCGCAGAGAAGATCGGGAACATCAGGCGATCACGGAAAAGATCGAAATAACCTGGTTTACCGTTACGAGCTTTTACCAGGCGTGCTTCTTCAGCGAGAGCCATCGGTACTTGCTTGCTTTGCAAAACGCGCTCTAAACCATCCCATTCGGCAATCGCGTAACCGATACCGAAAGTGTCGATCACTTCCTGAGAAAGGCCACGACTGGCGATATATTTCTTAACCGGATGATCGTTAGAGACGCGACGAAGTTGCTCTGAAAAATAATCAGCAGCGAGCTTATTTACTTTTAACAACGACTTCTTTTTATCCGCCGCTTGGTCACGTTGCGGGTCATTTGCTTCTGGAGCTGGAATCGGAATGCTGGCGCGGTTTGCAAGGTACTCGACAGCCTCAGGGAAACTCATGCCCTGATATTCGCGCAGAAATGAAAACAAGTTACCGCTCTTGTGACAACCAAAGCAGTGATAGACTTGCTTTACTTCTGAAACAGAGAAGGACGGCGTTTTTTCAACGTGATCCGGAAATGGACAACGACCCATCAGGCCACTGCCACTCTGTTTTAGCTGTGTGTATTGGGAGATAATATCGACGAGGTTATTACCCTCGGACACTCTCTCAATAAAGTCTTGGGAAAAACGCATGTACCTTCCAAAGTTTTGTTCAGTTTTTACCTTCAGGAACTCACTGAACATGAGTCCCCGCAGGCTTTAGGCAAGGTCCAATCAGGTAACAGTTCCCTTTTAGGAATGCTGTGCGCCCAAAGGGCTGCGCTGCATTCCTAAAAGGGAACTGTTACCTCGGGGAGCTAGGCTAGTTTGGCTTTAATTACTTCGCTAACAATTTTGTTGTCAGCAGCGCCATTAGCACGAGCGATAACTTCTTTCATCACTGGGCCCATGTCTTTCACAGTTTTAGCGCCAGTTGCAGCGATAACTTCTGTTACTAGAGCTTCGATTTGCTCGCGGCTCATTTGAGTCGGCAAATAAACTTCCAACACTTTCAATTCAGCAGATTCTTGGTCTACCAGATCCTGGCGGCCCGCTTGCTGAAATTGATCGATGGATTCTTTGCGTTGCTTAACTAGTTTTTTAACGACGTTCATCACTTCTTCCGGAGTGATTGGGTCTGGGCGCATATCGATTTCACGATTTTTGATCGCAGCTTGCAGTCCACGAAGTGCTGTCAGCTTAAGTGATTCTTTTGCGATCATTGCGGCTTTAACATCAGCCATGATTTTGTCTCTGATTTCCATGAAAACTCCCTATGGTGATTATGACAAAAGGCGACTTTGTGGGTCGCCTCTTGTGAGATTAAAACTAATAATTCAATGAAGAACTATTCGCCCCAACCTTTACGAGATTTCTTAACAGCGCGCTTACGAGCTGCGATAGATTTCTTTTTAAGTCTTACAGAAGGTTTTTCGAAGTGTTCGCGTTTTTTAACTTCAGAAAGAATACCTGCTTTTTCGCAAGATTTTTTGAATTTACGGAACGCTGATTCAAAAGACTCACCGTCTTTGATTTTAACCATTGCCACGACAATCACCTACCTTCCAATGTGGTCGAAGAGAGAAATAAGAATGAGAGTGTATAACAAAGTGGCAACAGAGGGGCAACCCCTCGAGGTCTTAACGCGATGAATTATAAAGTTTCCTGGGTGCATTCATCCTTCAACTATGTTTATCGTTCTGCCCATGAAACTTATCTGCCTGATATCATTAGCATTATTGGTAACTCCGGGAGCTTTCGCTCAGACCTCGAAACCGTCTAAAACTTCAGATTGGGCCACTCACCTGGCTCCAGATTTCGTGATTGGCACTCCACCAGCTCTGAAAATGGCTCCCAAACTGCTTTCCGTCCCGGTTGCAGAGGGCGATTGTAAAACGCGAATCGCCCAGATCACATGCAGTGTAAAAGACCCGCAAGATCCCAATTGCGGGAAGGTCAATCACAAGGCCATCGAAAATCTGGAATATCTTTACGACATCCTTCAAAAACCACTGAAGAAAATGTTCTGCTCTCTTCCCCGCATTTTCATCGTCGATAAAATGGAATCTTTGGCAATGGCAGGTATGGGTCACGAAGGTGCTGCATTTATGTTTGTGAGTCGTGAACTTGTCGAAAAAGATATCGATCCAGACGCGGTGTTTGGGTGGAAGGAACAAAAAATCTTTGGCTCACAACTGCCACGCTATGAGGTTGGGAAAGAAGGACCTCAGGTTTGGATTAAAAGCAAATCACCTTTGCAAACGCTGCAATACGTGGTCACTCATGAGTTCGCGCACATCTTAGATTTTATGAATGGCGCGAACAGATTCGCATGCGCTCCTGGTAAGAGCTGCCCGCCTGCAAATACTCCGGAAGAGTATGAAGCGAACATGAAAAACATGATTCCTGCAGTGGATTCATGGGGTGCTTTCAGCTGGAAAAATCCACTTGAACCCAATCAGCAAAATATGTTTCCACTGTGGAAGAAACTTTGTTTTTACGGTTGCGATGGTCGAGATATCATGAAGCCCGCAGATATGTTCGATTTCTATTTTCAATTCGACCGTACGAACTTCGTCACAACTTACGCAGCAACGAATCCGTGGGATGATTTTGCAGAAAGCACAACCTTTTATTTCATGGCTAACGCCGATTACGATCTGCAATATCGTGTCAGCACAGGCAAGGCGATATTTTTCTGGGAGTGGCGTTGGGATCAATTCACGAAAAAGAATAATTGGATTGAGCTTTTCTATGAGGGTGATCTAAAATATCCCCAATTATGGTGAGTTCCCAGAAGAGTTCCGACCAAGATGAAAAATGGATGCGTAAAGCTTTAAACCTTGCGCACAAAGCAGCAAAGAACGGCGAAGTTCCAATTGGTGCCGTTCTTGTTTCTCCCAATGGAGAACTTCTTTCCCAAGCCGCGAACGTTCGCGAAACTCTTCATACTCCTCTGGGCCATGCAGAACTTTTGTGTTTGCACAGAGCCGCTAAAAAACTTCAGTCGTGGCGGTTAGAAGACTGCACACTGTATGTCACACTTGAACCTTGTGTAATGTGCGCTGGCGCGATTCAACAAGCGCGCGTGGGCCGTGTGGTTTATGCCGCCAAGGACTCCAAGGGTGGAGCGGTTGAAAGCTTGTATGAAGTTTTATCTGACGCGCGATTAAATCATCAGGTAAAGATTACGACGGGAGTTCTTGAGAAAGAATGTTCCGAGTTGATTTCTGGCTTCTTCCAAAACCGCCGTGATGAACAAAAACAACTGAAGTCTGAAAAAGTTTATCGTCATCGCGCCTCAGCAGTCGTTGTTTATAAAAATAAGATTTTGGGATTCCATGCAGAAGATCCGGTTTCGCAAAAGAAATATTTCTTCTTACCCGGTGGGATGATTGATCCTGGCGAAAATGCTGCAACCACAGCTGTACGTGAAGCCAAAGAAGAAACTGATTATCAGATCAAAGTATTTCCCGAGACTGAGTTCAGAAGAAAATATGACTTCACTTGGAATGGAAAAAATCAGCCATGTGATACGGTATTTTATCTCGCCACTCTGAATGAACCTTGGCACGAAGTGCGCGCCGTTCAAGATGCAGACTATCATCGTGGAGTCGCGTGGATTGACCTAAAAAATGTTGATCGCGTCTTTGCCTACGATAAAGATATCCTGTGGGCCGTGCAAAAGCTCACTAAGACCGCTCGAAAAATGAAACTCTAGGAGGGTTATGCTTCATCTACTTATTTCTCTGGCACTAGCAGCTTTCCCAACTGAAAGCCCAACTCCTGTGGCCTCACCAACTCCGGAGGCGACGACAGCCATCACTCTTTCCCCACAAAAGAAAGATCTGACGGCTCCGCAAACCAGCAAATCGTTAATAGAAATTGCTGGCAAATTAAATTCAATGCTGCCCGAGCAGGATAAAATCATCATTCCTTCTCAAGGCAGTCGTCAGTTTTTCTCACAACTGGCGGTGATGAAAAAATCCTCCAGCAATGCACAGACGGCGAAAAACTTTTTAAAGCTCTCTGATTTGTCGATTCAAGGTTGCAACGCTTACTCCGCAAGTGGGCTGACCGTTGCTAACTGGAACGACGCGAATGAAGTTTTTCAAGTCACCAACAAGCAAGTTCGCAACACCCGCAACATGAAGGATGCGCAAGCCCTGGCGCGCGTCTCGTTGATGGTGGCTCAATGTAAAGGACCTATCCTGCTGAATATGATGGGTACCCAGTGGCTGGAGCAATCTTTGGAAACTCTGAAAGCATTGAACCACCGCAAACTAAAAAAAGACGATAAAATGCGTCTGAAGGCATTGCAGGAACAGGTTCTAACTTTCGACACAAAAGAGGCTTTGCAAAACAGCTTACGCTATGAAGTTTTAATTTCATCAGCGGAAGTTATGAAAACTTTAAGCGAAGCTCCCCCAGCACATGCGGAATCTCCAGAAGATATTTTCAACAACCTGTTGCTACTGGATAAAGAAGGCAATCCTCGCCAAGTGAGCCTTGAAAAAAGCGCTGAGATCACGATGAAGCTTTTGAATGCTGTGAACTCTGCAAAAACTTATCTTTTCCCCGAGTACATCGCTGAAATCGATAAGCAGATCAAAGAGGGCCGCGACGGAATCATCGAAGACCTTCAGCTTAAAGATCACGGCTTCACCAGCTACGAAAAATTTCAGGACGAAGCTTTCATGGAAAACTTCTCGAAAAAGTTAACTCAAGACGCAGATTTGTTGAAACGAGTTAAGAAAAACATCGACGAGCATCCTGAAATCAACACTCACTTATTCCAACACTCCCTGGCGATTTACAAAGTAAACGCCGAAGCCTTCGAAAAGTTCCATAAAGCAGTTATCGAAGCCCAAAAGGAAGCTAAGAACCTAGTTAAGTAATAAAAAAGGCGGAATCACTTCCGCCTTTTCCGTTCAACTATCTAGCTTGCAACGGCGTCACGCGATCGTTAACCATTTCGGCGATTTTATCTCTGCATAAAAAAATGACTATTCCGAATACAATAATAGCAATAATGACCGAAACGATGAATTTTTTTCTTCTAAGCTCCAAGGGGCCTCCAAGTATGATCCGGAATGCCTTTTTTTGGCCTAAAGGGAACTAGGCGTCCGCTAGTTTCTTTTTCCTTCGGAATTGGGCATTGCTTGGCACCAGGTGATGGATCAAGATCACCTGTGTCGAAAATTATTTCACGAGTATAGGCTTCCCTCAACAACTGCTCCGTCGATCTTCCTTTTCCACTATCGCCGTTAACTATTGCATCAATCACAATCAAGGCAGCATCAGCAGCAAAGCCAGAATATGATTCACCTTTTGGATCCACTAAGTTTATTGGATCCTGCAGTACGTAACCATATAAATTCATATCCCCACCGTCAAATCCAATTGGATCCTTACTGGTCCATCTGCCTGTATTTGGATCATACCACCTCGCTCCGAATTTGGTTAATCCAACGGAAGTAATTAGCAAGCCACCTGCGAATCCATATGCTTGGAAACCAGGTTTTGTGTTGTTAGTAACTTGGCCTAAGATACTATAGTCCATTCGCTGCGCGATTGTTCCATCCGTTGACTTAACAATGAGGCGAGGAGAACCCAAATGATCTTTAATAAAGCGATACCTAACTCCCGAGATATTGACGTAGTCTGGGGAGTTAATACTCGTTCCATAAACATACTCTTTCGAAATGACACCGGCATCGTTGAATTCCGCTGCAATTCTTAAATCATTTTTCATAAATTCTCCGCATAACTATTGCACCGGTGACGCCCGAATAAACTCTGGCTAAGAACCTAGTTAAGTAATAAAAAAGGCGGAATCACTTCCGCCTTCTTCTTATTTACCAAGCCAAGAGTTTTCCTTGGCAATCTTATAAAAAGAATAAACAATACCAGGACCTATCACCAGGAGAAATATAAATCCCATTTTTGCTTTGATCGGCTGTTCTCCTACTTTAATTTCTCCAACTAAAAAACTATAAATGATAAAACAATCCACAACAGCTAAAATAGGAGATGTGATGAACAGAGTTATTAGGATCATCCACTTTGTTTTATCATCATATTGGCTCATGATTAATTCCTTGGCGGACAAGATTTATTCGCACCCGTAATCGCGGAAATTCCATTATTCAAATCTCCAACGTCAATGTTTGAGGCCGCATTAGCAACATTAATAATTAAATCCGCAGCAATCCCGGCTGCAGTACCTACGACTGTAGCAGCAGCACCCATTGCGGCTGGAGCAGCCAATACACCTGCGACTCCTCCTGCAATAGCTCCAGTAACAGCAGCAGAAGCAGCCTCACCCACTGTACCACCTCCCGCTCGAGTGCCAATATAGCCCGCAACACCTCCAGCAATTGCAGCGCCTCCAGCCCACAAAACCGGAACAGGAAGAACTTTACCCGTAGGATCCGTTATATTTATCGGATCATTCAAAACATATCCATATAAATTAACATCTCCTCCATCAAATCTCAGCGGATCTTTTGAAGTCCATCGTCCAACTGCACTGTCATACCATCTAGCACCGAATTTAGTTAGACCAACCGAACTAATAAGGAGACCACCACCAAACCCGTAAGCTTGGAATCCCGGCTTGGTGTTATTCGTAACTTGACCAAATACCGAATAATCGATTCGTTGTGCTATAGTGCCATCAGAGGATTTAACGATCAGGCGTGGTGATCCCAAGTGATCTTTTATGAATCTATATCTTACGCCGGATATAATAGCGTAATCGGGAGAATTTATACTGGTTCCATAAACATACTCTTTTGTTATTGCACCCGTATCGTTGAATTCCGCTGCAATTCTTAAATCATTTTCGTAAATTCTGCGCATAACTGTTGCACCAGTGGCGCCCGAATAAACTCTGACCTGTCGTCCTTTTCCATCATACTGATACTTGTAATTACTAGATGGGAGAACAGATGCCAAAAGTCTACCATAGGCATCATATGAAAACCCGCTCGTGGCTGTACCGTTTTGGATACCGGTGTTTTCGCCGTTTGCATTGTATGAATAGGTTGACGAATTCCATGTGGATAAGCGGTCCTGATTGTCATATACCGCTGTGAATGCTATTCCGTCCATTGATCCACCAGTTTTATTACCATTCGAATCATAGCTGAACGTACTGTTTGTGGATCCATTTTTGGTTACCGAAATTAATCGCCTACCAGCATCGAATTTATAAGCGTAGATAGTAGTCACTCCACCAATGGTTTCAGTTTTCCCTACAATCCTGCTAGCAGCGTCTCTGGTTAATGTATATGTATATAAAGTAGTTGCTGTACCGGTAGCGGGTGTATAGATAGCTGTGTACGTTGTTAGATTTCCCAGCGAGTCGTATGTTCTTGAGTCGGTAATACGATCTAAGTAAGTTGTTGCCAGTCTGCCAGAAGGATAGCTGTACGCTAGAGCCATGCTACCAATCTTAACTGGTACGCTGTCACCATTATAAGTAATGCCTACAGTCGATGTATATCCATTACCCTTCACTACGCGAGCTGAAACTCTGAATTCATTGTCATAAAGATATTGCACAGACGCGAGCAAAGCGTTGCTTGGGACCAAACGCTGCTCTTCCAATTTAAGACTTTTTCCAAAGTACTTATACACTGACCTAATGCCATCGGCTGAATCGATTTGCGAAATGCGGTCTGACCATTCCCGGTAAGAGTATTTGTCACTACCTCGTGCCAGATGAACTTGCTCCAATCGTCCGGTGTTTGTGCCGTATATATACTTTACTGTTGCTGTATCCGGACGAGTTATTTGCGTAAGCTGCTTGTCCTGGTTGTAAGAATAGGTGGTGTCTTTAACCGTAACACCAGTTAAAGCTGGTGGCTGATAAGAGCTCATCAACTCCATTGAATTGAATGTGAATTTATGCTGGGGCTTTGAGGGAGGAGTAATCCCTGTTCTATTTCCGTTGGCATCATAGCTCATGCCAATCAGGCGACCATCAGGAAGTTTGATTTGGGTCAATCGCCCGGCTAAATCATATGTATAAGACGTGACTTCATTTAGGGCATTAGTCTCGCTATTTAAATTTCCATCTAAATAAGAATAAGAATACGATCTTTTATTGAATGCACCCTGATATTTCTGGCTCAATCTCCCAAGTGCATCGTACACATATGTCCAAGGTACATCGTTCCCAGATTTTTCAGATAGAACCTTGCCGAATTGATCAATGACTTTAGTCTTTGTAACGCCACTATATGATTTATTGAAAAATGTCTTCGTGTTCGCAGTGAAAGTTTCGCTCGATACAGAACGACTATTAACGGTAATGGTATCCGTAATAGTACCAAAATCAAAAAGACTGCCGGAATAGGTAACTGAACGATTTAAAAATGTATCCTTCTGCTCTATGGCTCCCGTCTCCTCGTCGAGTGCGACGGTGGAAGATGAAAAAACTCTATCAGATAAAGTATTCAATCTTTCATCTGGAGTAGAGTGAGTGCCTTCAGTGTATCCCTCCTCAGAATAGGAATTTCCTCCTAAGTTGTACTTTTCGATATTATCTGACCAAGCACCTGAAGGATGGTCTACATAACGATGAGAGTCGCCTTTCTCGGCCCAGAAGTAGTAAGTCTCTTTTCTAACAAGGGCGGAGCTTTTATCAATGGTTCTCTGATCTGACAGTAACGTTAAAAGCAAATCCCAACGATTTCCCGAATTAGCAGCATCTTTGGTCAGTTTGCCATTAACGTCATAACTAAATGTAGAATATTGACCACCCGGTTTCGTGAATTTCTCGAGAAGCTCTGTCCCGTTTTTGTATGCCAATGCGTAGGTCTGCCCCATAGGATTTTTAACCGAAGAGATCAGGCCTGCAGAAGTCGTCGTGATATTAGTGATTTGAATGAATGGTGAAGTAATGGAAGTAAGAACACCAGTCGAACTTCTATTAAACTTTGTTGTATTTCCATAAGCATCAACAATTGAAGTAAGTTTATTGTTAGAATAATTAAACGTTCTTAAAATTGCACCAGTAAGTGCATTTCTTGTGGACATATGGCGACCATTCGAATCGAAATAATATAACTCCGCAGCATTCGTACTGGCAACGACTCGCTGGCCATCAAGATTTATATACTTCGCGAAACGAGATGTGCCAGTTCCTTCAAATATTCGCAGTTTCACGCGATCATATTAATGAAGAACAGAAATTGACATCCCCTCGGGATTAAAATTTGCTATTCGATTTGCTTTTGGTGCAGCCGTGACAAACTCTTTAGCATTCTCTGAAGTATATGCCAAAAAAAGTCCCGTTCCCACAATCGCTATCTCCTCTCCCAGAGATTGACTATCTATACGAACAATCGACCCTGGAGATTCGCCTTGGCAGTTCTGCACAGCTGGATTTTCTTCGTATTCCGGAGCTGCTGGTACAACATACGCAGAATATGATTTCGTTCCAGTGCCCAAATAAGTTGTTGGGGGATTGGTTACCGTATCTTCAACTGTCCATGGGGTGTTTAAAACGGTATTCTGCATACCAGAAGAAGAGAAGTTATAGGTAACTTCAATTGGGCAAGATTGCCCAGCTACCACAGTTACGCCTTTACAACCATCTTTAGTGATTTTATAACCAGCGCTGCCAGACAAAGTGGTTGCACCAAATTTCATTTTAGCCGTGGCGGATGAGCCAGTAATTGTCCATGCGGTTGACAAAGTTCCCGTCGCGCCAATCGCTACATTACCAAGCCCTTCGTTTCGATCGCTAGCACGCTCGAATCCGGGATTAATAGATATGGGGCCTTCATGAGAGAACCTTTTTTGGGTTTCAAATACAACGGGCCTGATTTCTAAGGCTCTAGAATTCCTTGCTTCTGCACTTGAAAATGAACACAACAGAAACACACCAAAAAACAATCTCAACATTTGCACCCCGCAACCAAACTTATTTTTGCTTAGTAGCAAATGGTTTCGTGCGAAGAGTGGTAAGGTCAATTATTTCACACCACAAACTAGCCCCTCGATGATTCTTACTGACCTCTATAACCTAAATATTAATTACGGAGTCGCCTATGGCATTTGAATAAATGTGAATTTATCCTGCAGCTTTGAACTTGCAGTGGTTGCAGGCGATGTCGCTGCCGAAGCCTGGGGCCAAGGGGTTTGAATTGAAAAAGTGCTTTGTGCAGCTAGGACATTTTAATAACGAGACAAATAGATAAGGAACGATACAAAGCAGAGCCGGAATGCCTATGCCAATTAATATACCAAACGGTTCTTCGAGATCGGGAAGAGTTTCCTTTTGAAGATGCACGCACAAAAGAATCAGCGGCACGTACATGATCGCTGCAATTCGGACATACAATCTTAACCATTTAGGTACTGTCGGTGTTTGTGGCATGAGTAAATTGTTCATTTATTGATTTTCACTGGTCAATGGAACACGTCCTATCAAGACTCTCGTTATTCAATTAGTGACCTCTCCAAATGAAAATCTATTTACAGGAGTCGTCCTAAACTATCCGGATTACGTCAGTGACTCTGACTAAAACACCCACTTGCTTTTGCGAACTCCTTTGCAGCACAGCTCCCCCGCGAAGGAGAATCTATGAAAATACTAATGACGATACCTATGATCTTTCTTACTGCCGCTTGCGCTGTGGAAGTTAAAGATAAGAATGAAACGACAACGCCTGTTCAGATATTCGGAGCTGCCGATAATCTGGTTTGGAATGAAGCCCGTGTTCTAGAAAAACATGAAACTATTAAAGCGCATCGTTTAACGATTAAAAAGAACGCGCTCATAACAACAGGCGAACATTCTTTAATTATCCAAGTGGATGAGCTAATTGCAGAAGGTGGAACGATTCAAAATTTTGCTCCCAATGCACAAGCAAAGTTTGAAGCCAAGGGTCTCTCGGGGGGTGCCGTACAAATTGAAGCAAAGAATGCGACTGGAACTCTTAATGTCTTTCTTCGTGGTGAAAACGGAGGCCGCGGTAAGCACGGGGTTCTTACTATTCCTGGAAGACACCCTGGGTGCGCGGGCACCAATGGCGGCAACGGTGGCAATGCTGGAAATCTGGAGCTGACTATTGAATCAAACTCCGGCTTTACATTAAACTGGGACAATAGCGGGGGCGCACTCGGACCGCGTGGTTTACGCGGTTTTGTCCGGGATGGAACTTTGGCAGACACAGTCTTTCCGCCATGTGACCGTGATATGATTGATGGTATCGATGGAAAAGCCGGAAACCGAGGGCTGGTTTGCTTAAAGATGTCGTCACATGAAGAGCGAGTGTGTGAATAATAAAAAAGGCGGAGTAATTCCGCCTTTTTCGTTTAAACTTGTCAGTTTGATTTAAGCCTCTAAACGGTAACCCAAAGATGGAACCGCGACGATGCGGCCATTGAATGTGGCGATTTTGCGTTTTAGATAGTTGATTTGTGAATCCACGTTACGTGAAGTCACATCGGAGTCACCCCAGATCTCGCTTAAACATTTCTCGCGAGTCACTAGGTTGTTTTTATCAGCTACCAAAAGCTTCAAGATATCAAACTGTTTTGGCGTCACGCTGATCTCTTCATTATCGATAAAGATTTGGCGAGCCAATAAGTTCATGCGCAAGTTTCCCGCCGTCAATTCAGCAGTAACCTCTGGCTCTTTTTCTGCCAAACGCGCTTTGATTCTAAGGATAAGCTCTTTCACGTGGAAAGGTTTGGAAATAAAATCGTTAGCACCCGTTTCGAACGCTTTAATACGTTCATCAATCGTTGCCGCACCGGAAACGAAAATGATTGGTGTGTTTTTGATTTCAGATTGTTCGCGAACTTCACGGCAAACATCGACGCCCAATTTGCCCGGCATTTTATAGTCCAGCAGAATCAGATCAGGCTTTTGCTCGTTGATGAGTTGCATCGCCGCAGTACTGTCTGAAGTATACTTGCAATCGTAAGTGGAGCTTAAGATCTCCGCTAAAAGCTTGCAGCTTTCTTCATAGTCATCAACGATGACGATTTTCTTCGCAGCCAAATTTACCCCTACGTTCAAGTTATTTCCGTACATCTGCATATAAACAGGATATCTTTATCGAACAAAAATACAAGTTACCTTAAGTCTAGAATTACATACCCTTAAATGGTATGCCTTTGACCTGTAAAATTTTTTTGATCGCGTCTCGCTTATCGCCTTGGATTTCAACTAATCCGAATTTTTCACCAATTGAATGTGATCCACCTACACCACACTTTGCTTTTAATTCTTTCGCAAGTGTTTTCAGGTAATCTTCGTTTCTTGGCAAACCGTCCAGAACAGTGACTGTCTTTCCTCCGCGGCCATTCTTTTCTAAGCGAAAGATCACAGTGAACTTTTGATCGGCGCTATCCTCAGGGCGACATTTGCATTCGCTCTTTAGTTCTTTGCAGTGAGGACAAATAACGTTGTCCTTGGGATCGGTACTATAAACTAAACGAGTATTCTTCATTAAGAACCAGAGCTTTCTTCGGTTGCAGGGTTCGGTGTCGGACCCTCTTCGCTCAGTTTATGCTGCGTGTACTCCTTTCCGTCAAATCTAAAAAGTTGCGGAGCCTCGTCCATGATCGTTGCGATATTTACGGGGCGTTTCCAAAGCTTATACACATTCTTCAAAGTCTCGCTCATAAAATCAGGCTGCATGTCGATGCCTTCGTGAAGGTGATTTAGCAACAGCTCACCTCGGTTTTCGAAGTTTGCATCTTCAATACGGATGATCGGTTGACCAAAATTGGTCATATGAAACAATAGCTGCGACTTGATCGCCTTAAAGTTGCTGGTGTCGACTTCGAACTTTTGTGTCTTTTTATTGAATTTATAAACGAAGAGCTTATTGCGAACGCAAAAGTCTTCTGTCAAAAACTGATCAATAAATGTGACGTCGTTACACACCTTGCGAACTTCAAAAATTTTCTCACGGCCCAAATTCAATTTTTTATCCCAGTGCTTACGCTCTCTCACGTCATCACACTCTTCGAATTCACGACCGAATTGTCCTTTGTTCCAACGCTCTTCAATATCGCGGAACAACTCAATGCCCACTTTGTATGGATTATAACCATTTGGAGCCATGGCCATCGTTCCCGCATGGTGATCCGCGAAATCAATGATCTCTGAATCATTCAAAATTTTCGTCGTCATCAATTTGGAATGCCAGTACGAGGCCCAACCCTCATTCATAGTTTTCGTCATACCTTGTGGCGAGAAATAATAAGCCTCATCACGAATGATTGTCAGGACGTCCACCTGCCAGTCAGCCAACGGTGCATGGTGAATAAAGAATTTCAAAACGTCCTTTTCAGGTTCACGAGGGAAACGCTGCGCTTGCGCTGCGGCTTCCTCTTCAGCTCTGCGTTTCTGTTCCTCAACGAAAGACGGTGGATTGATATAGTCGCGCATGTAATCGCGTTCGACTTTTAAGAGATAATTTTTTTCCTGCGGAGGAGGTGTTTCCGAGTTGACCACAGATTTTTCCACATAAGGGCTGTAGCGATCAATCAAGTTTTCCAGACTTAAACACACATCGATAAAATTCTCGACCGTGTCTTGTCCATAGCGATCCATATACCGGCGAATTCTTGTCGCATGATTCGCCATTTGATCCATCATTTTGCGATTTGTTTTTCCAAACCATACGTTGTTCTTAAAAAAATCACAGTGACCATAGACGTGAGCCATCACAAGCTTTTGATCCATCATCGCGTTACCTTCCATCAGGTACGCGTAACAAGGATCAGTATTGATCACCATTTCATAGATCTTGGAAAGACCATATTCATAGCTTTTAGAAAGATGTTCGTACTCCATGCCGAATTTCCAGTGAGGATATCTCACCGGAAAGCCACCATAGGCTGCGAACTGGGAAATCTGATCGTATGTAATCAATTCGAATACAGTTTCAAAGCAGTCCAGCCCTGCATCCTTAGCGATCTGGCAAATACGCTTTCGTTCTGCTTCTAATTCGGGAGTTAAATTTGCCATGGTAGTTCCTTCACTCTCTAAAGGGCTCCTATGCCCTTCTTGCTAAGACCAATGCCAAGAACCCCGCGGTTAAAAAGGTGCTTGGCACCTTTCGCTTCACACGGTACTTCTTAGCGGCCTTTACCGAGGAAGTCTTTGATGGAATCCAGAATCTTGTCTCTGCTTTCAATTTGGCTGAGAGTGATTCGTTCGTCCTCGCCGAATTCCTTTTGCAAATCTTTTAAGAACTGACCACTGCCGTATTTACTCTCGACTTGGCCATATCCAAAGACGTTACAGTTAGGCAGGAAGAACTCCTGCAGCATCTTCACACAAAGACGCGTGTCCTCACCACTCCAGTTATCTCCGTCACTAAAGTGAAAAGGATAAATATTCCATTCATTACTTGGATAATCCGCCTGGATAATTTCCTGGCAGAGTTTGTAGGCAGAACTGATCAGCGTACCACCGGATTCACTTGTCTTGAAGAACGTATCTTCATCAACTTCTTTGGCAGCAGCATCGTGAATAATAAAACGAGTCTCAAGACCCTTGTAGTGCTTCTTAAGCCACGTATTGATCCAGAAGCTTTCAAGTCTGACGATTTCTTTTTGCTCCTCACCCATCGAACCCGAAACGTCCATCATATAAATGATGACGGCTTGAGTTTGCGGTTGATTCACCTTTTTAAAAGACTTGTACTTCATGTCTCGGCGAATCGGCAGCACCAAAGGCTCTTCCGGATTATAAGTTCCAGAACCTACCATTCGCTTGAGTGCGCTTTTGTAAGAGGATTTAAAATGGCGAAGCCCCTCGGGTCCCACTGGAGCAATACCTGTGAACTTCGTTTTTAAGGAATCAATATTCTTGTGACCTTTGGGTTCAATGCGTGGCAGTTGCAGCTTTTCGCCCAGAATATCTGCAAGCTCTTCCATGGAGAGTTCCACTTCAACCATGTGTTCGCCTGGAGCTTCACCGGCTTGGCCTTGCCCGCCTTCGCCTGGATCACCGACATCCTGACCTGGTTGGCCTTCACCTTGACCCACACCGCCGGATTGCTTGGGACCATAACGGAAATTGGGAATATCGATACGCGGAAGCGGGATTTTGACGAATTCGTCTTCCCGCTTCCCGATCATTTCACCTTGCGACACGTATTTGCGAAGGTCTTCTTTCACCTTCCCCTTTACGATGTCTTTAAATCGGCTTTGATCTTCCCTTATGCCCATTATCTACTCTTTACATCGCCTCGGGCGAAGATACTTGCAACGTAATGTAAAACATCCGTCGCAGAGATTTCATCGTATCCGAAGTCTTTAATAAGACGGGTTTTAACGATATCAATCTTCTCTTGCGTATCCTTATCAACAGCATTGCTGACAAGAGTTGTAAGCTTGATACTGTCTTTTTGATCTTCAAAAAGTTTGAGCTCAATCGCTTTGTGCAAGCGTTCGTTCATCTTGAAGTTAAATTTCTTGCCTTCAAGAGCCAAAGCCCCGATGTAATTCATGATCTCACGGCGGAAATCATCTTTGCGGGATTCTGGAATTTCGATCTTATCTTCGATCGATCTCATTAAACGCTCATCCGGTTCCTCGTCGTTACCAGTAAACTGATTACGAACGCGCTCCTTCTGAGTATAAGCTTTCACGTTATCGATATAGTTCGAGCACAGTCTAGCCATCGCACTTTCATCAGCACTGATCGCACGTTGTACTTCGGCCTTGATGATCTCTTCGTATTCTTGCATTACGACACCCAAAAGCTCTTTATATTCAGCTTTCAGTTCTTCGTTAGAAAGAAGCGAGTGACTCTTAAGACCCGATTCCAATTCCTTAAAGACCATGAACGGATTCACGGAGCCTTTATTGGATTGCTGGGCATTTACCAGCGCATTAGAAAGTTTATCCTGGATATAACGAGCCGAGATACCTTCCAGTCCCTCACGCTGAGTTTCTTTACGAAGCTCACGCACGTTGTCTTCAGTGTAATTCGGAAGCGTTTTACCATTATAGAGTTTCAATTTTTGCAAACGAGTGAGGTTTGCTTTCTTAGGTTTTTCCAAACGCGTAAGAATCGCCCACATCGCCGCCATCTCGACCGTGTGCGGAGCAATGGAAATGCCACGCACTTTTTGCGAGTTGAAATCACGCTTATAGATATTGATTTCATCTTTCCAGCGCGTGATATACGGAATATCGATTTTCACCGTACGGTCACGAAGGGCTTCCATGAATTCGTTGTCTTGCAGGCGACGATACTCAGGCTCATTCGTGTGTCCAATGATCACTTCATCGATATGCGTTTGCGCGAACTTTTTAGGTTTAACTCTGTGCTCTTGTGATGCCCCCAACAGGTCATACAAGAAAGCGACGTCAAGTTTCAGAACCTCGACGAATTCAATCATCCCGCGATTGGCAACGTTGAACTCTCCGTCAAAGTTAAAGGCGCGAGGATCCGAATCAGAACCGTACTCTGCGATCTTACGGTAATTGATATCGCCAGTAAGCTCTGTTGAGTCCTGATTCTTTTCGTCCTTCGGTTGGAAAGTACCGATACCGATACGATCGGCTTCGGAAATAAACAGACGCTTTACACGAACGTGTTTTAGCACGCTCATCAAATCGCCTTCATAGTGCTCCATCAAATGCTTAAAGATAAAACGTGATGGTGGACTAAGCTCCCCATCAACGTGAACACGGTAACTTCCTTCTTGGCCTTTGTTGATTTGATCATACAAAGCACCACGCATTTCTTCTGGAATTAAAAGCAAGGGCTCTTCATTCATTGGCGAAGGGAATACTTTGACTTCCTTACCCAACAAACCTTTCAGCTCATTCTTTTCATCAATCCATTCAAATGTGTATAAAGCACCTTGCGGTTGGTGAGAGTATCTCTCCAAACCTTTTTTAAGCATGCGGCAGATGGTGGATTTCGCACTTCCCACCGGACCGTGCAACAAGATGACACGTTTCTCTGTGCCGTAGCCCAAAGAAGCAGATTTTAGAATGTTTACGAGTTTCATCAACTGCACATCCAGTCCGAATACTGCATCTTTGCCGTTGTTGAATTGATCACTAAAGAATTTGTATCGTACGACTTCCTTTTTGAAATCGAGATACGTCTCTGTGCCCTCTTCAACGATCATGTCATACATGCGTTGATAGGCATTCCTAGTGATTTTCGGATTGGCTTTAACCAGATCTAAGTACTCAGAGAAAGTACCGCTCCAATGTTCTTTAGCATTGACGCTGGAGTTCTGCCAGTTGCTGATCAGCGAGTGAAGGTCAATCTTAGAGGACATAATACTCTCCCCGGTGATTTGTGACACACCTACCTACTTAGATTATGCCTCAAACCTAGACGGTTAACGAGTTTTTTAATTTATTTGTATTGCCTTGAAACCATCAGGTTGTTTCAGTGTGAATGTCTCAGGTTTGAACTGGACCTCAGTCTGGGGAGCTTTGAAGAGCCACTGCATTTCGAATTGCGGTGCCGTAATTACAACTTTCTTTTTACCTTCTGTGCGATCCTTCCATTCAACTCGAATAGAACGTTGCTTATTTTCACACTTCGACAAAATATGGGAACTGTCCTGCTCGCATGTCCATCCTGGGCCGCGCACGGGTTCATCAAACGCGATATTAGCCAGATTCATTGGGTGCAAACTCAAACCGATTATACGCTCAACCGATTTTTCAGAGTTCTTTCCATAATAAAATTCTTTTCTGGGATAGATGGCATAAGCGATTTCTTTGGGAGACATAACCAAAGATGCGACCTGAAAACCCATCAGCGCGGTTATATCCAATCGCACTCTTTGATTCTTTACTGCCATCATATCAATGGATACGGAGTTGGATTTATTTTCCTTCATGTCGCGAATCAAAGCTTTGGTTTCCCACTCGGCCTGTTGAAGAGGTCCTTCAACCACGGGTTTGGTTGCGCAGGCATTCACAAGAAGTGCGCCGCCAAGAAGAAAAAGACCCTGCATCAATGATATTAATTGTCGCCAAAGAATTTTCATTCCCTTAGCATATTGAAATGCATTCAGTTAAACAAGCATTGATCATGTTTCGCAAAAATTGGAAGGACAGTCTTCTCTTAGGAGTCCTTGCTACACTCTTTACTTTCTTTTCACAGATTGTTCCCACGATCGGTGCCTTGTTGATTGCTGTGGGCCTTTTGATTTTTCAGGAACTTGCAAATTTACGTTTGCAAAAAGGTCGTTGGGAAAGAGATTTCACGCATCTGCAAAAAGATTGGGTGTCATGGCTGATCACAGCGGTGATCCTGATGCCAACGGGAATTCTAATGGGTTCAGCTTTTGGAGTAATCCACAGTCCTCAACCCCTGATCCAATCTTTGCCCGCGGGATTTGGTTTGATGGCGATGGGCGTGTTCTTCTATTTCGTCTTATCTCATGGATTAAATCTGCAACTTGAAACTCACATGGGTATCGCTAAAGCCATGGACCGTACTGTAATCGCTGCGATTAAAAACCTGGGTCCTTTTCTGGGAGCGACGGTAGCAATCAGTGTCGCTTTGGTTATTGCAACTTACCTTCGTGGCTTGGGTTTGATCTTGGCGCTGCCTTTTATGTTTTTTACCTGTTTCTATCTATATATAGAGATGAAGAACAAAAACGCTTTCGAAAAGAAATAAAAAAAGCCCACCATAAAGTGGGCTTAGATAGCGGGTTTCCAAATTTTCCGACCAAGGAATTATTTTGCCGTGTGATCTGCTGCAACAGGCGTTTCAACAGAAGCTGGCAATCTTGGAGAACCCATTTCTTGTTTTTCAATCGCTGTGATCTTAGCGCGGATTTCCTGAACTTTGCGTTTGTCAGTTTCTAGGTCCGCTGCTTTACGATACATTTTTTTAGCTTTATCAACCATGGACTGCTTATAGTAAGCATCACCCAAGTGTTCTGCGATCACACTCACTGTACCTTGATACTTATGAGCAGCTTCCAGGAACTTGATTGATTCAACCGTTTTGTTTTGCTTGTACAAAATCCAACCCAGAGTATCCAAAACATAACCATCTTGCGGCTCAAGCTCCATCGCACGACGCGCCAGCTTTTCAGCGTCCTCAAGATTCTGGTTCATCTCCGCCCAAGTGAAAGCAAGATAGTTCATGCCTTGCACGTGGTTTGGATCCAATTCCAAAACTTTCTTCATTTCAGACACGACGATATCTTTGTTACCCATACGGTCGTTGATTGTACCGAAATAGAATCTTAATTGAGCGTTCTCTGGGAATTTTTCGAGGCCTTGCTCCAAAACTTTCGCAGCACCTTTGAAATCGTTCTTTTCATCCAACAAGGAAGCATACATTGCATACACTTGTGGTTGATCCGCACGCTCTTTCAAACCTTTGGATACAAGTTCAATCGCTTCATCCAAACGACCTACACCTTTAAGCAAGTACGCTGCGTGAACAGTCGACTCACCATAATAGGTAGACGAAGTCGGGATCTTTTTAAATTCGCGAATCGCTTTTTCAGATTGGCGTGTTTCTTCGTAAACTGCTGCCAAATAAAAACGGATCTTATCAGAATCTGGTGCATCTTTAAGAATCTGCTCCAATTTTTCTACAGCCACGTCGTAACGTTTTTGTTCAATCAGGATCAACGCCATCTTCATTTTGATGTTTAACGGCTCGTCAGAGTTTGCTTCCAACACTTCCAATTGATCATAAGCCAAGTCGTACTTGCCTTGTTCAATGTATGTTTGCGCCAATACATCAGCGATTTTTGGAGACGGAGATTGTTCTTTTTGGTAAGCGCGGTACAAAGACAATGCTTTTTCTTCTTGTTTTTGTTTTGAGTAGAATGCACCCAAAGTCAAAACACCGTCAGCAAAATCAGGTTTCAATTTCAATGCAGTTTTAAAAGATGCTTCTGCTGCCTTTTGGTATTTTGCTTCCGGTTGCTCCATACGTACACGACCGATGTAGTAGTGCACCAGGTATGGCGTCGTGTATTCAGGATTTTTCAACAAAGACTCAAAGTATTTCACAGCTTTGTCAGACTGCTTTTGCTCCGAATACAAAGCACCAATGTAAAGAGGAGCTTCAGTATTCGTCGGAGAAAGCTTCATCACAACCTGGTATTGATCCATTGCTTTTGGATAAGCCTTCATAGAAGAATACAATCCACCCAATAGCAAATGAGCGTCGATATTCTTTGGATCTTTCTTGGTTGCCTCTTCAGCTTGGGATAATGACTCAGAGATCATTCCCAATTTCAAATACTCCGTCGCCAAACGCATGTTCACCGTTGGAGAATTTTGGTCATACACCAAAGTCAGCTTAAAAGATTCGATCGCCTTGTTCGGATTACCTTCCAGAGCATAAGCCTCACCCATGGCGAAGTAGTAGTCTGCTTGAGTGCGCAGATAAAGAGGATCAAGAGTTGCCTGGCCGTCTTTCGATGAAATTGGTGGAGGAGTCAAAGAAGCAGGAGCACGGTTGTGATCGTTGAAAGAAGCCTCGTAGTAAGGCGCCTTGTCAGAATCGTGTGACGTGGATGTCGCGCATGCAGTCAGAGATAGAAGAAGTACTGCGAAAATTCCGGTCCTAGTTTGAAGAAGCATTGGATCTCCTTGGTCACTAGGCTGTTCGGTGCTCTGTGAGAAAACCTTGACGAGAGGCCGCAATAACTTGACCCAAGGACAGGGCCAGGAAATCTAGTTTTGAGACATACTCAAGACCACACCTACATCGTCTCCACTAAAGTTGGGCTGTCCTGAAATCTTGGATTCTTCATTTTCCAAATCTTTGCTTTCGACTTTGCTGTTGGGCCCTGATGACCACACAACAATGCGGATGTTCGAGTTCTTCTCCGCGTTTGGAAGCACGCGGTAATGGTAAGGCTGACCCCACGGGTCAGTGCCCATAGTTCCGGTCGAACGAATGCCTTCAATTCCGTCAACTTTAGGTGAAATTGAGGCTGGAGAACGGCCTCCAGAGGCCACTTTCGGCGCCGCAGAAACCTTTGTCGCCTCGCGATAAATCTGTACAACTTGGTAACCTACCACCTCTGCTTTCTGCAGAGCGGCTTTCGTCTCAGAGTCTTGTACGGACTGGTTCCAAGGGGAGGCAATGATGGTTGCCGAGAAGCCAACGAGACCCAACAAAGTCAGAACTCCAGATGACTTAAACTCTTGATTTTTCTCATTTTTCATTAAATTACCACCCGCAACGTGATCGACCCTAATGACGTTTCGGCGAGTTCAAAAGAAAACTTTAGACGAAGGTCTGAGAATTCTGGGGAAAAAAACAAACAAGGGTTTGGACTGAAGGAGATTCTCAAATCGATTGAAATTAACGCCTAGAGTCTTTTCTTTTGATTTGAGGACCGCTTGACAAGGCATGGCACCGGGGATAGGTTGCGCCCATCGACAGGGGGACGTGCTGAATACTTTAGCACATATCTCATTGGATATTTTGGGTAAATTTCAAATTGGGAGGCACTTTTGATCAACCAAAACGAAACAATGACATCTAAGCCAAACTCTAAAGTTAAGATCATCAAGCGTTATCAGAACCGCAAACTTTATGACACACAACAAAGCTGCTACGTGACGTTGGACGATATCGCTAAAATGATTCGTACAAACGAAGAAGTAATGGTTATCGATAATAAATCAAAAAACGATATCACTGCTGCAACTTTGACTCAGATCATCTTTGAAGCTGAAAAGAAAGCATCTCAATACGCTCCTCTTTTCACACTTCGTGAAATCATCCAAAATGGCAACGGCAGCATCTCTGGCTACCTTGCGAAACTTGGTGCATTCCCTCAAGATTACATGACTAAACAACAAGTAAACACAGTTGTTGAAAATGCATCTGCGGAAATGAAACAAAACTTGGAAAACCGTGTTGCTACTGCAGCAACTCGCTACAACACAGACACTACTGCTAAAGTAGCTGCTGAAAAAGCAACTGTTCTTCCAGGTCTTCAACAAGACGAAGAAACTCCGAATCTTCCGGGTTCATCTCTTGGTTTGAACAACTAATTCTGTCTCAACAGAACTAGCACCGAAAAGGGCTCAGCTAACGCTGGGCCTTTTTTTTTGCTCAAAATTAACAGCTCCCCCAAAAATCGCCGCGAAACAGAATGTCAGAAAATTTCTTTTACCAAGGCGCGATGAGGAAGGCGTACTCCTCGTACGCCGACGAGAGAGCAACGCAGGTAAAAGGAATTTGCCAACGTTCCTACTTAAGGGAACGCCAAACAATAAACTTTTTCTGTCCCGATTTAATTGTGACCGTTTGCCCAAGCAAAGATTCGCCAGTAGGCGTTCCCGCCAAACTCAACCCCTCAAGATTGAATTTGTATTCACCTGGCTGCAAAGGGACTCGGATGATTTGGATGGTTTGTGGAAGCATGGACCACTGGCGAAGATCTGCTTGATCGGCAATATTTAAAGCCAAATAAGTTAGATCACCCAGCAGTTTATTTTGTTGGCGCACTTGATCTGCCGCAACGGCTTTTGAAGCAATGCCCGCAAGACGTTTCGCGATCAAAGCTCCATAGTCTTCCTGCAAAGTTTTGATGGCAGCTTCTTGCACATTGTAAATTGGATGACTTACAACCGTCGCTCCCCCGTCAATTGTCAGACGAGCAAGTTTGGTTTCACTGGGAGTGGGATATAAAGCTGGTAAACGGTATTCATTTTTTGCGGCGTATTTTCGCGGACCCCAGCCTTGTTGGTAAATTATCACCAACTCGCCCATGGATTTATTGTACCAATCAGGATTTTCTTTCACTTCCGGAAACTTTTTTTTCCAATCCTTGTAGGTATCGGGACGACGGGCATTTTTTGCAGAACGAATCAGGTCTTCGCCAATTTGCGGAATACCGGGATCTAACTTATATGCTTCTTGATAGGCAATATAGGCATCATCATAGTCGCGACTTGCTTCCCAGATTAAAGCGGACAGATATTTGCTGAACGGATTCAGTTCGAATTTCTGTTTCTCATCCAGTCTGTATTTTTGATATTTTTCATTGATACGACGGGCTTCAACCAAGGCGTCGTCAAGCTTTCCGATCTCAAGAAAATTCATCGCGAGATAAGCGTTGATGAAAATCTTTTCGAATGTGTCGCCTTTGTATTGAACCATTCCCTGATTTAACAACAAGGAACCTGTCACCCGGCTCACCGATTGATAATCGACTTCTTCACTGAGTTTATCGGCGCGCAAAAATACCTTATTGCTATCGCCGATTTTTCCTGCGACTTGCAATGCCACGCCATAATCCAATAGATATACTAATTGGTCGCCATCATCTTTGTTTGCCAAAGGCTCAAGATCTTTTAATGCGGCTTCGTAGTTGCGGGCAACAAGTGAAGCACGGGCTTTATCCACCTTACTTTGGTAAGATGCGCATCCCGTACTTAGCAGAAGAAAAAAAAGACCCACATATCCTGTGAGTCTTTTGGGAGAAATAATCATTATAGACCGATAGATTTTTTCTTAAACGTTTTACGAATTTGTTTTTGATCTGACCAAGTGATCATGCTTGTTTTCAAGTTCGTCAAATTCAAAGTCAGTTTGTAGTATACGGATTTATCTTTACCAACTTCTTGAACGATTGAATCCAAACGACCATTGATGATGAAGTCTGCACCAATTTGACCGCCTGGGCCTTTTTTAGTTTCAGCGCTCGTCATACCAGAATTTTGGTAGTTGTATTCATCAGCGATATCACCGCGTGCTTCTTTATCAATGAAAGCTACTTTACCAGATCTCATCAACTCAACACGGATCATATCCATGATGCTTTGAGTGTCGATGTGTTCACTTGTTTTATTTTGAAGACCCGTCACGATAACTACAGGCATTTTTTTAGCTTGTGTAATCGCAGGTGATTGCAAAGAACTTGTTACAAGATCGTGAACAGCTTTTTGCATATCTGTTTCTGACCATTGATCGTTCAACAGATTTTCTCTGTTTACGTCGTCATATTCACCTTTTGTGAAAGCCTTAGGACCACAGCTTGTAAGAGCCAACAAAGAAACAGTCATTGCACCAAGTAGCAAATTCTTGCACATAAATACCCCTTATTCCTCCCAAGTCTATGCCGAGGATTTGTCGGGCGCAAGTCATGCCCGTGCGTTTCAAGACGGGCGTCCAATTACCGTCCGCTCTGGATCGTTGCGCTCAGTACCCTGGGTTACGCTTTTTGCAATGTCCTCAGCGCATGACAGAAATCACCAGCAGTGCCCAGGCCTTTGAAACCTTAAAAACCATCATAAACCCCTATGCCGAAGAATTGTGGGTCATTGCATTAAGTCCGCAACTACAAGTTATCGCGACGGAAATGATTTTTAGGGGAACAGCGGATCATTGTCCAACGCACCCCAGAGATATCTTCCGTTTTCTGATTTTGAAAAATGCCAGCTTCTTTATGATGGCCCACAATCACCCCAGCTCCAGTGTTCAACCTTCAGATCAGGATTTGATCACGACCAGAAAAATGCATAGCTGCGGCAAGCTGTTTCAAATACCACTTCTCGATCACATTATTTTCAGTGAGCGAGACTACTACAGCATGGCTGACAATGGATTTTTTAAAAGACTTAAGGGATCACGTGCTCGTGATTAGCGAATAGCATCGCCATGGGAGTTAAAGATATCAGTGCTGCCCGGCTGGCGATTCAATGGGATCACTTGTTTCACGCGATAATTTTCATCGAGATAAACTTTGTAACCGCCTCGGCGTGCGTTTTCTACAAACTGACGAGCGTATTCTTTTTTATAAGCTTCGGAATACTGCTCTTCTTGTTGCGCATTGAAAAGTTCTTTTTGAATCACGTCATGCGGATTTAAAGGCTCGCCCTCTTTGCGCTCACCACGACCTAAAATGTTCGCAACTTCAGCGGCTTTGGAATCATTCGAAAGATCCAACCCCGAGTCTTGAGGATTGTAAGTAGTTTGGGCTTTGGTGGAATTGAAATCAGCACCTGCTGCATTTTCAATTTCTAATCGACGGCGTTCGAATTCGATTTTTTCATTCGTCAGCATCAGATGCTTGTTCACTGACTTTTCAAATTTTTCAGTTTTTTTAACGCTCGCTTGGCCACCAGATTTGGCGTTGTCGTTTCCTAATGACATCAACACAAGAATCCCCGCCCCTAAAAACAAGAGGATCGCTAAAAGCTTGTTGTTATCATTCGAGGATTTTTGCTCTGCCATTAGTATTATTATCGGCTAAATGAAACATCTCTAAAGGAAGGCCACCTCGCATACTTCCCGACAAAGATCTTAACCGGAAATGAGCCCATCTCGAATATAACCGGCCGTCAGCCTTGACAGTGTCGGCAATTTTACGTCTTTTTGTCTAAATTTTTACCACTTCTTTACAACCAAGTGTCATATATCAGAGGGCTGCAGATATCCTGGCTCGGCACGAATGGTGAAGTGTGCTCTGTGACATTACACCAAAACACCACGCTTCTTTGAAAGGAAGTACCCCCGCATGAAAACGATCGCGAAAATCACGGCTCTAATGGCTTCTGTTGTTGTAGCAGCTCCTGCATTTGCCGCTACCCAAGCAACTCTCAAGTTGACGGGTTCTGTACCCGCTTCGACTTATATCTCGATCGCTTCAACAAACGTTGAAACTGGCGCGGTGGAACAAGCTTATACTATCGATTCTGCTAAACTGACGACAGCAGGTTCTAACACTGTTGATAACATCGCATATGTATTTGAAACTTCAAATCGCAAAGCGGGTTATACGGTGACGGCGAGCTCTGCGCACAATGGTAAATTGACGATGGATGATTCAAACGCAAGTGACGCTGCTGCGATCAATTATGCTTTGATCTATAACGGTCAGGAAAAATCATTGTCTTCATCTCAAACAGTGACTGACGTAAGTTCTTTGACCCAAAAAACAACTGCAACTAAGTCTGTTGGTTTGAAAATCACGGGCAATGCAAATGCACTGGAAGGTACTTACAAAGACACAGTGACGTTCACCATTACTGCCAAGTAAACTGTTCTTAATCTCATTTCTTTTTCGAAAGCTCTTCAGCAATGAAGGGCTTTTTTTTATTCAGCCGATTGAACTGTGAGCGTGATGATATCGCTAAAATTTCCGGATTGATCTTGGGAGTAATTCCCGATCGTCACCGATGTCGGGATAATTTTTCCACTTGCCGGGGAAGACCCCAGCTCCCGCCTAACCTGAACCGGAGTGCTTGCAGAATTTCCAAGATTCACAGCGGTTCCGGCAAATGAGATTGTATAAGGAATATATGAGGATTCAGTTTCATGTTTCAAACGACCGTTGTTTTGCGATGAGGCATACAGAATATAGCCAGCGTTATATTTAACGATCACATCACAACTGCGTGTCGTACCCGTCGCAAGATTTCCAAAGTCTAAAGTTTCACTGATATCCGCAATGTTGAATGAGCCGCCTGATGGCACGACGGAAATATCTGCGCGCTTTGGTGCGTTCAGATAAAATGCGATCACAACAGAACGAACGAACTCATAATTCGACAACGTGCCTTTGTACAAAGTAGCTGTGATCCATTCGGAATAGGTTCCTTGCTGTCTCCAAGGCGAAGACATATCTGCAGTGATCCAATAAGGAATAGAAAGTTGCGCATCACTGCCGCCCTTATCTGGCAGAGTTCCATTCAAGACATCATTATAATCGTTCACCTGCGGAATATTTTTTAATACCTGCGTATTGCCAGAGTCTTTGTAAAGCTGAAATGGCCAATTATAGACCAGGAAATACTTAAGCGAGCGGGAAGCAAAATTCGCTGATAAGCCGTAATCAAAGGTGATAAAAAAGCTACAGCCCTTGGCTCGAGTGTCAGCCTTAACAATTAAATTAGATGTGATATTAGGATTTGTTGTTAAATCAAAAGCTGTCTGTTGCGCCTGAAGCTGCATATTCATGCAATCATCGGCAACCGCAACAGCAGAAACAAGTGTTAGGAATAAACCGAGAGCAAGCTTTATCATCGCTCCTCCTTGGTGACGAGCAAGTCACCCACGTTCACGGAATTATTAGGATCATCCGTCACAGTTAAACTGATACCAGACAGATCAGGGCGATCGGTTACGATTTTATAAGAACCCGGAGCTAAACCTTCAATGACGAATTGACCATCACGATTGGTAAAGAAAGTGTTATCCACCAATTGGCCTTTATCATTTAAGATGTCAGCAGCAACGAGTGCTAGTGGCGATCCATCTTTCAGAATCAGACGTCCCTTAACCATGACTTTACGATTCAACGAAGTTTCAATCAGGATGCCGCTTTTATACGTGGGCATAGCGCCATAGTATTCTTTATCCAGCAGATACCCCGTCGGTAAAGACGTCGAATCCAGATTCACCATATAACGATAATATGACGTACGATCTTTTAAGACTGTATTTGAGCGTGGCCCGAGTTGCGCCTCGCCCTTGGTACCCAAAGGATTTATGGGCATCTCGGCATTTTCAGGAAAGTTATCCGAGGCGATTAGCACGAAACTGTCCGTGATCGGTTGAGAAAATGCACCACGAGTTCCTACCCATGCAAACGCTGTCGACACACCCAGTGTTGAAGTGGAAACTCTTTGTCCAAGCCTTGTGGTTGTTGAAAATTGATCCCAGCGATAACTTGCAGGCTGTGTTAAGTATTCTAGATACATACTACCATTGGTATTTTCATTCACCCTTTGCAAGGAAGCAGAAGCTCTGACGTCATCGTATTGATAAAAGTTATTGCGATTAACTGTGGCGGTTGTGCTCTTGGTTTGAGTTTCATGATAAGCACTTACACTGTAACGGCCTGCGGGCTCAGACCAGAAATATGATATTAATCCGCGGTCTTCTTGCTTGTCGGAAACTTCTCTGACGATGGAAAACTCGATGCGATTTGAAACATTTATCGGATAGCTTAAATTCGTGCGATAAAAACGGCGATCTGATGCATCTGCCGGAGTGTCTTCATATCCTCCACCCACACCCCAAATGCCACCCAAGCCAAACGCCGTGGAAAGTTGCAAATCATAACGACGAAGTAAGTTTAACGGCAGTCCATCCACCGCTACGGGCTGCTGAAAGTTTGGATCCCGCATAAGGACTTCGGCTGCGGCAACAAAAGGAACATTATAACCGTACATGCGATCTAAGCTTCTATAAGTCAGACGACTTCCCCAACCGCCCAAGCCGTTTGCTGTACCATATGCGGTATCTAAAGAAGCCAAACCCCACTGAGCGATTTTGGAAATCTCCACTCCCGGCATCGTCTTATCCAGATAGTTCTGAAAATTCACCCCTAAGGTTAAATCATCACGGACACCCCAGCGATGATACAATGATGTGAACACACCGTCTCGCGAATAGGTGCGATCACCCTGCTCTTGCACCCAAGGGTTACCGAAGTTATACGAAAATTCTTGAGTGCCTTCGCTAAGAATGGAATTTTCAAACAGCAACGAGAAATCATAGGTTTCTTCTTGCCCAAGATCATCGCGGACTTTGATTTTCACGTCGCTAAGACCAATCGCAATTGGGAAATCACGCACATTGAATCTTCCCGGACCCAGGCGCTGTTGACTGGTCAGAACGCCATTGACATACACTTCAACGACGGACGGTCTTTTGATCTCAATTTCAGTACGACTGATAGGACGAAGAGTGCGGTAAGGTTGAATCGAAAACTCACGACTTAGGGAAAATCCTCCCAATGAGGGAGCGGTTTGCAATCCCCGCGAATAGGTCGTTAAATCGCCGAGCGTATAACGAATCATGTGCTCTTCGTCGTCTGTTCTTAAACGCGTATCCTGGCGTGTCCAAGGATATTCGGCATGTTCTTGAAATTCCGCCCCAGCCTCAAGAACAACACCTTTGATGTTTTCCACTAAATCCAAACGACCGACCAACGGCATTTTGCTATCAGCAGATGAGGTTCCGTCCCCGTACTGAAAAGGCTGACTGGCGCGCATATTCAAATAACCACTGTGGGCATCAGGACGGTAATACTTGTTCTCGTCGACCTCGATATAAGTGACACTAAGCTCTTTGGCTTTGCGATAGTTCAGTGGAATATTTAGGATCAATTCCAAGTTCGCTTCATTCCATTGCGGTTTTAATCCCGCCGCATCCAAACTCGCAACACTGATCACACCTTGGGGTTGTACCAGGGACTTTACGATTTTAAAGTTTGAATCTTTGAGGGTCTTTTGCAATGCCTCCATCAAAGGAGCAGACTCAATCATAAATTCTTTGCGGGATTCACGAGGGAAAACCCAAACTTGAACCATCTCTCGACTGTCCAGACTCACTGGTGCGATCAAATAGGGCTTTGGCAAATCGGGGCGCACGCCTGCAGCCGAGGCAACCGCCGAAATGAATAAAAGAACAAGGGCTGCTAAGAATCTCAATCCGCGGACTCCGTAAGCTCCATTGCAACTGAAGCTTCAGTGCCCTTTAAGGATTTCGTTAAAGGAACGGAAACGGTCTTTTGTGTTTTCGCTAGGAAATTTACACCTTCAATGCCCTGAGGTTTAGCCACCTCTTCGATGACCTTGCCCTTTTCCATCACTTTAAATGATTTTACATAGACGATTTTGTGAGCGCTGCCCTCATTGGAAACTGTCACCGAGATATTTTTCGGCGAAGACACTTTCACTTCTTTCACTTTGACATCGGCCGCAGCGTCTTTGGGTGTGACGTAAGCCGAGGCTACGTACTGCAACATGAACGTTACATTGGCGCCGGTCTTTTTAGCGGCTTTGGCATTTTTCTCTTTTAATTCCACAGGCAACTGAGTGGCCACAATACGATAGGATTTTTCTTCCTTGCCGACTTCACCCGTGAAAGTGATGCGCACATTTCTTTTTTCATGAGGCAACAAAACGACCTGCTCTGGATAGATTGTGAATTCGCTGGTTTTATCGCGCTTTTCAGTTCCACTTTTTTCATCGCGGGTTAGAACTTCCACCTGCACTGGAATTTTATCGCCCGTTGGATTATCCAAAGTGACAACCTGAGTTGCGAGCTTCCCTGAAGGTGCGAAATTCACAACCATGGGATCCAGACGAAATGCAAATGCGGAGGAACAAAATAGAATGAGTGATGTTGCTGCAAAGAACTTCATGTTCCCATGATAGTCTTTGCGAATTTACGGAGCAATGATAGTGACTGTAGATGCGGGGAATCTGCCAAGAGTCTGGACCTTGATAGCTTGCGATCCATTATTGATAGCAACGATTTTTTTGGTGATCGGATCCTGGGAAATCGAAACGTTCGCACGAAGTGGGACGTGAGCCACTAACTTTAAGGAAGCATTCTCCCCGGCTTGGGCCGAAACGCCAAACAGCACCGAGACTAAAATAATTGATTTTAGGAAAGCCGACATAACCTAAGAATCGGCTAGACTGGACTAAAGCTTTAGGACAATAGTTGTGTATTTTTCTCTTGTACGGGCGGGTAAATGGGCAGGATGACAATAAACTCAGTTCCAACGCCTACTTCTGAGCGCACCTGAACTTCGCCACCGTGATTTTGCACAATTCCATAGGAAATACTTAGACCCAATCCCGTGCCTTGGCCCACGCCTTTGGTCGTGAAGAAAGGATCGAAGATCTTATCGATGGTTTCCGCGGTCATGCCTTTGCCACTGTCTTGAATTGAGATTTGCACCCATCCGGATTTATTCAGTTTGCTGTCTTTATTTGGCTTATAGTCTTTCAAAGGCAAAGTTGAGATCCAGATGTGACCGGCACCTTCAATCGCCTGAACAGCGTTCGAAAGTATGTTCATAAAGACCTGATTGATCTGACTCGCATAACAGTGAATGTGTGGAGTTGGTTCGTATTGACGATGGATCTCCAAACGTCCCTTGATCTCCCCTTGCAACAAATTCAGTGTCGTATCCAGGCTTTGATGCAAATCAATTTCCTGAAGCTTTGCTTCTTCCAGGCGAGAGAAATTTCTTAAACCCAAGACGATGTCACGCGTGCGACGAGCCCCATCCTGACACGAAGAAATCAGCTTCGGCATATCTTTTACGATATAGTCGAATTCGTATTCCTCTTTAAGTACTGGAAGTTTAGTGACATCTTTTTCCGCAGACTCCACCAGCTTAATCAGCTTATCGCTGTAATCACGCAGATAAGTCATATTCGAATAAATAAAACCAATCGGATTATTCAGCTCATGCGCAACACCCGCAACCAGTTGACCCAAGCTCACCATTTTAGCGGAGTGAACAAGTTTCGTCTGCGTGTCTTTCAGTTCGCGATTGGCTGATTCCAATTCCGTGATCTTTTTTCTTAAATCTGAACGCGCTGTCCAGATTTTCTTACTCATCTCATTAAAGCTTTCAGTTAAAAGACCAATCTCTGTGTCGTTCTTAACCGGAATGGTGACAGCCTGCTCTTGCGACTCGAACGATTGCAAGGCATCAACTAAATCATAAAGAGGTTTTAAAACCCAGCTGGATGTAACCAGAATCGTCAGAATCAAAAGCATCACGACCGCACCAACGACAGTCATAAACGCGATATTTACGTTGCGCAGGACAGCTGCTGACTCACTCTTTGAGGCACCCAAAGCCATATAGAATTTTGAAATACCCCAATCAATCGGATAAACCAGGAATCCATACGGAGCCGACCGCACATTTAAATCAAAGAACAGATCTTTCTCGGGGTGGAAATAGTTCTTAAAGAAATCTTTTTTATACAGATAAAAATCCGCATGGCTCGCGGCAACCATGTCGCCATTATCTTTGAACAAGATCAGCTCTAGCTTCAAACGGTTTTTAATTTTTGTCAGGTAGGCCTGATTTAAATCAATCACCTGCTCCATGTAGCCAATCAATCTGCCACTGCCATTATTCACGCGCGAGATCAGAATCAAATTAATCTTGTGATCATCACTGTATTCAGCGACTCCCACTTCGTCTTTTTCTTTGACCTCGGCCATGTATTTCGCTGACAAAAAGACAGCATCCTGGCCCGGCATAAAGCTGCGCACATTGCCCTTGTTGTCTTTGAATACAGATGCCAGCATGCGACCTTCGCGATTAAAGAACGTCAGGCTGGAAGTGTCATCGGAACGGATCCACGTGCTTGCGACATTGCGAACTGTATTTCCGTCACCCATGGACAAGTGATAGGTCAAACTTGGATCGCGAAGATAACGTTCACGGCGTTGCTGCAAGGAAGCTCGGTAATCATTCAACATGATTTCGACTTCGCGAGCGTTACCTTTAAGTCTTTGGGTTAATTCATGATCGATGGCTCTTTCGTACTTCTTCATCGAGTAAAGAGTTACAAAGGCCAGGGGAACGACGGAAAATAGCAGAGACCACACGATCAAAATCGTGCGTAAGGATCTCTTGGGTTTCCGTCTTAGCGTTTTCACTTTTTATCTTCATCCACTGTGATGATCAAACGGATGATACCATCAGGCATTACACGGGGATGCTTTTCCTTGTTCACATGAACTTTACCGTATGTGCCTAGGAACGCCGTCAGATCTTGGTATTTTGCTTCAGGTAATGTGAAGTGATAGTAAGTGGATGTTGGAGATTTCTGCCAACCCAATTCCACGCCACCGGCTTTACGACCGCCAAGCTCTTTAACTTTCTCTGTGATTTTAGGACCAACCACGGAAAGATTTGTGACAGCAATTTCTCCACGGTAAAGGAACCCACCTGAAGTTGCGCCCTCAGAATCGCTTTCTTCTTCAGCTTCTTTTTTCGCTGGTGTGGCCGCAGCAACTTTCGCTGCCACAGTTGCTGCTGGAGTCGCGGAAGGTTTCGTCACCACAGCTGCAGCTGTTGCTTTCACGTCCACAGTCGGCAAAGGTTTCGGCGTCTGCAATGGCTTTTCAGTTTTCGGTTCTTCATCGACAAATTGTGGTTTGTCTTCAACTTGTGCAACTTTCTCAGTTTTCGCAACTTCGGCTAAAACGACTTCTTTCGTGTTGCCGCTCATACCGATCTGCAAAACTTTCTGCCACGGAGCTACCGTCAGCAAAGTTACGATCACAGCTACAACAACCAAAGCTTCCAATCCCCACTTCAAACCTTGCGGCCAGCGATCGAAATTGGATTTTTGCATGAGAACTGTCAGATATGTTGAAGGCGTATTGATTTGTTCAATGATCGGCTGAGACACAATCGTATCTGCCAATTGTTTTGCGTAAGTTTCACCATTTTGGATTTTATTTAAATCCAATTGAGCATCACGCGAAAACTTCACGTGGTCTTCAACCGCTGACTTTCTTTCATCATCGAGAATCCCCGATAGATAATCGTAAAGTAGTTCATGGCCGATAAAAGGAGATATCTCCCTTTTGCCTTTTTTAGAAAGAGGAATTTTACCTTCCTGCTGTGCCATGCTTTAACTTACCCACACCTTGAGTCATAGTTCCGAGTTTTCGCAAAGCTCGGCCCAGGCGATAACGAATCGTGCCTTGAGTGATTCCCAAGCCCTCTGAAATATCGTTATCTTCTATTTTTAAAATTTTTGACCAAATCACTGTTAACAGCTCGTCTTCAGAAGCTGTTTTCTGGAATTCACGCCACGGGCCCAAATCAACACCTTCAGGAACCAGCCAACCGGATTCAACTGTGGTATTTGGACGACCGCGAGTGACGCGTACTTTGAATTTATCCCAGGTAATCTTAGTTGCCGCGACAAGGGCGACAGGAGTGGAAAGCTCGGGGTTGCGTTGCTTTTTATCTCGACAAAGGGCTAGTGCCTGAGTTGAAGCTTCGATCGCCCTTCTGTCATCTAGTAAAGCAAAGTAGAAAAACAAGGCGATCGATTTTATGTCGGCTTCGGTCATGCACTTCCTAATATATAAGTAGAGTGACCCTTATGTTAGTCGACTGTCAGCTGTCTGAGAAGATCCAGTTGGTCTAGAACTTTGCCTGAACCCATAACTACGCAGCTCAATGGATCTTCAGCGATAGAAACTGGCAATCCCGTACGTTCTCTTAGCAAAACGTCCAGGTTCGCAAGCAATGCACCACCACCTGTGAGAACGATTCCGTTATCTACGATATCAGAAGCAAGCTCTGGCGGAGTCTTTTCAAGGGCCGTACGAACAGCATCAACCACTTCAGACAAAGGATCCATCAAGGCATCGTTCACCTGAGAGCTTGTGATCTCGATAGTTTTCGGAGCACCAGCTACAAGGTCACGACCTTTGATTTCCATCGTTTTTTCGTCTTCGAATGGATAAGCGTTACCGATTTGGATTTTGATCAACTCAGCAGTTCTTTCACCGATCAACAAATTGAACTGACGACGTACGTAGTTGATGATGGCTTCATCAAATTTATCGCCCGCAACTTTGATAGATTTACAGTAAACGATACCGCCCAAAGAGATAACCGCAACACCCGTAGTACCACCACCCATGTCGACAACCATGTTGCCGGATGGTTCTGTGATTGGAAGACCTGCACCGATTGCTGCTGCCATTGGTTCTTCGATCAAATAAACTTCGCGAGCACCAGCTGATTGAGCCGCCTCTTTAACCGCGCGTTTTTCCACCTGAGTGATTCCGTAAGGAACGCAGATGATGATACGAGGACGGATGAAAGATTTTTTCTCGCCCAAAGATTTACCGATGAAATATTTAAGCATGGATTGAGTCACTTCAAAGTCAGCGATAACACCGTCTTTGATCGGACGAATTGCGACGATAGAACCAGGAGTTCTTCCCAACATGTCCTTTGCTTCTTTACCGACAGCAAGAACACGGTTTTGCATTCCGCGATAGTTCTTTTGAACTGCTACGACAGAAGGTTCATCAAGAATGATTCCGCGGCCTTTAACGTACACAAGTGTGTTCGCTGTGCCCAAGTCGATTGCGATATCATTAGAAAAATAGTCTTGTACTTTATCAAAAAAACTCATGCAGAATCTCTCTCAAGAAAATTTCATTGTGTCATTTCGACTACAAGTCTAGGGAGATTGAAAAGCAGAGTCAATACTGATATTTAGGCCCTTCATCGAGTTCCGTGACGCACTACTCCGGTAGCGCTGGAGCGAAGGCCAGCCTAGAAGTGTTTTTTCCACTCTAATTCGTGGCCCATATACTCTGACAATGCGTGCTTTTCATCGTGCAAGCGCTTCTCAGACCAACTCAACTTCTCTTGGAAAACCTGCGCAATTTCGTCGAGATGCTTCAGTCCGTGATTGCGATCTGCGAGGAACAAATGCACGCGTCGAGAGAAGAAGTCGCGAAGATTTAAGCACATCGTGTTGTCGATCGCCTGCGCTGCTTCCAGCTGCCAGTAAGAATAGCGCTGATCATATTTGGAAAGAATCACTTCGGCTTCCCGGCCGTATCTTTGCGCCAATGCGGCGACATCGGCAACGGGACGTCCGTATTCTTGAGCCCAGGCACTCGCCAGAACTTGCGCCTCGTGGAAAGCGCTCTCCGTGGTGTACTGATTAAATGCCACGGCCGTATCTTTTTTCGCGAATCGCGCACGATCTTCCACAGGAAAACTTTTAAGTGCGTGGGAAACCGTTTGTTGGCACATCAAGCGGTAAGTCGTATACTTGCCACCCGCCACAAATGTCACACCGCGAGGATCATCAATGATCGTATGTTCGCGACTGGTTTTTCCCTCTGTAGACGAACCATCATTCACCAAGGGACGTACTCCCGCGTAACTGGAAATCACATCGTGTGGAGTTAAATTCGCCCCTGGGAAATAGTGCGAAGTAATGTCCAAAAGATATTTTACGTCTTCAGGAGTGACACCGACATTCTCTGGAGATTCTTTGAAATCCGTATCTGTCGTACCGATGATGATCATGTCATGACGTGGAATTCCAAAGACGATGCGATCGCCTTTTTCAGCTCCCATCACTACTGCACTTGTCAGAGGCAGGCGATGCTGTGGCAACGTCAGATGAATGCCTTTTGTAGGGCGAAGGATTTTTTTCCAGTCTTTGAAAAGCTTGTCACCCAATTGATCCGTCCACGGACCGACAGAACTAATCACATGACGGCCACGAATCGTAAATTTCTCTTTGCTTAATTGATCTTCGCAGTGAACAGAGGAGATTTTACCGTCGGCTCCAAACTCGGCACCCGTCGCACTGACATAATTCGCAGCGACCATGCCCATTTCGTTCGCTGAGCGCAAAGTTTCATAAACCAGACGATCATCATCCATGTAGCCATCTGAATAAACGTAGGAACCTAGCAAGTCTGTTTCACGAAGAGCCGTCATGCGCTCCATGGATTCTTTGCTATCCAGACGTTCATGCATTTCTGGAGATTGGAACAAGGCAAGAATATCATAAAGCCACATTCCTAGGCCCATTTTGAACATGCCCACGCGGCTTTCTTTATAAAGCGGTAGCATGAAGCGAAGCGGATGAACAAGGTGCGGAGCCATTTCAAAAAGCTTATTGCGTTCGTTCAACGCTTCATAAACCAATTTGAAATCCATGTTTTCTAGGTACCGAATTCCACCGTGAACCATTTTGCTGGAACGAGAAGAAGTTCCTGAGGCAAAATCTCGAGTCTCGACCAAAGCAACCGACATCCCGCGGGCACAGGCATCGCGCGCGACACCGGCTCCATTGATTCCACCACCGATAATGATCAAATCAAATTCTTGGGATTTCATTTTGGACAAATTCTGAATACGATTCACGAAGGAAAAATTCTTCATACCCTTATCCTATTTGGTTGTTTTCACAGCGAGTGTGCCCGGCTCCCATGCAGCAGGCTTAAATCCTTTAACAGAGTTTGGAACACCATTATCCGATGGGAAATAAACTCTTTGCAGATGTTTTTCACGGCCTAGCTTATACGCCAGCTCACACAGTTCGTCGCGGGCTTGCAAAGTTTCAAACTGCACATGCTCGACCCATAAAGTTTGTGTTTGGCCATCAAAAAACAGTAATGGCTGAGCGATGAAATATCCCAGCAGCGCTTTCGTCTCGGGATCTTCTGCCAAAAAGCTCCACCCCAAAGGGATATAGTGATTCAAGGCCTCAATGCGATGCTTGGAATTCCAAACAGCCATCATTCTTTCCATCTCGTCCGGATACTGCTCCGTCATTTTGCGAGATTCTAAATCAAGAATGTTTTGTAAATCGTCAGTCTGAATAACGCGACAGAAAAGACTCATGGCCCGCAGCTCCCTTGTCATTTGAACGTATCTATTTCATACTAAGACCCGATGAAATACAAAGATTATTCCTCTGACATTTGGAACGCCATTAACAACACACTCGACCAGGTGCTAAAAGAGCAAGATCAACCGATCGCTGCCTTTGATGCCGATGGAACTTTGTGGGATATCGATTTGGGAGAAACATTTTTCCACTATCAGATCGATAACAAATTGGTGCAGCTTCCGCCCTCCCCATGGGAGCACTATGAAACTATGAAGGCGGCTGATCCTCGCAAAGCCTATTTATGGCTCGCTCAGATCTGTCAGGGAAAATCTTTAACCCAAGTTCGCGAATGGGCTAAGGCAGGTGTTAAAGACGCAGCTCCCGTGCCAGTATTTTCTGAACAGAAAAAATTAATCCAGCTGCTTTTGTCAAAAGGCGTGAAAGTTTACGTGATCACCGCTTCCGTCAAATGGGCTGTCGAAGGCGGCGCAGATCTGGTAGGTCTTGATCACGACAACATCATCGGTGTTGAAACAGAAGTTCACAACGACATCATCACAGAAAAGCAAAAAGGCGTTATCACTTACCGTCAGGGTAAAGTCGAAGCATTGCTTGCAAAAACTGGCGGCAAATTACCATTCCTGGCGAGTGGGAACACCATGGGCGATTTCAATTTACTTGAAAGCGCCACACACCTGCGTTTGGCAGTCAGCGCTGCTTCTCGTGACGACAAGATCTTTAAAACCGAGCGAGAACTTGCCGAGAATGCAGAAAAGTTCGGTTGGCTTCACCATCGTTTTATCTGATCAAGACTAAGGACTGTCAACTTAACGTTGCCTTTGTTTTACTCAGAGTTCCCCTTTGAGTAATGGCAAAATTGAATCATGTTGCGGATTTTAATAGTCTCATTATTCGTATTCGCTGCCACAATGGCGGTGCCCGATCGGTGGGTCCCCGGTGGCGACGTTCAAGTGAGTGTGCTTTCTGAAGAGAAAGCCAATGAGTTGTTTAAAGAGTTCGTATCACACAAGGAAATTATCTACGAATATGCGGTGGACGGCTGCTATGCGCGCGCAAATGCGATGAGCATCATCGCCGAAGAAGAGAACATTGAAATGGGTAAAGTCTTCGCCGAAGGTGATATCTTTTATGATACCAAGGACCCCAAGTATCGCGTTGTAAACTGGGGCTTTCATGTCGCCCCGATAGCTTTGATCAAAGGCTCTGATGGAAAAATTCAGAAGATGGTCTTCGATCCCTCGATGTTTGATAAGCCCGTCCCGGTCGATGAGTGGCTGGCCAAGATGAAGCTAAATCCAAGAACTAAAATTAATGAAGCCTACTATGGCAGCCGC
The DNA here is from genome assembly GCF_047302455.1 of Bdellovibrio sp. HCB185ZH. Taxonomy (GTDB): domain Bacteria; phylum Bdellovibrionota; class Bdellovibrionia; order Bdellovibrionales; family Bdellovibrionaceae; genus Bdellovibrio. The sequence continues at coordinate 2,251,128 of NZ_CP178624.1, forward strand.
TTTCAAGTGGAGCCACAAAGTGCCCGAAACACCAAAGTTCATCAATGGCAGAATGGCGTAAAGGCCGAGACCAAAGAAACTCTTGAGGCTATTGCTCTGACTGTTCAACCCGGATACTCCAGTCACTTTGAAAAGTATATTTTCCAGAAAGCTCGGGAAAAGGCCGCGCTGAAAAAGAAAGGTGGAGTCCAATAATGAATTACTTCACGACGATCATTCTTACTCTATTGTTGGGATGTAGTGTTTTCGCTGCTGAAAAGGTTTCTTTGGTGGGTTACAAGAAAGACCCTAAAGCGCCAACAAGGGAACTCAAGGGAACTCAAGGGAAGTATCCACAAAATCGTGGAGACAGACAACGAGTTCAAACTTATTATTCAAGGCAATGCTGCGTTTTATCTTCTGCCGAAAGGTTCCAATGCGGCTGATGTTCGCACTCAACTTGTTTCACTCCATAAATCCAAAACTTCCGTGAACGCCGTCGTCAATGCGTTCTCCCGACAGATTATTACTCTGGAAACCTCGTTCAAATAAAAAAGCCCCAGTTCATCACCAGGGCTTTTCTAAATTCTAATTTGAATCAAAGTAATTAGTTTTTACCAACCACTTTTTCGATATCAGAGATCTCTTTAGGAACTGATGTCGTCATGTTCTCTACACCATTCGAAGTCACGCGGACGTTGTCTTCAATACGGATACCGATGCCACGGTATTTTTGTGGAGCTGATGTATCGTCAGCTGGGATGTACAATCCTGGCTCGATCGTAAAGCACATATTAGCTTCGATCGGACGTGGTTCACCTTTTTTGAAGTACAAACCAGCATCATGCACATCAAGACCCAACCAGTGCCCGATACCGTGCGGATAGTATTTCTTTTGCGCCAGGGATTGAATTAAATCGTCTTTACGACCAGACAACAAACCAAGCTCAAGCATGGCGTCTGTCAGCATGGACGTCCCCATGTCGTGCAGGTCTTTGAATACAATCCCAGGTTTCACGAAATCTACGATGGCTTTTTGAACTTTCAAAACAGCTTCGTACACGCGGCCTTGCTCATCCGTGAATTTACCGTTTACTGGGTAAGTTCTTGTGATGTCACCAGTGTAGTAATTGTACTCAGCACCTGCATCGATCAAAAGCAAGTCGCCATCTTTGCAGACCTGGTCATTGAAGTTGTAGTGCAAAGTTGTGGCAGCGTTCCCAGAAGCAACGATAAAGCCGTAACCTTCACGAGCGGAATCTCTCATATAGAAATTATGAGCCAAGACACCTTGAACCTGGCGCTCAGTCACACCCGGGCGAGTAAAGCGCATCGCCGCCAAGTGGGCTTGAGCAGAAATTTCGCAAGCCTCGCGAAGTTGAGTCAATTCGTACTCGGACTTCACCAAACGCATTTCGCCGATCAACGTGTCAGCATCGTGCACAGACAACAAACCATAGCCTGTACGGCCACGCATTTGTTTAACCGTGTTCAACACGTGTTCCATTTTCTCGTCTACTTCTTTGTTTTTAAATTGGCGATAGTAAATGGAATCAACTGCTGATAACAATTGCGGAGCAACTTTTTCAAACTCATCAATTGGATAGCATTTGTCGATTTTGAACTCTTGTTCGCAACCCTCTGGACCATAACGGAATCCATCCCAAGTTTCTCTTTCGCGGTCACGGCGACGCACGAACATCACTGTCTCTGGAGTTTGGCCAGGGCGTACGATCAAAATAGATTCTGGTTCTTCCCAACCCGTTAGGTAGAACATATTGGAATCTTGGCGATATGGGAAATGCACATCGTGATTGCGGATCAACTCGGGGTGAGAAGCAACCACCAACGCGGAACCTGGGATCTGTTGGCCCAGTTTCTTTCTTCTTTCAGCAAAAATGTTCATATCAAAAGTTGGTTTTCTCATTCCGATCTCCTGAACTTTTTAAAGTCCCCATTTACGTGTCAAAGTTTTCAATTGGCGGTTTGCGGAGTCAGCGCCTTTGTTCATGATCTCACGACGCTTATCGAAATCCATAATACCATAATCACCCGTCTCAAGGGTAATAACAGTATCAACTCCTGCAAAAGGCTTATTATACAGTCCTGCGATCTCACTCCATAATACGTTATCAGTAGCAGAGGCATCCAAAGTGAACGGTTTGTTGCCGCCCGGGCCCTGAAGAACGTTTACGAAAACCACAAAGTTCGCACCTTTTTGGCGCAGATATCTGGCCAAGCCAGAAACTTCACGGACCGCTGCGATGTTACCCTGGAAAGGTTTAAAGAATGGCGGATAAGCCATGCACATGGACATCAATTGTTCCATGCCTCCACGATTCATCATCAAGGATTGGTTCTTTTTCAAATTGTACGAAGGGCACGCAAACGGAATGCGATAGTCTTCAGCCTTTTGGTTTTTGAATGCCGTGTTGTAAAACTCGCGCATCACAGAGATGTCGCCATTTTTATTCACATTGCCCAACAATGATTTTTTGATGATCTCGTCATCTTTCATTTTGAACATTTGCCATTCAACGTCGTTGGCCTGTTCGCGATTGGCATAGAGTGCCGCCATCGGAGAGGCGAACTCGATCCCGCCGATGGCATACACTGGGACCTTCGCGCGAGTCAGCTCATGCAAGAATCCAATATGTGCGTAAGTCTTAGCTCCCCCGCCACCCAAAATAAATGCGATCTTAGGCATCGCCGGAATTACAGGCGCTGGAGGTGGAGTTGTTGGTTCCTCAACTTGGATGTCAGGCTGATAAGGCGTTGCTGCTTCTTCAGTTTGACGAGGCGAAGTTGGAGTTGTGGGAGTTGATTTAGAACCGGGAGTCGGTGCCGGTTTTGTGGCATTGCGAATATCTTCACGGGTCTTGAATGTTTGACAACCCGCCAGGAAAACCAATGTTAAAAGCAGGCTAGTGCTTTTTCGCGAAAACAAAAAACTCATGATTGCCGTCCTTTCCCTCAATGGAAGAAGCAAAATAGTCCTTTACCTCAAAGCCACTGTTTTGACAGACAGCTTTGATCTTTTCTTCGACTTTCAAATACAACGAAGAGTCTTTGACAATACCACCCTTTGCGAGCCCGTCAACGCCCACCTCAAACTGTGGCTTTACAAGACTTAACAACTGGCCCGATGGTTTTAGGAAACGAGCCAATTCCGGGATGATCATTTCAATCGAAATAAAGGATACATCCATCACGATGAGATCAAAGCCCTCTTTTGGAGTAGCCTCGAGCACGGTGGCCTCTTTGGACAAGGCACGAGCATTGATGCCCTCAATGACCTTTAACTTCGGATTATTTAAAAGACTGGCACTGACCTGGCCATGACCGACATCTACGCCTAAAACGAAGCGTGCCCCCGATTGCAAGGCACAATCCGTAAAGCCACCCGTGGAAATACCCACATCCAGAACATCAAAATTCTGAATGTTAAGTCCCACGTGCTTTAAGGCACCTTCCAGTTTCAACCCACCTCTGGAAACAAAACGGTTCGCCGGGCCCTGATCGACAGAGATCTGACCGTCCATTTCCTCAGTGACCGCCAGATTTGATTTTTTCAGAATTTTCTTTTGACCGCTTTGGTTTAAGAACACCTGACCGGCTTCAATTAGCTCTTGCGCATGAGTGCGTGATTGGGCCAAGCCCTTTTCAAACACATAAATGTCCAAGCGCTTTTTATCCGCCATATGCCTTAGTGTTTTCGTGAGATATTAAAATTAACCAAATATTCCAGCATTACTGCATCCGCGGAAACTTTGTGAAGTTCTGCCATCGTGTTTTTGCTGATTTGGTTTAAGTATATTTTCGTATTTTCAAGACCAATAATGCCAGTGAAGCTGCGCACGTCTTGATCTTTTTCGCCATGATCCAAAACATCGTCAGCCACTTGGAATGCTAGGCCCAAGCCTTCCCCGAATTTTTTAAGGGCTTCAACATCGTGAGTTTTAGCGCCAGCGATAATTGCTGCACCCTCAACTGCGACACGAATCAACGCGCCGGTTTTAAGCAAATGTAAATGAGTCAGTTCGTCTTGAGTAAGTTGCTTTTGGCCTGCGCGCAGGTCAATGGCTTGTCCACCAACCATACCGCGAATTCCTGCCGCCTCTGAAAGAAGCTGCACCAGGCGACCCACCAAGAAACCATTATCAGCATAGTTTTTAGCAACGATCAGGAAAGCCTCAGTTAACAACGCATCCCCTGCCAATAGAGCAAAGTCTTCGCCGAAGACCTTGTGATTCGTGGGCTTTCCACGGCGCATGTCATCGTTATCCATGCACGGCAGATCATCGTGAATCAAAGAATACGTATGAATCAGCTCAACAGCTGTTGCGAAAGGTAAAACCTTTTCCGCCGACGAGCCCAGCATCTCTGCGATCAACACAGAAAGAACGGGCCGGAAGCGTTTTCCACCATTGGTTGCAGAGTACAACATGGACTTACGAAGTTCAGCAATAGCAGGTTCCTGAGGAAGGTCCAACTCAGACAAATACTTTTCCACAAACTGATTCACAGTTTGCACTTTCAGGGACATTTCCTGATCAAGCTGAATCGCCAAATCCAAAACTATTCCTCCGGTGTGAAATCAGTAGTGACTGGTTTTCCGTCAGCGCCCACAGACATCAAAAGTTTTACTTTTGTCTCTGCTTCAGAAAGACGTTGGTGACATTCACGAGAAAGCTTAACGCCTTCTTCGAATAGCTTTAAGGAATCTTCTAAAGCCAAATCACCTTTTTCCATTTTTTGAACGATTTCTTCCAAACGTCCTAATTTCTTTTCGAAATCCATTATTCCTCCTTCACACCACTGACCGTGGCTGTGAGTGAACCCTGAGCCAAGCGAATGTCGATACTATCGCCCACATTGACCTGACTTGCTGATTTAATAACTTTTGAATCTTTAGTTACGATTGAGTACCCACGATCTACGACACGCAAAGGGCTCATGCTATCAAGCATCGCCATCATGCGATCCATGCGGGATTTTTTGCGCTCTAATGCGAACATCAAAGCTTTTTCCGAACGCGCTTGCAGGAACGTTAATTCTTTTTTGCGACGATCGATATGATTTTGGGGAGTACCCAGTTTTTGAGTCATCAGTTCCACTCGGTGACTCTTTTGACTGATCAGGCGATTTACTGCAAGCTCCAGTCGAGTCAGCAAATCATCATTACGAAGTTCCAAATCTTCTAAACGACGTTTCGGATCCACCAGACGCTTTGACAACCCCAATGATTTTTCACGCAGGAATTTCATCTTTCTATCAAAAGACAATTTCAGCATGCGCTCCAAGGACGTGACCTTGTTCACAAGTTCCGAAGAACTTTTCGCCACAAGCTCAGCCGCAGCCGAAGGAGTTGGCGCACGCAAATCTGCAACGAAATCCGCAATAGTAAAATCAATCTCGTGGCCGACAGCGGATATGACTGGAACGGGACTGGCAGCAATCAAGCGCGCCAAACCTTCGTCATTAAAACACCACATGTCTTCGATGGAACCACCACCACGGCCGACGATCACGGCATCCACATCAGGAAGTGCCACAGCTTTTTTAAAAGCCTCACGCAATTGCGGAGCTGCTGCCTCGCCTTGAACAATCGTTGGAACAATCGTCACTTGAATGGATTTTGCACGACGGGATAGAACATTTAAAATATCGCGAATCGCAGCGCCCGTTGGAGAAGTCACAATCGCAATATGTCTTGGGAACGTGGGAATAGGTCTTTTCTTTGCAGCATCGAATAAGCCCTCAGCGCGAAGTTTGTGCTTAAGTTGCTCAAAAGCCTTTTGCAAAGCACCGGCACCAACAGGCTCCATCATATCAACCATGAGCTGATAATTGCCACGAGGTTCGTACACAGTTACGCGTCCACGCACCATGACTTCCATACCATCAGAAGGTTTGAATCTTAGGCGTGAATTGTTGCCGCGAAACATGACGGCGGTGATTTGCGATTTAGAGTCTTTAACGCTGAAATAGAAATGCCCCGAAGTGTGAGCTTTGAAATTGGAAAGCTCCCCACGCACCCACACCATACCCAATTGACCTTCAATCAATTGCTTGATCTGAACATTCAATTGCTCAACAGAAAGAACCACAGGCTCGTTGGATTTTACTGGCGTGGAAGCCGCATCCAGCGACAGTTGCGCGTACGTATCAGTCTTGCGAAGTGGTTGATTTGGAGAGTCGGACATGGGGCAAGACGCTATAGCCAGCCCCGGGAGGAGTCAATACTCAGAGCGACGAGTACCAGACATTTTGCGCGGCCCAAAGACCACCCACGAAGAAACACACCCAGCCCAATTTTTTGTGCTTCATAAGGTTCTGAAACGCCTCACCCATGCGCTCTTCACCGATTCTTACCAGTGTACGATTTTCCAGCACAAACACCATGAGGAGTCCATAGAAAAAAACCACGAAGGGAAAAATAAAATCAAGTTTTTGAGGTGTCATAAGCAATATATCGGTGGCTTACAGAAAAGTTAGAGTCCGGTTTGATTGACGAAACTATACTTCCTGCTAGAATAGTTTTCAGAGGGTTCGAAGGCGTAAAGCTCATCGAAATTAAACCTTACAAGCATATTTTTGGGGACTGTCCCTGATGATGGTGAGCAAGCTCAGCTCGTACTGAGAAGCCTAAAGTCGTTACCATGGTCACCCACCTTAGCTAAAACAGGTTTAGTTCAGAGTTGCCGACGGACTCTTTTTTTATTTCTTTAAACGGTACGAGCTATCTTGATCCACCAAAAGAAAAAGGCCCACTTCTTCCAAGCAGGCCTTACCCATTAAATCAAATTATCAAATTGAGACAGGACTAGCGGTTCGCAAGAGCCACTGTGCGAGACGAAGCTGGTAAACGTCTGCCGTCTTTCTTCACAAGCTTTCTGGACTTATCAACCACCTGGCGTGCAACTTTCATATTCGCCTTAGGAGATGGCTTGCTTACAACTTTATGAGCAGCCACTACTGGTGCCGCCTTGAAAGCTTTCGGAGCCGCTACCGGCGCTTGAGCTACTTTTTTCGCAACGGCTTGATCAACAGGGTGACCAGCCTGCTCCAATAGATAAACGCAGACTTTTCTTTCTTCCGCAGAAAGAGCTTGGTTCGCTGCTTTTCTTTGCAAAAGCTTGATATCAGATTGAGAAAGTCTTGAAACTTGCGCAAGGACTAACTCTTTATTCTGCAGACGTTTTGCATTTGGCAAGGAGCGATTCGTAAGTTCTTGCTCTACCAATACCTGCGCAAGACTGAATCCACCTTGGGAGTCATCTATAGCAGAGATAGGTTTTGGAGCCGGCTTGCGATTGCTTAGTTCTGCAATGGCGATCAAACCGATGAACATAGAAAACACAACGCCTACGATAATTTTATTATGACGAGACATTTGCGAACCCCCACTCACTCTCTATTCAACTCCTGTGCCGACCAAAAACAGAATTAAAGGCAGCCCGCGGAAATGGAGTGTTGAGGGAGTATACAAACGGTGTCAGCTCATTCATTTTCCCTAAAATTCTTGAAATTCCACGAGCGAGGGAACGCATATCAAGTTGAGGCAAATAAACAACCCACTCTTATTAAGTGGGTTTTTTTGATCATTTTATTTCGCGCTGCATACGTAAATAGGACCTGGCACCTAAAGGGGAATGACTTCAATGGTTGGATTGAATTGATCACGAAGGATGCCTTCGATGGCCATCAATGTTCCAGAAGTGGCGCTTGGGCATGTGCCGCAGGCACCTTGGTAAAATACGTAGAGTTTATTGTCTTCGTATTTTACAACGTCCAAGTCTCCGCCGTCGCCTTGCAAACCGGGGCGAACTGTATCGTCCAAGATCTCTTCGATGCGTTGAACTTCAGGCGGCAAACCTGCACGACGCATTTTCTTTTCATCAGCTTGAGTGACGTTAGGATTATGAATCGGCATGCGTGTTTGAATCACGGCACAGACGTTCTTTTGGATCTCTTCAGGATCTGCATCGAAGCTGTGAGTGATTGTGATCACATTTTGAAAGAAGTGGGCCTGACGAACACCTTCCACCTGGAACAAGCTTGAAGCCAAAGGGCTTTGCTCTGCCTCTTTCATGTCTGTGTAAGTTGCCTTACCTTCAGCCAATACAGGGCGATCCAAAACGAATTTCCATGCGTTTGGATTTGGTGTTGCTTGAATTCTGATTAATACATCCTGCGTACTCATAACAATAACTCCCGGGCCTTCACCACGGCTTTAACTAAAGCATCAACATCTTCGCGATTATTATACACTGAAAACGACGCACGAACAGTGCCCGGCACTCCCAGTCTTGCCATTAACGGCTGAGTGCAATGGTGACCGGCTCGAACTGCAACACCCTCTTGATCCAAAATCTGACCAACGTCGGAGTGATGAGCCCCTTTCAAATTAAAGGAAATTAGAGGTCCCTTATTAGCTGCCGTTCCGTAAATTTTCAAATCCGGAATTTCTAGCATTTTATCCGTCGCGTACTTCAATAAATCCATCTCGTAAGCATGGATTTTATCAAATCCAATTTTTTCTACGAACTCGATCGCCGCCGCAGTTCCAATCGCACCTTCGATATGAGGGGTTCCCGCTTCAAAGCGTGTCGGCACGTCATTGAACGTCGTTTTTTCGATCGTCACTTTGGAAATCATGGAACCGCCACCTTGATAAGGAGGCAAGGTTTCCAAAATAGCTTTCTTACCGTAAACCGCACCGAAACCAAAAGGACCGAAAAGCTTGTGAGAGGAGAATACAAAGAAATCCACGTCCCAAGCTTTTACGTTTACCTTCAATTGCGAAACGATCTGTGCGCCATCCACCAAAACTTTTGCACCCGCTGCGTGAGCAAGCTTAGTGATCTCGGCAACATTCGTGTTCGTTCCTAAAACATTGGAACTTGCCGTGAAGGCCACCATTTTCGTTTTGCTGGAAAGTTTCTGTTTCAAATCTTCCATGTCGAGTTCGCCGTTATCCAAAATGCCAGCTGCGATGACTTTCGCACCAACCTTTTCAGCGATCATTTGCCAAGGAACGATATTCCCGTGATGCTCCATCTCGGTGATCAAAATTTCATCGCCCGCCTTAAGGTTTGTAAGACCCCAAGTATTTGCCACGAAATTCACACCTTCGGTCGTACCACGAACGAATACGATCTCTTCGACATGTTCAGCACCAAGGAAATTTGCAATTTTATGGCGAGCACCCTCAAAACCTTGAGTAGCGATATCAGCCAAATAGTGAGCTCCACGGTGAACATTTGAAGCCTCGTACAGATAGAAATGCGCAATACGATCAATCACTGATTTTGGTTTCAGCGTCGTCGCACCACTATCCAAGTAAGAAAGCTTTTTGCCATGGACCTTTTGGGTCAAAGCTGGAAACTCGTTACGAATTTCTGCAAAAAGCTCGTTCAAATTACTCATTTTACCTTCTTAGTTCAGATGCAAGCGCGCAAACGCTTCATCCAAATGTTTTGTTAACCATTTTTGAATACTGTCGTCAGAAATTTTATAAAGAACTTCTGACAAGTAACCATAACTTAGCATCGCAATTGCTTTATCCTTAGGGATCGCACGCGATAGCAAATAGAAAAGCTCCTCTTTATTCAACTGACCCACAGTCGAACCGTGGCCCGCCTTCACGTCATCGGCATGCACTTCAATCGAAGGCTTGCTGTCAGCTTCAGCTTTATTGCTTAAAAGAAGATTATTATTCAATTGGGAGGAATCCGCCTTCTGAGCGTCTTTTCTGATCAAGATCTTGCCATTGAAAGCTGAACGACCTGAACCATCTAGGATACCTTTATACAATTGGTGAGTTACGCACTCTCCAACCGCGTGATCAATCATAGTCGTGTTATCCACGTGCTGAGTTCCTTGAACCGCATAGATACCAAGGACTTCAGATGTTGAGCCCTTCTCTTTCAAAACTAAATCCAAGTTATGACGAGAAAGCTGCGCACCTGTCGAAAAAGCCAGGCTTTCAAGGTTTGCATGTTTACCAAGACTGATTCTTGTGCGACCAATATTTACGGCATTCAAGCTATCTGCTTGCACGCGCACATAGATAACTTTCGCGCTGTCGCCCACCTGCAAATCAAATACTGAATTCGCAAAGTAAGAAGTACCCGACATTCCATAATGACTTTCAACAACTTTCAAAGAAGCCCTTGCGCCGACTTCGAAACGAATGCGTGGATTTACCATCACAGCAGAACCCGCTTCATTCGATGTAAAGAACACGAAATTCACAGGTTTTTCCACAGACGTTTCTTTTGCCAAGTGAACCATATACGGAGTTTCCGCATAGGCACCATTTAATGCATCGAACGTATCATCGAATTGATCAGGATACTCACCAAGCTCGCGCATGGTAAGTCCCGTCGGTAAATCAGAAGACAAAGTCTTGTTGAAGACGCCATTAAAGAACACAAGATTTGTAAATTCAGGATTGATGGCTTTTTTAATTTCCACCATGGTGTCGTGACTTGGAGCCACAGCATTCAAAGCACTTGGCTGGAAGCTGTTATCCGCAAGAACTTTAACACTCGTATAGTGCCACTCTTCATCCTTGCGAGTCGGAAGACCCTTTTTCAAGGCATAGTCATAACCCGCCTGCCGGAAAGCGGCCAAAGCGCCTTTCGCCGGGTGTGCTTGACTGAATTTTTCGTACGTCGAAAGTAAATTCATAGCCTATCCTTAGTTGATCAACCAGTCGTAACCTTTTTCTTCAAGCTTCAACGCTAAAGAAGAGTCACCTGTTTCAACAATTTTTCCACCAAGAAGTACGTGTACGTAGTCAGGTTTGATATAATCAAGCAAACGCTGATAGTGAGTAACCAGGATGATCGCGTTGTCTTTACGACGAAGCTTATTTACACCGTCTGAAACCACGCGAAGGGCGTCGATATCAAGACCGGAATCTGTTTCATCCAACAGCGCCAGGCGCGGAGATAAAACAGCCATCTGAAGGATTTCGTTTTTCTTTTTCTCACCACCAGAAAAACCTGTGTTCACTGGACGATCCAAGTATTCAGGTTTCATGGAAACAAGTTTTAATTTTTGCACCAAAAATTCACGGAACTCGCCCTCTGGCATTGGTTCAGAACCTTGATGCTGCAATACAGAGTTAAAAGCTGTGTGCAAGAATGTGAAGTTAGAAACGCCGGGAACTTCAATCGGGTATTGGAAAGCCAGGAAAATACCTTCTTTAGCTCTTTCATCGGGAGCCAGCTCCAAAAGATTTTGCATCATGAAGTTCACTTCATATTTAACTTCGCCAGAAGTCACTTCGTATGCCGGGTGGCCCGCTAGAACCTTAGACAAAGTGGATTTACCAGAACCGTTTGGTCCCATGATCGCATGAACTTCGCCAGCTTTAACTGTCAGGTTCAAGCCTTTTAGAATTTCTTTTTCTTCAACACGTGCGTGTAAATTCTTAATTTCCAACATAATTAACCTACTGAATTTTCCAATTTCATTTCAATCAACTTCACGGCTTCCACTGCGAATTCCAAAGGAAGTTCTTTGAAAACTTCCTTACAGAAACCATTTACCAGCATTGAAATTGTTTTTTCCATATCCAAGCCACGAGATTGCAAATAGAAGATCTGATCTTCACTGATACGTGAAGTCGTCGCTTCATGCTCAATCGTCGCTGTTTTATTTTTTACTTCAATATAAGGGAACGTGCTTGCAGAGCACTTATCACCCACCAGCATGGAATCACACTGAGAGTAGTTGCGTGCATTTTCTGCTGAAGGCATGATTTTCACCTGACCACGGTAAGCATTTGAAGACTTATCCGTAGAGATACCTTTGGAGATGATTGTCGATTTGGTGTTCTTACCAATGTGAATCATCTTAGTTCCAGTATCGGCCTGCATAAGGTCGTGAGTCAGTGCCACTGAATAGAAAGCACCTTCGGAACCATCACCTTGCAAGATGCAAGATGGATATTTCCAAGTGATCGCAGAACCAGATTCAACTTGTGTCCAAGAGATTTTAGAGTTCTTACCGGCAGCTTTACCACGTTTCGTAACGAAGTTGTAAATGCCGCCCTTACCTTCTTTATCGCCTGTGTACCAGTTTTGAACTGTAGAGTATTTGATTTCCGCATTGTCCAAAGCCACAAGCTCAACCACGGCTGCGTGAAGTTGGTTTTCATCACGCTGAGGAGCTGTACAGCCCTCAAGGTAATTCACATAGCCGCCTTCATCACACACCAATAATGTTCTTTCGAACTGACCAGTGTCTTTGGCGTTGATACGGAAGTACGTTGAAAGATCGATCGGGCAACGCACCCCTTTAGGGATGTAACAGAAAGAGCCGTCAGTAAAGACAGCTGCATTCAATGCCGCATAGAAATTGTCTGTGTAAGGAACAACGGAGCCCAAATATTTTTTAACAAGCTCTGGATGTTTCGCAACGGCTTCAGAAATAGAGCAGAAGATAACGCCCGCTTTTTCCAAAACTTCATTGTGAGTTGTACCGACAGAAACGGAGTCAAAGACCACGTCGACTGCGATACCAGAAATACGTTTTTGTTCAGACAAAGGAATGCCCAGTTTTTCGAAAGTCTTAACCAATTCAGGATCAAGATCATCCATAGACTTAGGCTTATCAGCGTCTGATTTTTTCTTTGGAGCTGAGTAGTAACGGATCGCCTGGAAATCAATTGGTGGATAAGAAACATGCGCCCACGTTGGCTCTGTTAAAGTCAGCCAGTGGCGATATGCCTTCAAGCGATATTCAAGCATCCATTCAGGTTCGTTCTTTTTACCAGAAATCAATTTGATGATTTCCTCAGTCAAACCCAATGGGGCTTGATCCATTTCAATATCGGTTGTGAAACCGTATTTGTATTCGTACGTATCGAGCGGGTTATTCTTGTTGTTATCCATGAATCACCGCCTCAGAAGATTTTTTAGGCATTGCCGTTCTTTCAACCAAGAGATCTTTCAAGCTGACCGATTTATAAAAGTCAGTGAGTTTATTATTTAAAGCTGTAACCGGAGAAACGATGTTGCAGGTTCCTTGAATTTCACAAGGAACTTCCTTGTGCAGGCATTTTACCAATGCCGTTGGACCTTCAATCACCTCTACCAAGTCATGAATGGAAACTTTCGCCAGGTCTTTGGTGATCTGATATCCACCGCTCGCACCGTATTCAGCGCGAAGAAAGCCGCCTTTTTGTGCCATTTGTTGCATCACACGAGCAGTCGCATCAAAAGGAGTATGGAAAGCATCTGAAACTTCTTTGGCAGAAGTCAGCTCCCCGGGGATTTTTTGGCTCATATATTTAAGAGCCATCAATGCGTATTCTAATTTCCGATTGATCTTGTTCATAGTGCACCTGACGATTACGTCCCTGTTATCTAATAGAAAGCCAATTGAAAAACAAGATGAAATACGCCTAATTTTAGCGTATTTAAGATTATGACAGGAATCTTTCGCTGAGTTTTGAAAAAATGTGCTGATTTCGGGACTTTAGGATGTTATACCGACCGTCATATGCGAGTACTTTTAGCGACATTAGCATCCCTGGCACTGGTAGGTTTCGTCATCATCATGACCCGTATTTGGGGCATGGGCCAAAACTTCCAGGAATACAAAACTCCTTACTTGGAAGGTCAAACCCCGTATGTGGCCGTAAAAGCTCATACTTTGGCCAAAATGGCTGAAGCCATTGATGCCCGTCCCGACGTCATCATTTGGGCGGATGTGAGAATTTCCAATAATCGCGTTCCTTTCATCCTGCCTCCAAGCCGTGACGTGGAATTCCTAAATGCAAAGATGGCGGAGCAAGAGGCCAACCCATCCGCACAAATTATGTTGGGAAGCAAACTCTCGAACTTTTCGTGGGAGCAAATTAACGAGTTCTATAAAAGCACTCCTGCTTTAAAAGAATTGTACGAAAAATTCCCTAAAACTCGTTTCATTTTGAATGTTGTTGAAAACGTTAGCGACGTTGACTCATTGGTCGCAAACGCAATCCAGGATTACAAATCAAACGATCGCACTCTTATTCAAAGTGATGCGAATGTGATCACAAATGCTATCAAAAGCCTGCAACCGACATGGCTTTACGGAACAAGCAAACCGGATTTGATGCGCTTGATGAGTTTCGATTCTTTGTGGGTTTTGCCTTCAACACAATTTAAAGGAGACATTTTCATTGCTCCTTTTAAAATTCAAAATCGTCCCGCATTTAATGACAACGTTCTTGAAGAAATGCGCCGTCGTAAGAAAAAAATCTTCCTGGTTGTGGAAAACGAGGAAGAATTCAAAAAAGCGGTTGAGATCAAAGCGGATGGTTACATCGCGAATGACATCAACCAGATCACCACTTGGTTATCTAAGCTTCCTGCAAAGTAGTTACGCATATCACGACGATGGTCCTGCGCCATAGGGACATCGTGGGTTGATCTCAGGACCTTTTGCTTATAGTGTGGAACATGGAGGTTCATCTATGTTTCCACTTTTAGTCCAGGCAGCCGAAGCCGCACCTTCTGTTTCCGTTAATACGAACTCTTGGGATGCGATCGCACAAGCAAGTCCCGTCGTTCAACTGACGTTGGTTATTCTTATCGTTATGTCGATCTTTTGTTGGGCCATTGGTTATACCAAATACCAAGCCTTCAAAAACATGCGCACGGCAGATGACTTGTTCTTAAATAAATTCTGGAAAGTTAATTCCCTGGATTCTTTGTACGAAGATATCGATCAATACAAAGAGTCTTCAGTAGCCCGCGTCTTTAAGGCAGCTTATCTGGAAATGAAAAAGATTTCTGAATCTCCCCTTTTGGCGCGCACTGAAAATGATAAGCCTATTTTGTCAGGTATCGACAATTTGGAACGTATCATTAATAAAGCCACTGAAAACGAGATCGCAAAAATCGAATCTCGCCTGACAGTTCTGGCTACGACTGGCAGTACAGGTCCTTTCATCGGTTTGTTTGGTACGGTTTGGGGGATCATGCAGTCCTTCCACAAAATCGGTCAGACTGGTTCTGCAAGTTTGGCTGTTGTAGCTCCTGGTATCTCGGAAGCTTTGATCTCTACAGCGATTGGTCTTGCAGCAGCGATTCCAGCTGTTGTTTTGTACAACAACTTTATATCCCGCATTCGCAAACAAGAAATTACACTCAATAACTTCGGTGCAGACTTCCTGAACATCGTTAAACGTAACTTCTTTCAAGGAAACTAAATCATGGGAATGGGCAGTGGTGGCGGCGGCAAAAAAAGTCGCGCGACATTAAGTGAAATCAACGTGACGCCACTCGTGGACGTCATGCTGGTTCTTCTGATCATGTTCATGGTGACAACTCCCCTGATGCAACAAGGGATCGACGTCGACCTGCCAAAAACTTCGGCTTCTGGCGTGGAGATGAACGAAGAACCTTTTGTATTGGTTATCGGTCATGATCAAAAAATGACGATCGCTAAGACACGTATTCAAATGGCCGATCTAAAAACGAAATTAAAAGCCATTTTTGAAAACAAAAAGAACAAACAAATATTCATCCAGGCAGATCGCAAAGTGGATTACGGCTTCGTCGCGGAAGCCATGGCAGAAATTCGCGCTGCAGGGATCTTTAACATCGGCTTAGTGACAGTACCAAAAGACAAGTGAGTGCATTAAACGATAAACCTCAGATTGACTCTCTAAATCGCGGCTTGGTGATCTCTATTGGATTCCACGTTGGTTTAGTCCTATTCTTCATCGTGAAGGCGGCGTTCTTTACGCCGGAGTCTATTGATTTCACTCAAGCTGTTCGCGTGGATATTGTTGGGCTTCCAGATAAACTGGATCCAGCCAATCTGTCGCCGAAGCCGGAAGCAAAAGAAAATGCAAAGCCGGCAGAAAAAAAACCAGAACCAACTCCAGTTGTGGAAAAACCTGCGGAAAAAAAGCCGGAACCCAAAGTTGAAACGAAACCTGAAGTTAAGCTTCCGACTAAAACTGCTAAAAAAGATGACGGCGTTAACTTAGAAAAAGTGAAATCCAAGCAACAAGATGCCTTGGAAAAACTTAAAGCTATGGCCGCCATCGAAAAGCTGAAAGAAGAAGAGGCGAAAAAGCCCGCTCCTGCAGCCGGTACTGGAAAATCCACGGCGGGCGCAGCGCCCATCAAAGGGAATCAAGTATCACCTGGAACAGCGCTGACGGGATTATCCAAATTGCAGCATGACACTTATGGTGCAGATTTAGATCGTCACATCAAACAGCATTGGGCTTTACCTGAATGGCTAGCAAAACGCGATTTGAAAGCGCAAGCTCGCGTTTATATTGATTCCCGTGGAAATATTTTAGATCGTAAAATTATTAAATCGAGTGGAAATCCCAGCTACGACGAAGAGGTGTTAGCAACGATCGATCGTTCTGCACCCTTCCCTGCACCACCGGAAAAATTTGTATCACTTGTCAGTGTGGATGGGATTTTAATCGGCTTCCCAGAGTAAGGAGAGACTTATGATCCGACTTCTATGTGTATTGCTCGCAGTCATTTCTTTTGCCCAAATGAGCCAAGCTCAAGACAGTGGCATTTATATCAAGCTTGGTGAAGCTCGTACTAAGAAAAGTATGATGGCTTTCCCGGCGCTCCAATACTTTGGAACACCTACAGCTTCATCTCAATATCAATCAACAGGTGCTGAGATCTTTAATGTCATTAATAATGACCTTTCAGTTTCTTCTTACTTTCAGTTCATTGATTCAAAAGCATTCCTTGAAGATCCAAGCAAAACAGGACTGACACCTGCACCTGGAAATCCAGGCGGTTTTAAGTTTCAAAGCTGGTCAGCGATCGGTGCCGACTTTCTGATTCGCGCGGGCTTTTCAATTGCGGGTAATGAAGTGACATTGGAAACGTACCTTTACTCTGTTAGCAAAGCGACTTTGATCGCGGGCAAAAAGTATAAAGGCCCGGTGTCGAGCGCTCGTCGCATCGGTCATACGTTTGCAAACGACGTGATGAAAGCTTTGACTGGAACGGATGGTATGTTTTTATCTCGTGTGGTTTTGACTTCAGATAAAGCTGGTGGCCAGGCTCGTGAAGTTTATATCATGGACTGGGATAGTGCTAATTCCATGCAGATTTCCAAGCACTCGAGTGTCGCGATCTCTCCCGCATGGTCCCCAGATGGTTCTAAGGTTGCTTACACTTCCTATGTAAAACGCGTGGGTTCCAAATTCAGAAACGCCGATATGTTATTGCTGGACCTGAAATCTGGAAAACGTAATTTGATTTCTTATCGCCAAGGGATCAACTCGGGAGCTTCTTTCTCTCCAGACGGTAAAACGATCTTTTTGACGATCTCTCAAGGTAACAGCCCTGATATTTATAAAATGTCTTACGATGGGACTTTGAACGGAAAAATCACGAATGGCCCTGCCGGTGCGATGAACGTTGAACCCGTTGTCTGCCCTGGAGATGCAAATAAAGTGGCTTTCTCCTCGGACCGTGCTGGCAAGCCGATGATCTACACAATGGATGCAAACGGTGGAAACGTAAAACGTCTGACTTTCGCAGGTGTTTTCAATTCTTCTCCGTCATGGTCTCCTGATTGCAAAAAGATCGCATTTGCGGGTCAAAGCGACAACAACTTTGATATCTTCGTTATGAATGCAGATGGTTCCGACATGATTCGTCTGACTTCAGCTAAGAAATCAAACGGCAAAATGTCATCGAATGAAGATCCTTCATTCTCTCCCGACGGCCGCTTTGTCATGTACTCCAGCAACCGCACAGGAAAGAATCAGATCTATCTTTCCACAGTTGATGGAACTGAAGAGCGCCGTGTAACGAATGATAACTACAACTACTTCAAACCGAAGTGGTCCGTAAACCTTGAGTAATTCCTCGCTAGAATCTTCTCTGCGAATCAAGCGCAACGGGATCTGGTCCCGCTGCGCTGACTCTGCCAAAAACAATTCCCAAGATTCAATTCAAATATGTCATGACTGGAGTAAAGCTGCTGATGAGCTTTTAACGGAAGCTTTTAATCACTGCTTTCCTGAAAACGATGTCGCCCTGTTTGCTTTAGGCAAATTAGGCTCTGAAGAACTTAATCTGAGTTCGGATGTTGATATCTTATTCGTTTCGTCTGCGGACAATGACAAACATTTGCGGGGCTTACGTCAGTTTCAAAAATTACTGAGTGAAAGAACTGCAGAAGGCTTTGTTTTTCGTGTGGATTTTGATTTGCGCCCAGGTGGTCGTCATGGACCGCTGATTCCTACGGTTGAACATTTCCGTGATTACTATGGGAATTATGGAGAAACCTGGGAGCGACTGGCCTTTGTTCGTCTACGCGCCATCACTGGGGATTTTGAAATCATTCAACAAATCGAAGCATTTGCTAGGAAATTTTCTTTCCGCAGACATTTGGATTTTACACTCTTTGACGATTTAAAGCATCTGCGTGGAAAGATTCAAAATGCCTATCATACTCCCGCTCAAGCCAACGCTATCGATTTGAAAATGGGAATTGGTGGCATCAGAGATCTGGAGCTTTTCTGCCATGCTCTTTTGGTCGTTCACGGCGGCAAAGATCCTTCTTTGCAAACGCGTGGAACAATCGAGGCTTTAAAACTACTTTCCGCAAAAGCAATCTTACCTCAAGACGAATGCGATTTTTTAATTGGTCATTATCGAAATTTGCGGGGACTTGAAAATTACGTGCAAGCTTTGAACGATGAGCAAACTCACCTCCTACGATTAAACGACACTCACCCAGATTTTGTGACCTCAGCACTTAAGACTCTGGCCTTGGAAATGCAGCATTGTGATCAGATCGTAAAAACTTTGCTGGGTGAATCTCCCAAGGCTGTTTCGTTAGAAAACGAATTGAGCACCTTGGGATTGCCCGAGGACGATATTAAAGAACTTTGGAATGAGATCATCGAGCAGGAAGTGCTTTCCCGCAATAAAGGTCGTGATGAAACGGCTCGTAAATCCTTCCTGCAGGAGTTCGTAAACACTCTGCAAGCGCAAGGTGGTGACAGCCGCAGAGCTTTGTCTTTTTTGAAAGATTTCATTCGCAGCACACGCGCGAAGGCAAGCTTCTTTACGTTGCTACTGCGTGAGAATGAGCTTCTTAAGAAACTTGCGTGGTTGTTTGCGCACTCCCCTTATTTATCGCGCATTCTTTGCAGTCGCCCTGAGCTTTTGGATTCTTTTGTGTTTCGTGCGCAAAATGAATTATCCGAAGATCTGGATCGTTTGTTAGAGGAACTTGCCGAGAAAAAACTTTTATCGGAACTGATCAACGGCAGCCAGTATTTGGAAGATCGCGATCTGGATACTCTTTTGCAGAACCTGACTTTCACGGCGGATTCGATTGCTTCAGCTTTACTGACAGCTTTAAAAAAAGATTATCCCTGCTCGGTGGAAATTCTGGCGCTGGGAAAATGGGGTGGCAAAGAATTGGGATTCAAATCCGATTTGGATTTCCTGTTCGTTATCACCGGCGAACCGTCAGATAATGATTTTAAATTAGCGAAACGATTTATTTCGCGCATGACGGAATCTCACCGTGGCGGAAATATTTACTCCATCGACATGAGACTACGCCCCTCTGGAAAAGCGGGACCGATTGTTATTCCTCTCGCAGATTTGCAAAGTTACCTCGCAAATGAATCAGAAACTTGGGAACGACAGGCCTATTTGAAATCTCGTTGGGTCAATTTCGCAGGACCCTCTTTAGTGGATTGCTATATCGATAAAGGCCTGACTGAGGCGCAACTTTCTGAACTGAATCGCATCCGCCAGGAACTTGTTAGCAAGTCTTCAACTTTGAATTTAAAGTACAGCGAAGGCGGAATGGTTGATATTGAGCTCGCGATTCAAACTGTTTTACTGAATCAGAAGGTTGCTCCATCTGATTCCTCTACGGTGGGATTTCTTTCGGTGGAGTCATCGCAACACCCTCGTCTTGTGATGAACTACACCTATATGCGTCAAATCGAACAGATGCTCCAGCTGATAGCGTCAGAATCCACCGCCGAAGTGTCTTTAAATCACGAGTCCTTTCATGATCTTGCTGTGGCGTTTAATACTTCGCCTTCAAAGCTTCTCGAAGATATTTCAGCGAGGATTTCCGAAAATCTCGTCACCTTGAAGGCGCTTGACCCTCGTCGGGGCCGTCACTAAAAGTTATGTCATAACTAATCAGGAGTATTCCAATGTCGAAGAATATCGATATTAAAAAGGTATTTTGGATCTACCTTTTCGCTTTCTTGCTTGCTGCTTTCAGTTTCCGTGCGGATGCAAAAACCGCTGAAACATCAGCTGATAAATCAGCCGAAGTAAATGCAGACAACACAGCTGATGTAAAAGCTGAAAAACCAGCGAAGAAATCAAAAGCAGATTCCAAAAAAGCTAAAGAAGATACTGCTACTAAGAAGGGAAAACCGATGTTTGCACTTTTCGATACAACTAAAGGCAATTTCAAAGTTAAACTTTTGACTGAAACTGCACCTAAAACAGTTGAAAACTTTGCGGGTCTTGCTGAAGGCTCTAAAGAGTGGACTGATCCTAAAACTGGTTCAAAAGTTAAAAAACCTTTTTATGATGGTTTGACATT
Organism: Bdellovibrio sp. HCB185ZH; assembly: GCF_047302455.1. Taxonomy (GTDB): domain Bacteria; phylum Bdellovibrionota; class Bdellovibrionia; order Bdellovibrionales; family Bdellovibrionaceae; genus Bdellovibrio. The sequence continues at coordinate 2,271,705 of NZ_CP178624.1, forward strand.
CCACCGCGTGATCAAAGATTTCATGATTCAAGGTGGATGCCCACTTGGAACTGGTACTGGTGGTCCGGGTTACCGTTTCGACGACGAATTCCTTCCAGGCCAACCTAAGCACTCTAAACCAGGTATGCTTTCTATGGCGAATGCTGGGCCTAATACAAACGGTTCCCAATTCTTCGTTACGACAGTTCCAACTCCATGGTTGGATGGCCGTCACGTAGTATTCGGCGAAGTAGTTGAGGGCTTGGACGTTGTTCACGCAATCGAAAACACTAAAGTAGGCCCAATGGATCGTCCAGTTGAGCCAATGATCATCAAGTCAGTAAAAATCGTAAGAGAGTAGTTCCCTACACCGACTTTGTCGGAGGGGCACTTACTGCTAAATGATCAAATAAAAAACCCGCTTCAAGAGAGCGGGTTTTTTTATGTCTAAAATTTCTCGAAACTATTGAACGCCGACTGGTAAAGCATCGCCATTCGTAATCACGGTGCCAGAACTTGAACCACCGCGACCAAATCCACCGCCTTGTTGCATACCTCCGCCCATGCTGCGACCGGGGCCCATGCCCATTCCTTGCTGAGGCTGTTGTTGTCGACCACCAAATCTTGGTGGCTCACGACGGTCATCACGGCGATCATCGCGCATTTCTGGGCGAGGCGGATCGAAACGCTGACCACGATCAGGACGATTCGGGCGAGAGTGTGCGATGTCGGATTCTTCTCTTCTGAACCATGAACCATCACCAGCGCGGCACACATAACCTCGCATGATCATCGGTGTATCGGTTCTGCGATTCCAAACTTCACTGCGATAGATACGGCAATAGTATCCATCAAAGTATCCCTCCCCGGTAAAGACGATGCGCCCACGATGTCCTTGTCCATCCCACGCATACGGAGTGTCGCGATAGTCGTTACTAAGGGCTTTATTCCACATTCGTTGCGACTGGCGATTGTCATCATCGTCAAAATCTTGCGCGATGTTTGCACCGATCAAACCACCGATAATAGCGCCGCCAATAGTCGCTGCGATCACTGTTCCGCGCCCAGCAGCCTTGGCTGATTGTATTTGAAAGACGATACTGAATACCAGAACCGTCAGCGTGAGTTTAGAAAATACATGAGTCATATAACCTCTCTCGTTTTAGTTTTACAGTAAAACTAAAAGAGCAAGGTATGAGCCGAAAAAAGCTCGCAGAGTCTAATCATGCGAGCTTTCTATCTTAATTTTGATTGTGTAAAGACTGTGCAATTCCGCGAAGTTGTCTAAGAAATCAATTCGTGACGGAAATTGCGGGATCATTAGTTGAACGAACTTATTCTTTTTCAACCTGAGACATATCGATCTCTTTGGCTCTTTGAACGATTTGTTCCAAAACATCTTCGTTCACAGCACCTGGTTGCACGAAGATAATCGATTGTTCTTTGATGACTGCTAAAGTGGGGATCGAACGTACTTCAAAACTTGCTGCAATTTCGGGTTCTTCATCTGTGTTAATTTTGATGAACTTAACGCCCGGATGTTTGGCTGCGACCGCTTCGAAAATCGGTGCAAATCTTTTACAAGGTCCACACCAGACCGCCCAGAAGTCCACGATAACAATCTGGTTTTCTTCAACAACTTGCTTAAAAGTATCTTTTGTTACTTCAGTCACTGACATGATTTAACCCTAGCCTTTCATATTTAAAGTTTGCGGGAAAACAATGCGTGAGTCAGCATATTTATAAATAACAGGAGGCTTCGATGAAAAAGGCACTTTTCGCAGTTCTATTTATGTTTTCTGCACATGCATTTGCTGGCGACGCGGGTTGCGGTTTGGGTTCCGTGATCATTTCTAAAAACACTAAGGGTTTGCAGCTTTTGGCGCTGACAACAAATCAATCATTCTTAACACAATTCTTTGGTATTACGTCTGGAACATCTGGTTGTTCATCAAGCGGTATCGTTATGAATGATAAAGAAGTTCAATACTTCGTTGAAATTAATCAAAAAGAACTTTCTCGTGAAATGGCTCAAGGTCACGGTCAACTTCTTGCTACTTTGGCTGAAATGAAGGGTTGCAAAAATTCTGAAGCACAAACTGCATTCGGTACTTTTACTCAAGGCTCTTACACAAACATCATTCCGGCATCTAACACTTCTGCCGCTGAAATGGTTTCTAACTTGAACAATGAGCTTGCTGGTCAAAAGGATCTTCAAAACCTTTGCCATGGTTCTTAATTTTCTAGTTATCGTTATATTTATGACAGCCCCACTCTTTGCGTGGGGCTTTTCATTGCAGGATACCACTGTCTACAAAGAGCAAGCACTCGCGAGAAAGCTCGATGAGTCCGCTGCTTGGTTAAAACTTGGTCACTACCGCAAAACACTCTCTGGAAATTTTAAATCTCCAATTCTTGGGAATTTCTTTATTGCGCCTGAAGGAAATAAGAACCCTCGTGCTGAACTCCTTGCAACACTTGATTTACTTTTTGATGCGAAGACATCAAAATCACAATGCCGCTATTTGGCCCGCACTTCTTGGCTAAAATCCGTCTTAGATATTAAATCTGGCGATCTTGAAGAATGTCCTGAGAGAAAATCCTGGAAAGCGCAATTGGGGGCTACTGAAGCTTATTTGATTTTTGCCGCTTCCGATTTATCAAGCGCGCCTTCCAGCTTCGGTCACACATTTTTACGCCTGCATAATCCCAAAAACACAGGGCAGTTGGATCTGTTGGATTACGGGATTAATTATGCCGCCTACACCGGAACTGATGGTGGCGCTCTTTATGCGCTAAAAGGGCTATTTGGATATTATCCCGGCAACTACTCGATGCTTCCCTATCACCAAAAGATTCAAGAATACTCTAATCTAGAGGGACGCGATCTTTGGGAGTACAAGCTGAAGCTTAGTCCACAGCAAGTCGAATTGATGATTGATCATCTCTTGGAGCTTGAAGGCAGCTATGCTCCCTATTATTTCGCGGATGAAAATTGTTCTTCGCAAATGTTGGAACTTATCGAGGTGGCTTCACCCGACAGCGATCTCACTTCACAGTTTCACGCCATGGCCATCCCACTCGACACATTGAAAGCTGTCGACAATGCGGGATTGATCGGCGGAGAAAAACTTCGCACGTCTTTGCAAACTGAATGGCGAGCACGTTATGCAAAGCTGAACTTTTCTGAAAGACCTGCACTTCGTTCTGTATTATTGAAAGAGCAAGAAACTAATAAAAACTATTTGGGCCTGTCTAAAAAAGAAAAAGCTGAAACGCTTGAGGCCGCGCTTAGCTATCTTTCAATTCGTGAGTATCGGGATCAAAAGGAATACAATGAAGACAAGTATAAACTCTCAGTCGCTCGTGCAAAATTGGGTGCAATCACTGATCCAGTAGTAATCACTCCACCGAAATCTCCCCTGCTAAGTCCCGCGACAGCGGCGTTTTACCTGGGATATGGACAAAATGATCATCAAGACTATTATCAGTTCAAATTCCGTCGCGGCTTCCATGATTTACTTTCCGATGACAGTGGGCTTGCGCCTTTCTCCCAATTAAATTTCTTTGTCTTTGATGTGCGCTACACTCCGACAAGGCAGAACTGGGATTTGAATCAGTTTGTTTTCTTAAGCATTCTTTCAACATCGCCGTGGACTCAATTGGAAAAACCGATTTCATGGTCCGTTGAAGTAGGAACTGAACCAAAATTAAATCCCTACGTGAATGGTGGGATTGGTGCGAGCTTTGATTTACCTTTAATGAAGGCCACTCGCTGGTCCTTGTTCGCGGTCAGCGAAAATTCCTACCTCACCGACATCGCTCAACCCTACTTGGGTGGAAAATCGATGTTCATGATGAAATGGTTTGATCAATTTAGAACCTTGTTTCAATCGGAATATCTCTACTCGACAACTCAAGGCGAGTTTCATTGGAATCACTTAGTCGCAGCGTCTTTCTCCTCTGGAAATATAGAAATTCGCGCAGAAGCAGAACGCAAAGACAGCGTCGACCAGTGGGGCCTATCACTAATCCTTCCCTTTTAGGTGCCAGGTCCTGTTTACGGGAGCACCGCGTCCGTAAACAGGACCTGGCACCTAACCGTCATTATTTTAGACACTCTAGTGACTGAATAAGGCCCCGTCTCACCCTGAGACGTTCCAGTTCCTTTATATCGCTAATGACAGGCCCCTGACTTGCTTATCTCTTGAGTAAGGCAAATTGCCTTTGAGGAGATCCTATGTTTAAGGCGTCTTTGACATATAAAAGAACGATCAGCTTCTTGACCGCTTTGGTTGTGGGCTTTTCTTCATTATCTCCTGCACTTGCAGCCTCCATTACTAAATCTGAAGACCAAAGAGCGACGCAAGACAAAGCGATGCTGGAATCCATCGGCTATTCAGTAAAAGTCGACTATGAGAATAAAATCACACGTGTTTTTGATAAAAAAACCAATATTCCAGTTATGGAAATTCCCTTTGCCGATGAGAAGGTCCTTCGTCAATACGATCCAAAAAACCTAGAGCGCCGTCTTTTGAAAGAAATGGGTGGCGTTTGGAGTGCTAATAAGGCTGCATTCTCTCATTCACTTAAAAACTTGGCCCCAGAATCCGTCATGTTCTTCTCTGCTATGGGCCTGGTCATGATGGGAGAGCTAGTAGTTAACTACTCGCAAAATCCCGTCGCCATCGATCAGCATATCACTCACTCTTTTTCACCCATGGGTATTATTGGTTTCCAGCTTTTCATGTATTCGCAAGGTGCTGCTTCAAACGTGATGGCGATGTATATGAAAAATCCGCGCTACCATGTGATGATTCCGTACTTGGGAATGGTTGTTGGTGCGACAGTTCAAGGTTTAGCTTCGCAACTGGTTGCAGATCCTAACGTTAAAATGTGTGCGAAAGTTTGGATGGGTAAAAAAGTTACTCAAGCCGATCTGGATAAAGGTGTGGATAAAGATCCGTGTTCTAAAGCCTATGAGTACTTAGTCATTCACAGAAAACTTTGGGAGATGGCTCCAAACATCACTTCTATGCTTATCTCTTCGGCCGTTGCTGCAACTTTGGAAAAAGGAGCAGTTAATCTTCTGACAAAGCAAGCGGTACAAGGTGCTCTGATTCGTTGGACTGGCGTGGATATCGTTGCATGGCTGATCCCAGGCTCTATGCAAGTTAAAGGTCTTCGTTTCTTGCTAACTAAAGGTTTGAAGCTTGCGACTTTCGTAGCTCTTGATCAATTGTTCATGCGTGCAGTGACTTATACATGGAGAAACGTTGTCGACGCACATGAGCTTTACGGCTACAGCAGCGAACTTGAAAAAGAAATCAATGAAATGAAGAAATCTAAGTGGCTTGCTACTTACGAAGTTCCTCTTCAAACGAAACTAAAAACATTCAAAGACAAGATGATCGCTTGGAGAGGCGCCAATATGGCGTCAGTTCAAGAGGCAAGCGCCAACTGGCAAAGTGCTTTGTTCCAGCTGACTCAAGGATATAAATCTGCAGAAAACTTCTATGGAGATTTCGTCTCTCAAGTCCGTGACCATCGTTATGGCGACAGACCTGCAAATATCACTTACAAAGCACCTCTATTTGGTGTCCGCGCTGGCGAAATGAAGGCTTCTGATGATGCTTTCCATACGGACCCAATGTTCGTGCAACAACAACAGGCATATACAATGGAAGACGCTGCCTCTGCAGCCACCCTTCTATTGCAGTCTCCGCAATTCAAACAACTGACAGCTGATCAACAAAAGAAATTTACGGCAATCGTAAATGGCCTTGGCCAGAAGGATCTGACGAAAGCAGCTCAAACATTGACTATGCTTAATAATGAGCTTCGCATTTCAGCATACACAGTTAACGTGTACCAATCGCTTTTGAGCCAAGTTCGTTCTATGTTAGGTAATCCAAATCCACAAATGAACACGGGTGCCGCATGGGCAGCAACATACGTATCCAGCCCTGCGACCTATGAGAAAGTAAAAGACACAAATTTTTATCGTCGCGTGGGCATTTTCTCAACACCGCAGATTTCTGATAATTTGATCATGCAGATGGCTTGTGGCCCTGACATTGAAAAGGGTGAGCAAACGGTTCGCAACTCAACAGGTTTCCCTTCCGTTTTCCTGGCTCCGAGCATCGGCATTTCTGGGAAAAAATTCGAAGAGTGCAGCAATATGAGCATGGACCGCTTTAAAAACAATGCTCCAATGCCATATGGTTGGCCGGTTAAAATCACGAAAGCAGACGGAAAAAACACGACTTACAATGGTTGGGTTGATTACTTGCTGGCCGAAGCGCGTCCTTCGGTTATTGGAACACAAGATCAAGCTCCATTTGCAACATGGTGGAAGAACAACACCTATGCGCAAATGAAAACTGCATTCGACACTTACGGTGTTGAATACGACAAAATCGTGGTGAATATGATGCGCGATCTGTATCGCCCGGGAAAAATCGCGATCAACACTGGCCCGTCATACAACGGTGTGATGAATGCGATTTTCCAAGAGGAGAGAGTTTATCTTTCAATTCTGAACGACATCATGAACCCCGCTAAAGAATATAAAATGGATTTTGAAAACAATATGGACAAGGCACCAACGGACGCTCTGCTAAAACAAGTAGAAGCCGAGTTTGCGACGATGAATCGTCTGATCAAGCAAATCAAAATTGTTACGATCAACGGTCGTGAGCGCATTCAATCAAATTTGCAAAACTCTCAACTGGAAGCTCAGGGTGAAAAGATCAATCAGTCCCTGACAAAAGTTGCAGAGACTTTGGGTGTGGCCGTTCCTAACTCCAGCAAGCCAGCCGAAGTAGATCCTTTTGCGGGACTGGAAGAAGACTCTGCTCCTGCAAATGAACAAAAACATGAAACAAAGAAGTTCACTTTGACGAAGTCACAAACAAATCTGGTAGTGAGCGTACTTGAAGCTTTGCAGGGTTTGTCAGTGGAAATGAAGTCCTACGGCTCCATCGCAAATGCCGTGAGCTGGGACAAGATCAACAATCTTGAACAGATGAGCAAGGATCAAAAGAAGTTCGATAAAGCTGTGGAAAAGGCCACAGAGAAAATGGCGACCGCTATCCAAGCAAACTAAGAGTGTCTCAATATGAGACGCTGCTATCCTGTTAGATAACGTGAGAGGCAGAAAAGGTCACTGATTTCAGAGATTAAACACGGAATCGCGACCAGATGAAATATACGAGTTTTTGAGTTGGTAAAGGTTTTGCTTAATAGATTTATATAAGAAACGAATTTTAAAAAGAGGAGATTTCATGAAAAAGGCATTTATTATCGGTATGACACTAGCGTTCTCTGCAACTGCATTCGCGGCACCAGGGAAAATGACAACTACTGAAAGATTGGCGAAGTTTGATAAGACAAGCCAAGAGTACTTCTTGGATGCTAGCGGCAACTTGAAGAACGCAACTGGCAAAAACGCTGAGAAAAAGTACCTAGAACAAGCCGTTCGTGATTTATCTCCAGGTAAAGAAGCTAAGATCGTAGAAAACGCATTAACTGACAAAGAGGTTTTGAAAAACCTAGTTTCCGTTGCCGCTGCTAAAAAAGCTGCAGATAAAATGGAAGATCGCGCTGAGGCGAAACAAATTCAAGACGCTGCTGAAGGCCTTTCAAGCATGATCGGTGAAATGCACCTTTCTAAGAAAGCTGAATCACGCGAGCTTTCTAAAGAGGACAGCGCTATCGCTACTGCTGCTTTCGATAAATCAATCAAATTAGGTACTGACATTTTGACGAAATTCCAAGGTGCTGAGCGCGCATCGTACTCTCGCGTACTTGCTTCTTTCAAATCACTTGCCGGTAACGGTAAACTTCCATCTGAGAACATGGTTCAAGCAGTAATGGAATCTCAAAAAGTGACAAAAGAAAAAGCGATCGAGATCTTGAGAAAACTTAAAGACTGCGTATAGACCGCAACCACTCCTCTAAAACCCCAAAGCCAAGGCCTTAAAACCTTGGCTTTTTTATTTTTAAATTTAGATGCCGACCTTGTTGTTGTCGGTGACGATCAGGATTTCAATACGGCGATTCATCGCTTTGTGCTCTTCCGTATCATTTGGAACGATTGGCTTTTGATCTCCATAAGAAATTGAAACGAAACGTTTTGGATTCAGCTTATGGTACTTTACGAAATATCGAACAACCGCTGCAGAACGATCCCCTGCTAACTCCCAGTTGCTTGGATACTGGGGATCAGCGATCGGAGTGTCATCGGTATGCCCCTCAACGATAATTCTTTTATCATTAGCAGATAGGATCTCGGCTACTTTATCCAGGGCTGGCAGTGAAGACAGACGAAGCTTTGCTGATCCCGGAGTAAAGAAACTTGATGCCGTCAAAGACACACGAACGCCGACGGAGTCATGATAGACATCCTGAATGTCCTTCTTTTTATCGTCCTTGCTCATGGCTTTACCCAATGCACGCTCAACATAGTCTGCCGCTTCCGCGGGGCCGCCTTTTTTGGGAAAATTACCAACCGGGATATCTAATTCGGCAATTGCAGAGTCAATTGTGTCGGCATTTTTATCTGAGCCACCTTTACCCACCAAGTGGAAGTTTAACTTAATCGATTGCTCGAAATCTTTTTGTTTATTTTCATTAGCCGTAGAGGTCGCGTACATCACCACAAAGAATGCGAATAAAAGAGTGATAAAGTCTGCATACGAGACCAGCCATCTTTCATGATTCACATGTTCTTCGTGTCTTCTGTGTCTACGCTTTGCTTGCATGAGGCAGGTACGACCTTAATTTTTGTTCGATCACGATATGGTTCGCACCTTTAGCGATCATCAAACCGCCTTCAAGGACCATCATCTTTTCACGAGTCATATCTTCAACGCGTTTTTTGATCTTGTTCCCCATCGGTAAGAACAAAAGATTCGCAGAGGCAACACCGTAAACAGTTGCAACGAAGGCAACGGCGATACCTGCACCCAGTTTGCTTGTGTCCGTTAGATTGCCCATTACGTGGATCAATCCAAGGACCGCACCAATGATACCAATCGTCGGAGCGAAACCACCAGCGTCAGCCCAGATTTTTGCGCCAGCAAGGAGTTCATCTTCTTCAGTATAAATTTGTGTTTCAAAAATATCGCGGATCACTGACTCATCAACGCCATCAACCACATTGCGCAAAACATTTTGCATCAACGGATCACCGATTTTGTTGATTCTTGGTTCCAGGGAAAGGATTGATTCTTTTTTAGCCAGTCTTGCGTATTCAACGATGTCTTCCAGTTTGGCGGGTGCTTCACTTTCGTGACGTTTGAATGCTTTCTTCGCAAGTTCTAAACCTGTTTTTAACGCGTGTTCAGAACTGGAAACCATCACCGCTCCCGCAGTGCCGGTGAACACGATAATGAATGCTGTGAGCTGCATCAGCGAGCTCATATGGCCACCTTCAATCAGGTTTCCGAAAATGATCCCACCAAAGCCAATAAGAAGGCCTAATAATGTCGCAATGTCCATAAACACAATGATGCCATAGCGAGTTGAACGAGGCACTGTGACCATTCGAAGACCTAGACTTTCTGCGGGCAAAAAACTAAGTTAAGATCCCTATCATGCTCGATTTTATTTTGAACCTCGATAAACGTCTTTTCCTTCTGATCAATTCCGATTGGACTGCTCCGTGGGCAGACGTGTTTTTCCCATTCATTACTGACCTACATAAAAAAAATCCAGTGAAGCTGATTATGATTCCGTTGATCATCGGACTCTTTATCTGGCGCCGCGGTTGGAAAAAAGGCTGCACCATTTTCATCATGGCGGTGCTAAGCGTTTCTCTCTCCGATGGTGTTGGAAACTGGGCTTTTAAGAAAACGGTTCAGCGTCCCCGGCCAGCAGACACACAAGGCTTAGAAGTCACTGTGCGTTCGCCGTTTGGCGGTTACAGTTTTGTTTCTAATCATGCGACGAATATGTTTAACTTTGCGACCTTCACCTCCGTGATCTTTCCGGTGATGGCTGTTCCGATGTTTACGTTAGCCGTAGTAGTTGGCTACAGTCGCGTTTATAACGGAGTGCACTTTCCTACCGATGTCCTGGCAGGTGCCATGCTCGGAATTATTTTAGGTATTTTGATGGCCCGGCTGTGCCAAAGAGTGATGGAACGTTTTGACGAAACTGACAACGAGGCAGAAGCAACATGAAAGTATTAGTCACTGGAGCAAACGGATTTTTAGGAAGCTGGCTGACACGCGCCCTGGTCGACCAAGGCCACGAAGTCTTCGCACTGGTTCGTAAGAACAGCGATCTGTCAGAACTAAAAGGTGTGAACTGCCAGTACCGCTATGGTGACGTTACAGATGTTGTGTCGCTATTAGAAGCTTTCAAGGATATTGATACAGTTTTCCATTTGGCAGGAGTAGTCGCTTACAAAGCAGCCGATCGCCCTTTGATGGAAAAAGTAAATGTTCAAGGCACTGCGAACGTTCTTGAAGTCTGCAAGGAACATAAAGTTCGCCGTCTGGTTCACGTATCTTCGGTGGTTGCAGTCGGCGCAGGCCACAATCCGCAAGAAATCCTCAATGAAAATTCAGAATTCAATATCCATGATTTGAACCTTGGATATTTTGAAACAAAGCATGACGCTGAAGTTCTGGTTAAAAAGGCCTGCGATAAAGGCGAAGTGGATGCAGTCATTTTAAATCCAGCAACAATCTATGGATTTGGCGACGCTAAAAAAGGCAGCCGCAAAATGATGCTGAAAGTGGCTCAAGGAAAACTTAAATTCTACACTTCTGGCGGCGTGAATGTCGTCGCTGTGGAAGACGTCATCCAAGGAATCTTAAGCGCGTGGAAAATCGGTAAAACCGGAGAGCGCTACATCCTCGCTGGTGAAAATATTCTGATCAAAGATCTTTTCCGCATGATCGCTGAAGAAGCCGGCGTTTCCGCTCCTAACAAGCAAATGCCGGATCAAGTCCTCCACGTGGTGGGAACTATTGGCGACTTTATGGAGAAAATGGGACTTAAAGGTCCACTGAGTAAAGAAAACGCCCACACAGCAACGATGTATCACTGGTTTGATTCATCGAAAGCTCAGCGCGAGTTGGATTTCAAACCTCGTCCCGCCCGCGAAGCCATTCACAACAGTATTCAGTGGATCAAAGATCAAGGGATGTTGAAATAGATGAAGGCTGCTGGATTATTTTTTGCTATTATTGTTGCGATCATGGTTTCTGCTGCGGCTTTCATCTGGTCGACCCTTCCCAACGAAAAAGAAATCAAGGGCTGCATTATCACGACGATGTACAAAGTCGATCTGTGCCCGACATCTAAAAACTATGTCCCATTGAAACAGATTTCTTCGTACCTACAAAGAACCATCATCATGACTGAGGATGGAAACTTCTATAAGCATCATGGCTTTGAGTGGGGAACGATTGAAAAAAACTTCCGCCAAGGTTGGGAAACGGGCGTCTATAAACGTGGTGGATCCACAATCACTCAACAGCTTGCTAAAAATATGTTCCTGAATGCTGATAGAACTTTCTTCAGAAAAGCCCTGGAAGCAATCATCACGGATCGCATTGAAAAAACTCTGACGAAAAAAGAAATCCTGGAAAAATATCTGAACGTGGTTGAATTCGGTAAGAATATTTACGGAATCAAACAAGCAGCTCAATTCTATTTTAAAAAGTCCCCTGCGGAACTTGATGTGGTGGAAAGTGCTTTCATGGCGATGGTTCTGCCCAGCCCGATCAAGTATTCTCAGTCCTACTACAAAAAAGAACTGACCGGATTTGCACGCAAACGTATGAGTCAGATCGTTCAGAACCTTTACCAGTTTCACAGTATCGATCAGGCCGAGTACGAAGTGGCGATGGAAAGAATTCAGTCCTTCCTAAGCCCGGCTCCCCCGCCAATGGATGAAATTCCTGGCTTAAAAGGAATGTCTGCGGAACAGGTGAATTCACTTAGCAATGACGAGATTGACCGCTTAGAGCAAGAGATCCGTGACGAAAGCGGCGACCTTGATTCATCCGAGTTGGACATTAAGCCCGAACATAATTTAGATAATTAGATTATTTCAGAAGCTTGTTACGAATGCGGTGGAATGACACGTTCATAAAAATCCACGTCAGCACCAATAAGATCAAAATATGCACGGCAATTTTAACCAAGTTGCCGTCGTGTAAAATCCCACGTACTGCAGCCACCCCGTGAGTCAGCGGAAATAAATACGCCAAATAGCGCATTCCCGATGGCAGTTGTTCCAATGGAAAATAAGTTCCACTGAGCAAGCTCATCGGAACAATCAATCCAGATGTGGAGTAAATAAAAGAGTCATAGTTACGGGCAATCGAAGTAAAGATCATCCCGATACACGAAAACAATGCCGCAATCAAAAACAGAACCGGCAATGTCAGTAAAATCTTGTAGGAATCAATCAAGCCAAAGAACACGGCAACGATCGTTACACCGATCACGCCAAAAAATCCTTTAGTCGCGGCCCACATCAACTCCCCTGCTACGATTTCTTCAGGACCTACACGAGTCAGCATGATCGTCGCATAAGTTTTCTGATGAGTAAGCTTCGTATAGTTTCCGTAAGTTCCTTCAAAGAAAGAAACTAACATCGCAGTCGTACACAAAAGTGCCGGGAAGAAGTATTCGATATAGGACATACCGCCCATGTTATTTACGAAAGAACCCAGACCAAAACCGATCGCACCCAGATAAATAACTGGCTCAAGTACGATCCAGAACAAAGACACCATCATGGTCTTTTTAAAATACAGGAAATTACGCTGCCAAACTTTCAAGGCTCCGTCATTGAACTTAGGAATTGAAAGAAGCTGCTTTAACTTCATTATTCGTCCCTCAACTGATGTCCCGCAAGTTTCAGGAACACGTCATTCAAAGTTGGTTTACGAATAAAGATTTTATCTGAAGCAATAAGGTCCACTACACGGCGGCCTTCCTGGTTTTCTTTAACCAAGACCGACACGGTGTCTTTAATAACCTGATAAGCAAAGCCCTCGGCGCGCAAACGACCCAGGTAGTAATTCAAATCCACGGGATTTGTGTCGAACTCGACCACTTCTTTACCGATCAGGTCGCGAATTAAATCCTTTGGCTTCCCGATCGTGAGGATTTTACCGCCATCGATGATCGCAACACGATCACACATCTGCTCGGCTTCTTCCATATAGTGAGTCGTCAGAACCAGGGTGCTTTTCTCAGATTTTAAATGCTTAAAGAAATCCCAGATCCAGATACGTGCCTGGGGGTCCAGACCCGTTGTCGGCTCATCCAGAAAGATCACTTCCGGAGAGTTAATCAGCCCACGCGCAATCGCCAAACGGCGCTTCATACCGCCGCTCAACGTTTCCACGGAGCGATCCTGGTATTCTTCAAGCTTCATCAAACGAAGCAATGCCTGAGCACGGAGATCGGCTTCAGCAGGGTTGATATTGTGGTAACTTGCGTAGACTGAGAGATTTTCAAGGACTGTGAAGTCGGGATCGAGGCCGTCCTCTTGAGGAACAACGCCGATTCTGGATTTGATTTCGCGGAAGTTCTTTTTAACGTTGAGCCCTAGTACATAGAGCTCCCCGCTTGTTACGAGGGCCGAGCAATACATCATCTTCATTGCTGTTGTTTTGCCAGCCCCGTTTGGACCTAAGAGTCCGAAACATTCGCCTTTGTAAATCTCCAGATCTATTCCATCCACTGCGACTTTATCGTCGTACTTTTTGGTTAAATCTTTGATTTCAATGGCGACGTTCGAGTTCATTATTCCTTCGCTGCTCTTGCACGTTTGTTTGGATCTGTTTCGCGGCAACGAAGACGGATGTTCTTCGGTGTCACTTCGATCAACTCAGAATCTTTAATCCATTCCATCGCTTTTTCCAAAGTCATAGGACGAACTGGAACTAGACGGATAGCTTCATCAGAACCCGAAGCACGTACGTTTGACAATTTCTTCTCGCGAGTGATGTTTACTTCTAGATCATTGTCCTTAGCATGCTCACCAACGATCATGCCTTCGTACACGTCTTGACCGTGAGTAACGTACATAATACCGCGCTCTTGAAGATTCCAGATAGCGAACGCTGTCGCTTGACCTTTACGGTCAGAAATCATCGCACCATTCATACGGTGTTCGATTTCACCTTTGTATTGGTCCCAACCGTCGAATTGCGTATTAAGCAAACCAGTACCGCGAGTGTCTGTTAGGAACTCAGAACGGTAACCGATCAAACCACGTGAAGGGATACGGAATTCAAGACGAGTACGACCAGATCCTTTTTGAACCATGTTCGTCATTACACCTTTACGTTTACCAAGTTTCTCAGTAACCGCACCAACGTAAGAGTCTTCGATATCGATAACCGCGATCTCCATTGGTTCCATTCTTTGACCGTTTTCTTCTTTGAAGATAACTGTCGGTTTAGAAACCAAAAGCTCGAAGTTTTCACGGCGCATTTGTTCAATCAATACACCCAATTGCAACTCACCACGACCAACAACTTTGAAAGCGTCAGTGTTCGCAGTTTTTTCTACGCGGATCGCAACGTTGTACAAAAGTTCTCTCTCAAGACGCTCAAGGATCTTACGAGAAGTAACGTTTTTACCTTCCATACCTGCGAAAGGACCGTTATTTACCGAGAAGATCATACCAACCGTTGGCTCGTCTACGCGGATACGCGGAAGTGGACGAGGATCCAAAGCGGAAGTGATAGTATCACCGATAGTGAAGTCTTCCATACCCGCGATAACAACGATGTCACCTGCGCCAACTTCTTGAGCTGGAACTTGCGAGTTCACTTTGTATTGGTACAAAGCGGAGACTTTAACTTTTTTCTGTTGGTTCGCTTGAACGCAAAGAACTTCATCACCAACTTTGATTGTACCTGCACGCATACGACCGATCGCCAAACGACCCACGTAATCGTTGTAAGAGATGTTAGAAACCATTACTTGCAATGGAGCTTCTTCATCAATTTTTGGAGGAGGAACCAGGTTTACGATAGCATCGTAAAGAACTTCTAGTGTTCCAGTGTTAACCGCTGGATCCAAAGTCGCCATACCTTCACGCGCGATCGCGTAAACAGTGTGGAAGTCACATTGTTCTTCAGTTGCTTCAAGATCGATGAACAAATCGAAAAGTTCGTTGTGTACTTCTTGGATACGAGCGTCTGAACGGTCGATCTTGTTGATACAAACGATAACTTTCAAGTTTTGCTCAAGAGCTTTTTTCAATACGAAACGAGTTTGTGGAAGTGGACCTTCAGAGGCGTCGCAAAGAAGGATACAACCATCAACCATGTTCAAGATACGTTCAACTTCACCACCGAAGTCACTATGTCCCGGTGTATCTACGATGTTAACTTTGATATCTTTGTAAACGAAAGACGCGTTCTTTGCCGCGATCGTGATACCACGCTCTCTTTCAAGATCCATGGAGTCCATCAAGCGATCATCAACGTGCTCATTGTCACGGAATGTACCGGCTTGTTTAATCAAGTGGTCTACCAGAGTTGTTTTACCGTGGTCGACGTGCGCGATGATCGCGATATTTCTAATCTTCTTCGGATCTTGAATCATATTTAACCCTTCATTAAATTGAATCTTGTAAAACTAAATCAAAAATTTAAATAAAACATTTCAGGATTTGGTTAGTGCTCTAACCATGGCCACCCATAAGGAACTCATCCTTAGACTGATCTTCTTGCTCAACAGAACCGATACTAGCGAAAAATTCGTTAGCAAGGGTCATGATCTCTTCATTGCTTTTGGATTGGAAAAGATTCTTCCTGAATTGTGCCGCTCCAGGATACCCTGTCGAGAACCAAGCTGCAAACTTTCTCAACTGAATACCAGTGATGTGTTCATCACAATGCGCAACAACCTCATTTTTGAGGCTGTTAAACAAGCTAACGTAGTCTCTTTTAACGTCTTTTACAGACTCGCCCCGCCATAAGGACAAGGCATCCATAAAGATAAACGGATTTTTAAGGCATCCACGACCGATCATCACACCATCACAGCCTGACTGCTCTAGTCTTAACACTGCCTGTCTGGGTGTGAGGATGTCTCCGTTTCCGAGAATAGGTAGTTTCGCATTGGCCTTAACTTCAGCGATAAAATCCCAGTCCGCAAACCCGGAGTAACCTTGATTACGAGTGCGGCCGTGAATTGCGACCCACTCCATGCCTTCGTTGTATGCGATATTGCAAATTTCAGAAGCATTGCGAGTGGTGGAATCCCACCCCGTACGGATTTTGATTGTCACAGGAATTTTCACTGCGGCTTTAACGGCAGACAAAACCTTTTGCATTTGCACAGGGTCTTTCATCATCGCCGAGCCTGCGCCCTTTTTTACGACTTTGGGAACAGGACAACCGAAATTCAAATCAATGAAATCACAACCATCTGCTTCCGCAAAGGCTGCACCCTTAGCCAGAATTTCCGGGTCTTCACCAAAAAGTTGTACACCGATAGGTCTTTGAGTTTCATCAAAGCTCATCAGTTTCAAAGTCTTTTCAGATTTATATTCGATGCCCGACGCACTCACAAGCTCGGTAACGACAACGCTGGCGTCGAGCTTTTTCATGAAGGTACGAAATGCGTGATCAGTGATCCCGGCCATAGGCGCAAGGACAAACGGATTCGTCTTAAGGGCGTGAAGTGGATTCATAAGGGATGCGGTATATCAAAACTGCGCCCAAAAAGGTACTTTTTGTTTTTAAAAAATGTCGTTATTTCATAGGTTTATGCTTTCAAAGCGAACCTATTCGATCTGAATTAGGCGGCTAACTGAATCTGGGGGCTGGTCGCTAAGGATTGCGACTCCTCCCCCGGTTTTGCGAACCCATTTATGGTCACTTCTAATGAGATGATAGTGTCGTTCATGGAGTCTGATTGATTGGCCAATTCTTCGGCGGCCGCCGCGGCCTCTTCAGAAGTTGCAGCATTCATTTGTGTCGCCTGATCGATTTGCAGCATCGCTTTATTCACCTGACTTAAACCTTCAGACTGACTGTCGAAAATTCCCGCGATTTCGGAATTCAAGGTCGCCACTTTTTTCGCAGACTCGACAATATTCTTAAGAGCTAAAACACTTAGATCCACTAGTTTGGATTTCTCGCAAATCTTGTCGTTACTTTCTTTAATCAACGCAGAGATATCACTCGCAGCCGAGGCACTCTTTTGTGCAAGTTCTCGCACAGCTTCCGCGACCACGCCGAAGCCTTTCCCCTGCTCGCCGGCACGCGCGGCTTCGACGGCAGCATTCAAGGCGAGAATATTAATTT
Organism: Bdellovibrio sp. HCB185ZH; assembly: GCF_047302455.1. GTDB lineage: Bacteria > Bdellovibrionota > Bdellovibrionia > Bdellovibrionales > Bdellovibrionaceae > Bdellovibrio. Next base: position 2,288,987 of record NZ_CP178624.1, read on the forward strand.
GAAAAGCGATATCATCCATCACATGAGTAATTTCTGTGATCTTGGCCGAGTCTTCTGAAATTTCACGAATGGATTTACTCAGTTCACGGATTTCATTTTCACCCGATAAAGCCGCCTGACAAGTTGCATCTGCCAAGGTAGCTGCTTCGTGAGTATTCTTTAAAGTCATACCGAGCGTTTCATTTACTTTTTCAAGGGTGCCGACGGCTTCCTCTAACGAGCTTGCCTGCTCGCTTGCCGCTTGAGCGAGTTCCTCTGAAGAAGAGGCAATATGATGGGATGCCAAGGCAACATTGCGGGAGTTGTCCGTAAGATTTGAAATCACCAAACTGATGGATTTTTTTAAGCGAGTTAAAACCAAAATGGAGATCAGAATACTTAAGGCACCAACTAAAGCACTCACCATCACGATAAGTGAGTGCGATATTTTATAGTCAGCACGAACTGTCTCTGCCGCTTTACTCATTTTTTCCCGGTTAAACTGCGCGAGCCTGTCTGAGTATTTCAGAATATCCTCTTTTATTTGATGACCCCTCCCCTGAAAAAGCTCGACGGCTTTCGCATCGTTGCTGCTGGCTGCGTGCTCCCGAACTTCTTGAGAAAGAAGTAACCAGGACTTATATGTCTCTTCAAAAGATTTCAAAATCTGCGCATCCTCAGTCAGATGATATTCTTTGTAACTGGAAATTTCCTGGGACAGCTCTTCTTCGGTTTTTTTTATTTCAGAGGAGATTTCTGACATTTCTTGCGGAGTGTTCGCTAAGATGTAGGTCTGTTGCAGATAAAGTTGCTTGTACAATGAAGCACGAAGTTCGTTTGCAATTTCAACTTTTACGGCGGTTTCGCTGACGATCTCGTCGACTTCGCGATCGAAAGATTCAAGTTTGGAAATTCCAATAAAGGCGATGACTGCACTCCCGGCGATTAAAACGCCGACGACGGACCAAACTTTTGCATACAAACTGAAACTCTTCACAACGTACTCCAATGAATTTAACAATTGTCAAATTCATCGGAGAATGGTGAATTTTTCTGTAAACAATTTTACTTTACGAAATTTTATTTCGATTTAGGGATACTAACAATCTGACTTAGCTAAGCCAAAAAACTCGGCCTTCGGTTTGTCTTGGTGCCTTTGGAGGATTGTGATCTGGATATCCAATCACGACTCCACAAAGAAGTTCCAACTCTCCTCGCTGGTATTCCGGAAGTTTATCCACACCCAAGAACTTATCTACCTCTTCTTTAATTTCTAGTGGTGCTCCCATGGTGCAACAACCTAGTCCTTCCACTAGACACGCAAGATTCAGATTTTCGACCGCCATATAAACCGAGCCAATACTCGTATGATAGCGCTCTTCTGAATCATTGTGAGAATATGCGAACACCAGAACCGGAGCGTCCCCTAAGGTGAAAAAGAATCTTTCGGTGAACGTATACAACGATGGTTTTAAGCGTTGTTGAAGAACGTCTTTAATTCCCAACCAGGATTTCTGCGAGTACTGAATATAGTCGTCACGTTTTTTTCCCGTCACGACGAAGAAACGCCAGTTCTGACGATTTTTTCCTGAGGGTGCTTCCATAGCTGCTGCCAAGAGCCGATCTAATACTTCTTTAGGAACCGCATCTGGTTTGAATTTACGAATGGACTTTCTAGAGGACAAAAGCTGATAGAACTCTTCTTTGATCATGCAAGCTCCACAAACTTTTTATGCAAACGTTGAATGGCCTCCGGCCCTTGTTCTTCATTCACTAAGAAGCAGAAATTGTGCTTACTTGCGCCCAGGCAAATCATGCGCACGTTAATGTCTGAAATCGTATCAAAGATGTCTTTACCCAAGCCTGACGTGTGATTGATGTTATTCCCAATCAAAGACACCAAACTTAGATTTTCTTCAACTTGAACGTCTGCGATTTCCGAAAGATCAGCGATCAGTTTTTTATTCAGCAACGTCGAGTCATCCAATGTCACGCTGACTGAAATTTCAGATGTCGTGATGGCATCGATACTGACTTTGTGATCATTAAAGATTTTAAAAATCTGAAACAAGAAACCGTGAGCATGAAGCATTTCGGGGGTGGATAGGGTCACCAGAATCTGTTTTTTTCGAAGCGCCATTGCACGAATCAATGGATGTTGTTCAACTTCCTTGCGAACCCACGTGCCTTTGGCCTCAGCATCAAAGCTTGATCCCACGAATACGGGAATATTCTTACGAATGGCCGGAAGCAAAGTCGCGGGATGCAAAACTTTTGCTCCGAAAGTTGCAAGCTCAGAGGCTTCTTTAAAGGAAATTTCGGCAATCGGTTTCGCTTTGGGGCACAAGCGAGGATCCGTCGTTGCGATACCGGCCACGTCTGTCCAAATTTCCAAAACATCAGCAGCAATCCCCTCGGCCAAAATAGCAGCGGAATAATCACTGCCACCACGACCCAATGTCGTCGTCATACCCTCTTCGGTACTGCCGATATAACCTTGGGTAACCACGACCGTCTTCATGTCGCGAATTTTCGGCAGATGACGTTGGCAGTGACTTGCAACAACAGCCGTCAAAGGTTTTGCTTTACCAAATGAATCATCCGTCTTTAAAACATCCCGCGCATCTAAAAGATGAGCTGATTTTCCTGAGCCGTGATTCTTTAAAACAGTTGCCATGGCATCTGTGAAAAGAACCGAAGACATGCGCTCGCCAAGGCTCATCAAAGCATCCATGGCTTTCACCGAACAATCTCTGAGCAAATGCACACCCTTTGCCAGGGACTGCATTTCTTCAAACAGGGTTTCAAGCTTTTGAGAGGATTCGCTGTTGGATTTCAAGTCCGATGCAATCCGACGATGACGCTCTTTCATTTTCGTCAACAGGGCTTCGCACTCAGGCCAATGACCTTTTTCCGCTTGAGTTCCCAAGTTGATCAGATCATTGGTTGTTCCCGAAGTGGCGGATACCACGACCATGCTGGAATTTTGTCGAAATGCGACTTCGGCGCTTCGGAGCATGCATTCCGCATCTCCCATGGAGGTTCCGCCGAATTTTGAAACGATAAGCTTTGCCATCAAACCCTCCGCAGTAAGAATCTCCAAGATCTTAAGTCTTTTCTTGTTTTTACTTCAATGACTTTATGGCAAACTTTTTTCTATGACTTCCAAAACAGATTCTACTTTCACTAAAAAAGAAATCATCCTTATGGTCGGTTTGGCCATCGTTGCCATGATCGTGACTACAATCGCGGTGATTCCAAACCTGCGTACGTCAGTGAAAGATCTTTTCTCCCCGGATAGCCGCGTGGTCATTGCAAAAGTGAGCGGTTCGTTGACTCCCCAGGGTCCCAAAGTCACGGTACTAAAAATTCAAAGCAAAAACTTCCTAGAGCTTGAAGTCTATAATCTGGAAGGATCCGATGGCATGACCATCATGGCGAAAATTCCGCTGGCGGAGTCGCGAGACGGATATTTTTCTTTGAAAGGAAACTCCACAAACCTGGCTTTGACCGATGTGGATGGTGATGGGACTTCAGAGATCGTAGCTCCAACATTTGATGATCAGATGGTGCCTAGACTGAATATCTTTAAATACAATTCAACGACTCATGGATTTGATAAAGTCAGTTCGCCGGAAGAAAGCGTAACGAAGTAGATTACTTCGTCGCTTTCTTTGTTCCTGTACCAGCGCCGACTTCTTTTTCACCTGCAGGGCGTGCCTTAAGATCTCTCCAAGACTTTCCTTCACGAGCTTTTGCATTCAATTGAAAGCGTTTAACTGCCGCTTCGTGGGCTTGGTAATTTTCTGAGAACACGTGAGTGCCATCATTCTGACTAACAAAGAACAGATAATCTGTCTTTGCAGGATTCATCGCTGCTAACAATGCCTCACGACCAGGATTTGCGATTGGGCCAGGAGGCAGTCCGGAAATGACATACGTGTTGTAACGAGTCGGCGTCGAAAGGTCAGCACGAGTGATGTTGATGACGATTTTACCCAAAGTTTCAGCTTTGCCGTAAATGATTGTCGGATCCGTTTGCAATTTCATGTTTTTTTGCAGGCGATTATGAAAGACCGAAGATATACGGGGACGCTCTTCTGGAGCACCCGTTTCTTTTTCCACGATACTTGCGAGTGTTACGATCTGATGACGAGTCCATCCCTGCAGGTGCGATTGCGGTTGGATCTCGTTATATACGTACAAGAATCTTTTAACCATCGCCTGCAGAAGTCCTTTAGTATCAGTGAACTTCGTCAGCATATAAGTTTCAGGAAACAAATAGCCCTCAAGACTTTCCTGCTTTTCGCCCAAAACGGCCTGGATAAAAGCGGGATCCCGCACCAGGCGCATAAATTCAGCTGCTGTTCCGAAGCCTTCTTTTTCATAAAGATCTGCAATTTCATAAATGCTAAGACCTTCGCTGACAGTAAAGGCACGTGCGATACTTTTTCCAGATGTGATCACATCCAAAACTTCACTCGGAGTCATATTGGTTCTTAACAGGTACTCGCCCACTTTTACTTTCGAACGTTCGTTTTTAAAACGCGCATACATAGAAAAGAAAAAGGCATTACGAACCAAGCCCTTGTTTTCAAGATCTTTGGCAATGGTGTTAAATGCCTTTCCTGGCACCACTTCATAAACCACATCTTGGGCCACGCTACTTGGAGCCGTGCTGGCGTATTGGTAGCCTAAAAAGCCCACGCATACGCCAACCGCAACAACTAAAGCAACAAATGCACTAACAAGAACGACAACTGTTTTTTTCATTACTTCATATCCAAATTCATACCAGGAAGAATTTTAGTTGGATCAAACGGAGTTGGATCTTCAAGACTTGCCACAGGCACTGTGCAATACTGAATCGCATAGTGTGCTGATGCTCTGTCGTTACCAGATTTACCCATTCCTCCAAATGGCAGACGAGAGCTTGCACCATTCGTTGTACGGTTCCAGTTTAACAATCCCACGCGAGCTTTAAACAAAGCATCCTCGTAAAGTTCTTTGTTCTTAGAGAACAAGGCCATCACCAAGCCATAGCCCGTGGAATTAACGATTTCCATCGCATGATTCCAGTCGCCCGTCGTGTAAATCGCCACGTTTGGTCCAAAGATCTCTGATTTTTGATACACAGAGTTTGGATCAAACTTTTTCACCAAATGAATAGAAGGCGTCACATAGTAACCTTTGTTTTTCAAATCCAAAGATTTACCACGCATCAAGCTTTCACAGTTTTCGCGGTTCGCGATTTCCTGGAAACGGATGTATTTTTCGACAGACGCTGAAGTGATCAATGGACCCATGAACGTATTTTCAGTCCAGTGCCCAATCGAAAGTTTCTTAGCTGCCTGATAGAATCTTTCTGTAAATTCGTCAGCGATTTTTGGATGAACGATAATACGGCTGGTGCAAGAACAACGCTGCCCCGCCGTCATATAGGCACCGACAAGCGATTCATAAACCGCTTTATCCATATCTGCATCTTCCCAAACCACTGTCGCGTTCTTACCGCCCATTTCGAGTGCAAGAATTTTCCAATAGTGATTCAAAGTCTCTTGTTTAATTTTCAAACCGACTTCGTAAGAGCCCGTGAACAAAACTCCGTCCACGTGTTCATTTGCGACCAAGCGACCACCGCCAGCACCGTCACCTTGAACCATATTGAAGACGCCTGGCGGGAACTGAGCTTTTTCAAACATCTCTGCCATGAATTGACCCACAGCTGGTGTTTGCTCAGACGGTTTAAATACGACCGTGTTACCCACGATCAAAGCCGGAATAATGTGACCATTGGGCAAATGGGCTGGGAAATTGAATGGTCCCACCACAGCCATGACACCACGGGAGCGGTGACGGATCACGCCTTCCACTTGCGGAAGAGCGTTGGGAATTCTTTCGTCAGCAACCAGTTTCGTTGACTGATTCAAAGTGATGTCGATCTTAGCACCTAAAGCTTTCGCCTCAGTCATGGCTTCCCAAGCTGGTTTACCCGTGTCGCGGGAAATAATTTGGGCGAATTGTTCCGCGTGCGAATCAAACATTTCTTTTAAGCGCAGCAGATAAGTTTTTCTTTCGTCCATGGAAAGAGTCGCCCATTTCGGATAAGCTTTTTTAGCTGCGACACAGGCTTCATCCATGTGGTCATGCTTAAATGGCACCGTCATGATCAGGTCATTCAAATCGGCGGGGCTTAAGTTTTTAACTTCGCCATCACCCTTAGTAACCGGAACGAAACGACCGTTGATAAAATCACCTTTATAGCTGATAGGAAAAATGGTGGTGCTCATCTGTTAACTTCCTCTGTTGTAGTGAAAAGGAGCTGCATATACTTCTTCGCCAACTTCCACCCCTAAAATCTGCAGCGCTTTTGCGGGAAGAATGACTTCACCGTCACGAATATCGACGGAGCACATAGTGGCTCTGAATTCGTCTCCGGTTGTGGCAATTAAATACTGATCTTTAAAGGTACAATCTTTGCCATTCGCAACGATCAAACGTTTACCCTGTTTAATGGGCAGAATATCCGCTGTCTGTGCTCCATAGTGAGGTCCGCCATCAAATGGATCAACCTCATCAAGGTAATTGAATCCGATGCTTTCCAAAAGATGTTGCGCTGGCTTCGTCGCTTCCCCTACGCGCCCCAATACCAAACGCGCTTTTGAATCAAGCAGCGCCATATAGATATCGTCTTGTGGGAAAAGGCTTTCAATAAACTCTTTATGTGACTGGCTTAAAGCATCGGCTTCCTGATACGGCAATCCTGTGAAACGGCGACCCAGGGCCTCCCAGAATTCACTGCGTCCCTCATCAGTCAGCGGTGGCGTCAGTTCACACAAAACACGCTCTTCAAACTTCTCGGGATGAATCGCCATATACAAGAAACGGGAAAGACTGATTTGCTTACCCAGTTTTTCGGGACGACGGCGATAGGATCTATCGACAAGAAGTCCTCCGATTTCAGTTGGACCGTCAAAATCCAGCTGGAAGCGCAATACTTGATGGATGAACCCGATTCCCAAATCCTGGGAAAAGTGATCGCGTTTGATAATTTTGAAATAACTGTGAGGCACTTCATCATTGCCGTGTTTAGCAAGGATCAAAGAGCTTCCCACAATTTGTTTCTCTTCTATGTCTTCAACTACAAATAGATATTCGGCTTTAGTTTTAACCAGTTTATCAGCGAAAGACTGCTCACTGCGATCAATCTTCTCGCTTAAAACTTTTTTATCCCCTGGCAAATTCAGCAAATTAAATTGTTTTGCCAAATCCACCAACTGGTTCAAATCGTCGTGCCGAACAGGTCTTATCAGAAAACTCATAAGCAAAACCTCTCGATGACTTTCTTGTAAAATTCAGTGGCCTTGTGCAAATCCTCAATAGCCACGTGTTCTTGAGGAGTGTGAACATTTCCTTCTCTTTTTCCCGGACCAAAACATGCGCACTCAACACCGATGCGAGAAAAAATACTCGCTTCATTCGTCGAAGGCTGAGTCGTCGGTTCGGCTTTTAAGCCCAAAGCGCGCAATTCATCCAGACAACCTTTAATCAGGATCGAATTCACTTCCGTGCGAAACGGTTTTTTGTAATCGTTCACACTAAAGACGGCACCATTGTTTTCACAAAGACCCCGCAGCTGCTCCATCCATCTCTCATAAATATCATGAGTGATAATTGGTGGCAGACGACAGCTTCCTGAAATCTGCACGTCATTTTCATTCGTACGAATCAGACCGATGTTCAAAGTCGGTGTGCTCGGGTAAAATTCCTTGTCTTCGTGCTTTAAAAACTCTTTTTCCAATTCCTTTAAGCCGCGATAAATATTTGCCAGCTTGGTCGCAATTGGAGTTTTCACCGTCGACATCATGTCGATCTCTAAAAATGCATTACCGGGAACTGTGTTAAAGTTGATACCGCCATCAACTTCCATGATGTTCACCGTATCTGGAAGCATTGTCAGATACTCCAGCATCTTGATAATCGCACTCTCGCCCAGATGAGGCATGGAAGAATGCGCAGCTTTTCCTCTGAAAAGCTTCGACTGCGTGGATGTACTTTCGCGAAGATTGTGTTCATCACGATAGCGAATTTCCTCTTCGGAAAAAGGAATTCTGATTTCCACCGTCGCAAAACCTTTGGCAGCATTTACCAATTGCAGATCACTGGGTTCGCCAATCAAAGCCATCTTTGCAGCGACTTTGTTTTTACGAATCAGCTTCAAAGCTCCTTGCATTCCGGTTTCTTCACCGAAAGTTCCCACCAAAACCGGTGGCAGGCGCCATGCACGCGATCCCGCAAACGACGCCATAGCTTCAAGCTTACATAAAAAATCAAGTTTAACGTCAGCCGTTCCCAAACCATAGATCTTGCCGTCGATGATGTGCGCATCGTAGGGATTGCTCCCCGTTTCAGTCCACAAAGCAAAGGGGCCCGGATCGGCAGTGTCTAAATGCGTTTGCAGCAAAAACTCTGCACCCGGACGTTCCGTGACAGATGCCGGGCGAGCGATGATATTGATCTGCTCTAAATCTCCGACAACTTCAATTTGCTCTTCGACCACCAATCCACGCTGACGACAAAACGCAGCCGCCCAACGCGCCAACTCTTTGTTGCCATGAGTAGGCGTGCTGTCGATAGCGATGAACTGACGGCAAGACTCGATGAAATCCAATTACACCCCTTCAAGAAGTGTTTTTTCAATCATCTTCAAAGCGATATCAATGTCTTGATCCTGAATAATTGCCGGGATCAAGAAACGTGCGCGAACCGGATCTTTACCACAAGGGAATGCGATTACGCCGTTTGCGAAAAGTTTATTCAAGAAAGCATTTACGCTGTCTTTCTTACCATCATGCGGAGTGAACGCAACCATCAAGCCCATACCACCTGCATCTGTCGCAATACCTTTGCAAGTCGTATCGTTCATCTTATTGATGCCATCGATAAAGCGTTTGTGAATTTGTTGAATGCGACCTTGGGGACCCAAGAAGCCCTCAGAAAGCATATTCAACATTTCCACCCCTGCCGCCAAACACGGAGATGCTCCAGAGAAAGTACCCGCAATCAATCCTGGTTTTGGATTGTACTCTTCAGTGTAAAGAGTTGCACCCACTTGAGCTGTTTTTGCAATCGTGCAGATGTCGATGTACTCACCCAATCCCAATGTTTCAAATGCAAAGTATTCACCCGTACGAGTGAAAGTTTGAACTTCATCAGCCCACACAGCGATGTTTTTAGATCTACAGAATTCCAAAAGTGGTACAAAGAATTCACGAGGTGCCGCTTGGTAACCACCCTCACCCAACATCGGTTCAAAACCAAATGCAGAAATATTGCCTTCGTGTTTTGCCACGTGTTCTTTCATTGCTGCCAATGCTTTTTCGCCTGATTTTGGATCACGCTTGTCATAGAACGGAACGCGCAATACTTCATGATACTCTGGCAAACCTTGTTTGTAAGCAGGGTTGTCAGTGACTTCCGCCATCATTGTCGAGCGACCCGCGAAAGCATCTTTGAATGACATCACGAAACGTGCAGGTGAATTTTTTTGACGAGAAAGTTTGATCGCATTTTCATTTGCCATTGTTCCGCATGTAGCGATCCATGCATACTTCAGGCGAGAATTTTTTGAACCAATTTGTACCAGCTTTTCTGTAAAAAGACGGTATTCGTTGTTAGGTTGCAAATTACCTTGATTCAAAATATCAGCCAGGGAACCGCGAACCGCAGCGGTCATTACGCGTGGGTGAGAGTGACCCATCAAGTGAATCCCGATACCGTTGATCAAATCAAGTTTAACGCTGCCATCTTCTAATTCAACATAAGGACCGCGACCTGCGCCTGTGCCCATGTATTGATAATGCAATGGACGACCACGCAACAATCCTGTTTGTTCGATTTTTTGTTTTCCGGCTTCTTTGTTTGCATCTTGCGGGGCACGAATGCCTTCAAGAGATGAATTTAATTTTGTAACTTCACCGACAAGATCTTTGATCAAAGAATTTACTTTTTCGGATTGCTGAATCTGATGGCCTACAAGAGAGCTCATAATACCTTTCGCGGAGATATAAAATCCTTCATCCCCATGTTATTTGAAATGCCCGTCCAGTTTACTCTTCGCTCTGGACTAAGACAAGACACCCAGCTAAACTTCGAGACTATGACAACGCGACTCATTGTGTTCTTTTTTACTCTTGTTTTGCCCACTTTAGCTTGGACTCAAGACGCCGATTTCGCTGCGCTCTTTAAGCAAGGAACTCAGCATTACACAGCGAAAGAATTCGAGCAGTCCCGTGACGCATTCGCCAAAGCCCTGGAGAAGGATCCTCATAACGCAACTACACTCACAAACTTGGCTTTAGCCCAGTTTCAATTGGGTAAAAAACCACTGGCGATCGGTTTATTTCGAAAAGCGCTAAATAGTGACCCCGAGTTAACGCCTGCGCGAGCTGGACTAAAGTTTGCGTTAACACAGATGGAAATCAAAGAAATCCCTCATCAAATTGAAACTTATGAGAGTGTTCGTGCAAAGCTGTTAGCTCCCGTTTCGGTTATCGCATATCTGATTACGACGGCACTTTTCTTATTCGCAGCGGGTTGGATTTTGATCGGATTTATGGGGCAGCGCCGCCGCGCTTTGGCTGAAGAAAAAGCACTGCCAGGTTTTCCAATGATTGGAACTTTTTTGGCGTTGGGTTTTCTGGTTTCACTCACGCTTCTGAGTTTAAAATTATATGACCAATCCATCATCCGCGCGACAGTGGTGGATGATAAAGTGTCCCTGCAATCTGCGCCGGGCGAAAACCAAGTGGCTCTGTTGGATTTGTATGGTGGCATGGAAGTTATCGTTCAAAATGAAAACAATGACTGGGTTCAAGTCACTTACCCTGGCTCAATCACCGGTTGGGTGAAAAAATCTGCTGTTCTTCGTACCAATTGACTCTGATAGCAGTGCGCCATAAGTCGCTTCATTGACAGTGGGTTCTGGACCAAAATATGATAACGGCATGCTAAAAACGCTCCGAGTCATGACACTTATTTGCGCATCAGGATTTTTACTTTCTGCATGCTCCACAATGGAAAAAAACTCTGACACTCCAGACGGTGCTTTCGCTATTGCGGAAGAATTCGATAAGGGAGAACGTTACGAGGAAGCGATCCGTCGTTATACCGAAGTTAAAAACAAATTCCCTTACAGTAACTTTGCGACAAAAGCAGAACTTGCGATCGCCGATGTTTACTATAAGCAGGAATCTTTCGCTGAAGCTCAAGTGGCATATCAGATGTTTAAAGAACTTCATCCGACAGTTCCAAACTCTGATTACGTTCAATACCGTTTAGGGATGAGCTATTACAATCAATTGCCATCATCTATCGACCGCGATTTAACTTTGGCGAATGATACCATTATCAATCTTAGCGATTTGATTAAGAAATATCCAAACTCTGAGTACGTGGCTGAAGCTAAAGAAAAGCGTTCTGCGACGATCAAAATGCTAGCTGAAAAAGAAGATTACATCGGTAACTTCTATTTCATCCGCGAGATCTATGACAGCGCCTTGAAACGCTATGAAGGGCTTTACTCAAATTATAAAAACTTGGGTTTCGATGCTCGCGCTCTTTCACGCATCGTTATTTCTGCAAAAAAGATTGGTGACGATCCTAAAGCGAATAAATACATGGCGATTCTTTCCAGTGATTTCCCTGGCAGCCCGGAACTAAAACAGGCTGAAAAGGAGACGAAGTGATTTCTTCTCTTCAAGACGACATGATCTCTGAGGCCCGCGGATATTTTATCAACGGGAACTACAAAATGGCTGAGCCCATTTTAAATCAGATGCTTCTGCAAAACACTCGTAATCCCGAGGTTTATCAGATGCTGGCGACAATCGCTTATGACAAAGGCCAATTCAGCAAAGCGATCAAAACTTTCAAGCGCGCATTGGAAATCGACCCTACCTACACTGATGCCAGCGTCGGTTTGTCGATCATTTTGAATGACCTTGGCAAATATGACGAAGGAAAACAGGTTTTCCTGGATGCTCAGGCTCAGCTTGATAAAAAGTCTGGCAAACAAGATCCCTTCGTTGATGAAAAGCTTGCTTCCAAACACGAGGAATTGGCTGACTTGTACTATCAATACAAGCGCTACAACGAAGCTTTGGAGCAACTTCTAAAAGCGCAAAAGCTATCCAGCCGCAAGGCCGAGATCACTTTACGTATCGCTGAAGTGAACGTGCAGCTAAACCAAACGGAAAGAGCCATCAAAGATTTGAAAGGTTTGATCCGTGAGTACCCGCACCTAATTCCAGCTCGCCTAAAGCTTGGGGCAATCTACTACAATTCAAACAACATTGCTGAAGCCACTGAACAGTGGGAGAATATCCTCATTCGGGACCCACAACACCCCGAAGCTCTTCGTTATCTGAAGATGGCGCAAGCAGCAGGCATTACATCAATTGATTTGTAAAATCAGGGGCGCAGAACATGGCACAACTTAAAGAACAAATGGTTCCCTTCATCACTAAAGAAGAAATCGCAGAGCTAGTTTCTGAACTGGCGTCACAAATTGAAAGCGATTACGAAGGGAAAGAAATTATCTTTATCTGCCCTTTGCGCGGTTCCATGCACCTCACAGCAGACTTGATGAGAAAAGTAGATCTTCCTCAGCAAGTTGATTTCGTATACGTCCAAGCAGTTGAGCGCGGTGGCGCGATTAAAATCGTTAAAGACATTTCTGTGAACATCGCCGGGAAACACGTACTGATCGTTGAAGAAATCATCGATACAGGCCGTACCTTGAGCTTCCTAAGAAGCCGCTTGTTCGCATCTGCTCCTGCATCTTTGAAAATCGTTACGCTGCTAGATAAACCTGCTCGTCGCGAGTTGCCTATCAGAGCAGACTACATCGGTAAAACGATTGATGATCGCTATGTAATTGGATACGGAATGGATTCAGAAGAAATCGGAAGAAACTATCCTGATATCTATAATATGAAAAACTAGTCGGGCCTAAGATACGACGACGTTAACTACAAAGAATATAACGACACAAAATACGTACAATAAAACCATCTGTTTTTGCATGGGAGACTCCTAAAAGCCAATTTAGGGGTCTTTAGGACCTTGGTCAACCTTGTCCATGGGTATATTTTGAGGCCATGTGAGAACTGGACCTAAGGTTGTCTGTTAAAAAGCCGACAAAGAGCTTCGGAGGACGAAATGTCTAAGCTCTCTTTGAAAGGCCGTTTCCTATTCATCACTGCATTGCTCACCTTAATTTGCGTGCTGACTAATGCCTTTTCACTCTATGAATTGAAATCTCAAAACACGGTGACTTCCGAGGTCGCTGAAACCTGGCTTCCGATCGTTGGGAAAACAGCTGACATTAACATCAATGTGGTCACCTATCGCAAGCTTGAGTTCAACCTTCTTGCAACTCAAAGTACTGATGAAAGAAAATTGGTTATCGAAGAGATGGACTCCTTGATGGGAAACATCACCATCTACTCGAAAGTTTTAGAGCCGCTTTTGACAACGGATTCTCTGCGCAAATCCTATGACGAATTCATCGCTTCCTGGGACAACTATCAAACTGAGAGCGATAAATTCAAAGCAGCCCTGGAAAAAGAAGACACAGCCCTGGCTGAAAAAATTCTTCAGGATAGTTCTGCGAAACACTATGAATCTGCTTACAAGTCTCTGAAAGCCCTGACCGACGCCAGTTATATGATGGGTGTAGAAAAGGCCGAATCCGCAGCGAAACTTTTTAAAATCACGTTCTATGCAATTATCGGCGTTACAAGTTTCTTTGTACTGTTGGGTCTGCTGACAAGTATCTTGAATATTCGTAGCGTGCAGAATTCTTTAAGAAACGTGGCCGAGGGACTGGATTCCAGCTCCCACATCGTGGAAAGCCGCACTCTGGGACTGGTTAAATCCAGCGAATCTATTTCGAGTAACACAACTAGCACAGCGGCAGCACTGGAAGAAATTGTTGCGACCATGGAGGACCTGACTCAAACAGTTCGTAAAAATTCTGACAGCTCCACCGAGGCTGCCAAGATCTCTAAAGACGGTCAGGAAGCTGTCCTTTATGGTCAACAAAAGATTCACTCTTTGATCAATGTGATGTCAGAAATTTCGACAAACTCGAAAAAGATCACAGAGATCCTGGTGATGATTGATGACATCGCTTTTCAGACAAACCTTTTAGCTTTGAATGCGGCAGTTGAAGCTGCTCGCGCAGGTGAACAAGGAAAAGGATTTGCGGTTGTGGCAGATGCCGTACGCGCCCTCGCACAAAAAAGTGCGGAAGCTGCAAAAGAGATTTCGGGACTGATCAATGAGGCCAACACGAAAAGCCACACAGGCGTAGGATTGGCGGCTGACAGTGAAAAATCCCTAAAAGCAATTGTTGAAAATACGAATCGCGTGTTCCAATTAATTCAAGAAGTCGCCCAAGGTTCTCAAGAACAATCGCATGGTATCGAACAAGTTAAGCAAGCTCTTACTTCGATCGATGAAAGCCTGCAGGGTGTTGCAGCTTCAATGGGTAATGTCATAAGTGCCTCTGAAGACATGCAAAATCAGGCCGGAGAACTTGGCACCATGATGTCGCAACTTCATGTGCTTGTTGGCGAAAAGAAAAAACCAATTAACGAAAATGAATTTAACAATAACGAGGACCAAGAATCCTCTGCAGCATAAACAGGAGACTGTAATGATTAAAACCACAGTGATGATGACCGTTGCAACTTTGATGATGGCGCAAGCCGCTTTTGCCGGTGATTGCAACATTTCCGTAGACCGCAAAGCGTGCCCAGGTAAAGAAGTTGAAGCGATGAAGCCTTACAACGGTAAAAACCCGACTGACGAAACGAAAAAACTAGACTCGGCTGAAGCTTGTGAAAAATGGGCCGAGAAAACTTCAAAAATCGTGCGCAAAGGGACTTTGACTGAAAAGAAAGTGACGGTCAAATTCGATGGCAAAGATTTAGGCAAGTCATTTTCCGATAAAGCTGAGTGTAAATAATCTGTACACACAGTTTTTCTAAAAAGGGAGGTCCAGTACCTCCCTTTTTCTCATTCTGAGACAGGACCAATTTCCCACAAAGTGTAGTGAAAACTCTCAAGACAATCCCCAAATGAGCCGATAACGGAAGTACAAGGGGGAACATCAATGAAAAAGTTTAAGAACTTTTCTAAAAATCTTTTGAAGAATAAACGCGGTCAAGGTGCAACTGAGTACATTTTGCTACTTGTGGTTGTTGTTGGACTGGTGATGATCTTCAAAAAAGATATCCAAACTACAGTGAAAGAAAAAATCGCTGAGCTTCAAGGAAATATCGGCGGCGTAACTGCTGAGTAATTTCACTTTAGCAAAGACGGAGATCGCATGACGATTGAGTATGTCCTGCTAATGATTGCAATTCTTGGGATCGGGTTGAAAGCATTTCTTTCAGCCCCCTCAGAGGCGTTTCGTGGATCAGGTCCACGTTTGGCCGCCCGTGTGGAAAGGCAATTGGATACAGGACAAGGCTTCAAAGAAAATGGGGCCCGTCTTGAGTGGAGCGCAGTGAAATGAAGAACTCATCACTGGGAAATCAAAAAGGCCAATTCGTGATCGAAGCAGTTTTGCTGATGATCGTGATGGTTGGAATTTTTGTAGCCAGCATGAATGCTCTTCGTGATTCAAAATTTTTATCGAAACTGGTTTCGGGTCCATGGGAACGCGTGGCAGGTATGATGGAAAGTGGTGTTTGGGCTCCGGCTAAGGACGCTCGTCAACAACACCCCAACCAAAGAGACCGCAGCATCACCAACCGACCTCCGAACTGAGGAACAATGAGAGCACAGTCGAGCCCTCACATGATTATTAATAATTCCCACGGTATTATCACTGTGGATTTTATTTTTTCATTAGTCCTTTGCGCGGGTCTTTGCAGTGTTATGTTCGCATTGACGTTTACTTTGTCGATGGCTGAAATTGCTCAGTACATCACCTTCTCGACCTCTCGTGCCTATGTTGCTGGTCACATCGATCCAGACAAGCAAAGTGAAATGGGCAAAAATAAATTTGATAATCTAATGGCCAATAAAACTTTAAGCCCTCTGTTCTCTAAAACGGGAGCGGGTTGGTTTAAACTTTCTGATCTTGAACTTCGTGGCGGTGGTGCCAGTGGCCAGGATTTCTCCAAAGATTATCCGTATTCAGACGGTCGTATTCCTCAGACCGGCGCTCGCCTGCTTTTCAGTGCGCGCGTAATGGCTTTGCGCATTCCATTCCTGGGTTCCACCACGGAAGATGGCGAAGCACCTAAGGCAAATCTCACGGCTTTTTTAATTCGCGAACCCACTCAGCAGGAATGCTGGGATTTACAAATTAAAAAACGTTACGATGCGATTATAGGTCTGGACTCGCGCTTTGCGATTCTGGCTGATCGCTATAAAAACAAATATGTACCGATGGAGGATAATGGATGTTGAAATCCAAACGCAGCCTCCTAAGTAATGAAAAAGGATCCGCGATGATCGAAGTCATCCCGGTGATTTTCGTTATTGTGACATTCATTACTTTTTCATTGGGGTTCTTTGGTGCCATTCATTCTGGCATTTTGAATTCCATTGCATCTCGCAACTATGCTTTTGAAACTTTCAGACACCGCTCGAATCTGGTTTATTTCCGTAATAACACAGATAAGGAAAACGCGCAGCTTAGCTACAACAAACTAGGCATTCGCATCCACGGTGTGACTTCGGAAAAATCACCGAAGGGCTCTGACATCTGGTATGCAACCACTCGCCCGATCAACATCAATATGTTGTCTTCGCAGAAAGAAGTGGAAGCTTCTGGATCAGATAGTGAACACAATCAAAAAGTACCTACTGTTAATGACGAACGAAACGACAAAGTTGGCGTGAACCCCATTTGGCTCAAGTCTCAATATGGGATTTGTCTGAATGCAGCTTGTGGAGCGTAGGAGAATATATGGGATCTAACGACACTAGAAATTTATGGCTTTCGATAGCAGCGGGTATATTCGCTACCTTCTTGCTTTATAGCTACTCCCAGGAAAAGAAAGCCGAATACGATAAGCGCTTCGGTTCCACGAAACGTGTTGTTGTCGCAAAAGAAGATATCGCTGAAATGCAGACAATTTATGATACAATGGTAGAGACAAAGGATATGCCGGCAGATTTCATTCAACCGGATGCTGTCACAATTCCAGACGAAATCATCGGCAACGTAGCGGCGGTACCTATTCGTAAAGGCCAAATGGTTGTGAAGAACAATCTTCTGACCCCGGGCCCGGATACAGGTATCTCGTTGCAAGTAGCACCAAGCAAGCGCGCCGTTTCTATCCCGGTGGATGAGATTCGTGGTGTCGCTAAACTTATCCGTCCTGGCGATCGCGTAGATATCTATGCCGCTGTGGATTCAGGTAAAGGTGTGGCGCAACGTCGCGAAGTGTTTACTTTGATGAGTGACGTGCCGGTTCTGGCAACAGGCTTGAGTGTTGTGAACAACATTCCTCGTATGTTCGAACTGGATTCTTCGGGTAAAAACTTGAATCAGATCGCTCTGACTGGTGATACGAAATATACGACGATCACAGTAGAAGCGACACCGAAGGAAGCACAGGATTTATTTTATATTTTATCAACAGCGCCAGGAAATTTGTTCTTTGCGCTTAGAAACCCAAGTGACCGTACGATCCCAGTCAGAGCACCAAGCTCGACTTCGGATTCAGTCCTGGGTAGACCTGTTGTGACTCTGGATGCGGCTCCGGCGGCACCTCCAGTGATGATTCCACAACAGCAACGACCGCAGATGATACAGCCAATGCAGCAACAACGAGCACCGCAACCGACACAGCAACGTCGCAACGGGTTTAAGACATTGTAGTATTGAGTTTAAGTTATTGGGTTTTGGGTTAGTGAGTTAAGGGGGAACCAATGAAACATATACTGCTTACAATGGGGCTTGTATTCAGTCTTTGTGCACCTGTTGCGCATGCAGAAGACGATCTTTCTGCATCACCGTCAACATCTGGCGAAGACAGCAGTGGAGCTTTCCGTTCACGTAAGTTCATCAACTTAACGTTGGGAATTGAATTGGACGAAAAACTTCCTCCTATTCCAGACAACGTGGAATTCAAAGGCGACTTCCGTCGTATCGTGACTGCAAGTTACGCGAAGGACCTTAATGTCATTCGCTTCACTCCACGCACTGAAGGTTTTGCCACTTTAACTATCCACGATAAACGCAATGGTAAAATCGTTGCTGAATATCGCATTGACGTTAAAAAATCCAAACTTGATAAAATCGTTCGCGAGATGCGCTCTTTATTGGGAGACATCGAAGGTATCAATATCAAAATCGTGAATGATAAAGTCGTTGTCGACGGTCAGATCCTTCTTCCTAAGGATATGGCGCGTATTTTCAACGTCGTTTCCCAATTCGGTAACCAGGCTTCTTCTATCGTGAGCTTAAGCCCCCTTGCTCAAAAGAAGATTGCTGAGTTTATCGCCCGCGACATCAATAATCCTGAAATCGAAGTCCGTGCCGTGAATGAAAAAATCATTCTTCAAGGCTGGGCAAACAGTGCTGATGAATCAGCTCGTGCTGAAATCATCGCAAAAACTTATCTTCCAGACCGCATTGTGGAAGCCGCTGTGGAAAAAGGTGTTATCAAAACCCGTAATCCAGCGAATGAAGGTGTCATCAATCTGATTCAAATCAAAGAATCTGCGCCGAAGCCACCACCAAAGATGATTCAATTGGTTGTGCACTACGTGGAATTGCAAAAAGACTACTCTAAGAACTTTAAGTTCCAGTTCACACCGGAGCTTGGTGATAACTCGCAGATGACTTTCCAAACTGGTGGCGAAGCCGCTGGTGGTGTGGTGAGTTCAATCACAGGTACAGTTTCTAATTTGTTGCCGAAACTGAACTGGGCGAAACAACATGGTCAAGCCCGCGTTCTAGAGAGCACAAGCATGATCGTGGAAGATGGTAAAAAAGGTGAGATCAAACAGGTAACCAACCAACCTTACGCAGTTATCGGACAAAACGGTACGCAAGGTACGGCCTTTGCCGAAGTGGGTATCGTAACTACGATCACGCCGGTTCTTATGGGTGAAAAGTCTGGCAGCGTTCGTATGGATATGGCCTTTAAGGTATCCAGCATGATCGGTAGTACTCCTGCCGGTGCGCCCATCACAAGCTCGAATGAAATGTCCAGCTCCGTGGTGGTTCGTGACCGTCAAAGTGCGGCCGTGGGTGGTTTGATCCGTAACTCATCCTCGACTGGTTACAACCGTCCATCTGGACAAAAGAACCCTATCATCAGCTTGTATGCATCCAAAGAATTCGCGAAACAACAAAGTCAGTTTGTGGTTTTCGTAACTCCAGTTGTTAAGACGTCTGCAAGTGCGGGCTCTGAACAAATTAAGAAAAAATTCCGTCTGCGCGACTAATGTCGCGTATACGGATTGATCCCTGAAGCCGATAAGTTTAGCGGAGGTCCGCATTGGCTATCAATCCGAATTGTAATCTCATCGCTGTAGTTGGTGGTAAAGGGGGCGTAGGTAAAAGCGTCTTCGCTGCTAACTTTGCCTGCGCCTTGATGACTGAACTTCGTACTCAGGTTCTGCTTGTTGACGCTGACTCTAAATCCGTCGGCGATCAAAACGTAATTATGGGTTTGAAGCCTGTGAAAACTCTGAAAGAGCTTTCTACATTCACGGGTTCTTTAAATTCTCAACCAATGAATACTCTGGTGACGATGCATCCCTCTGGCTTAGGCTATGTAGGGGCTGTGCGTGGACCGGAAGAATCTTTAAGTATCTCTCCTGATCTTCTTGGTAAGCTCATGGAGTTCTTCTCTCGTGCATTTAAATTTGTCGTGGTTGACGTGGGTAATGACCTGGGCCCGGCACAAATGGCTGTTCTTCAAGAAGCTACCGCGATCATGATCGTTACTACTCCTGAAGTTCTGGTTGTGACTCAAACACAAAGACTTGTGAATGAGTTGTTGTCAGCAACATTCCCGAAAGACATGTTCCAGCTTGTCGTAAACAAAGCCTCCCCAACAGGTTTGTCTCCGCAAGCTATTTCCAATCAGTTGCAATTACCATTTTTGGGAATCATTCCTCAAGATGAAGCCACAACAAATATGGCTTTGCAAAAGTATCAACCATTCATCATCAGTGCGCCAAAAACTCCCCTGACAGCTTCTTACTTTGATCTTTCCCGTAAACTTACGGGTGGCGTTTTGCAAAGACTTAAAACTCTGTCCCGTCCAAAACCAGCACCTACAGCTTCTGAGGGCGCAAGCGCTCCTGTTCCTGGCAGTAATGGTATGGACCCGCGCACACTGATGAAGATCCGCGTGCACAATGAATTGATCCGTACCGTGGATCTAAAAAAACTTCTGACAGATACTAAAGACGAAAACAAAGAAAAAGAAGTTCGCGAAAAAACTAAACGTGAAATCACAGTTATCGTCGACAAGGAAGCACCGGAGCTTTCCCGTGATGAGCGCTCTAAAATCATCAAAGAAGTTTTAGAGGAAGCTTTGGGATTGGGGCCTTTGGAAGATTTGTTGGCTGATCCAGCCGTGACTGAGATCATGGTAAACGGTCATAAAAAAATCTTTGTGGAGAAAAGCGGTAAAGTTGCTTTAAGTCCTGTGACCTTTACTTCCAATGATCACTTACGCCGTATTATCGAGCGTATCGTGACACCACTGGGTCGTCAGATCAATGATTCGACTCCTTATGTGGATGCCCGCTTGAAAGATGGTTCCCGTGTGAACGCGGTGATTGAACCTCTTTCTATCGATGGCCCGGCACTGACAATTCGTAAATTTAAAAAAGGCGGTATCACCGCTGAAAAGTATATTGAGTACGGCAGTATCACTAAGAACATGATCGATTTCCTGCGCATCTGCGTGGAAAATGGTCTGAACGTGGTGATCTCTGGTGGTACCGGTTCCGGTAAAACCTCACTACTAAATATGCTCTCTTCATACATTCCTTCCAATGAGCGTGTGATCACAGTCGAGGACGCGGCCGAGTTGCAATTGCAACAGGAACACGTGGTTCGTCTGGAGACTCGCCCCGCTTCTATGGAAGGTAATAACGCCATTCATATTCGTGATCTTATCAAGAATGCCCTGCGTATGCGTCCTGATCGCATCATCGTCGGTGAGTGCCGTGACGGCGCCGCTTTGGATATGTTGCAAGCGATGAACACAGGTCATGATGGCTCGATGACGACAACCCATGCGAACAGTGCGCGCGAGTGTATTGCCCGTTTGGAAACTCTGTCGATGATGGCGGGCATGGATCTTCCAGTCCGTGCCATCCGCGAACAAATTGCGGGCGCAGTGAATTTGATCGTTCAAATTTCCCGTCAATCAGATGGTAGCCGTAAAATCATGAGCATCACTGAGGTGGCCGGCATGCAGGGTGACGTTGTTACTTTGGCAGAAATCTTCCGCTTTAAAGAAACTGGTTACGATAAAAACCGTAAAATCCAAGGGGTCTTTCAAGCGACTGGTACAATCCCAAGCTTCATTCAAAAATTGAGTGACAAGGGTGTTGTTATCCCTCGTGAAATTTTCAGTAACGATCCTGCGACGCAAGCGAAACCAACAGGCCCGACTCCTCCAGCACAAGGTGGGTTGATGCCTAAAATGCCAGGTGGCGTAGTACCACCGAAAAAGGTTGGCTAAAGTATGGCAGCAGTTTGGGCATTCTTAAAAACATTGCTTGCTAAAGAATGGGTATTAATCCCACTCTTTGGCGCGATCGTTTTTGTGATGGTCATTCTGTGGGCGGAAAAAGCTATAGCGCTTCTGCATAAGCGCAGCCTGGGTCAACGTGAAGAAGTCATTCGCATCATGCGCCTTATGGGAATGGAAGCGGATCAAAAAAAGATCACGATTCTTATTTTACTGATGAGTTTCGGTTTAGGTGCCTTGGTCTTTCTGATTTTCTGGCCAAGCGTTTTAGTCGGCGCATTCTTTGGTGCCTCTGTAACAATTGCAGGCTGGCAGTTGCCACTGTTAATCGTGCGCATGTTGTATGAACGCCGTTGTACTTCTTTCGTAGATCAAATGGTTGACGGTATTACGATCATGGCGAACGGTATTAAAGCTGGTTCGAATCCGCAGGAATCCATGAAACGTGTTGTTGAGATCATGGGAAATCCGATCAGTCAGGAATTCTCGCAAGTTCTTTACCAAATGCAGGTGGGTGACAGCTTTGAGAGTGCTTTGAACGACTTGGGAAATCGTATTCCCCGTCCCGATGTGCAGATGTTTGTAACCTCAATCAACATTTTAAAAGAGACTGGTGGTAATCTCGCAGAGACTTTCCAGACCATCGTCCTAGTCATTCGCGAGAGACAAAAAGTTGAAAAGAAAATCCAGGCAATGACGGCCCAGGGCCTCATGCAAGGTATCATCGTTACTTTGATTCCATTCTTTTTAATGATCGTTTTTTTGGTCATCGATCCCGCCTTTATCAAGCCCATGTTTAGTACCACCTTAGGTCTAGTGTTGCTGTTCGCCATGCTAGCTCTGCAAATTATCGGTGGTGTCATCATCAAAAAACTTGTTACTATCAAAGTGTAGTCCGTCAGAGTTTCAGGGAAGAGGTAGACATAATGAAGAAGGCACTTATTGCAGTGGCCGTTCTTTTCTCGGCGCAAGCGTATGCTCTTGTCGACATGAAGAATGCCAACTATTCCAATACGTGGATAGACATGGACGTACCAGGAACTGGTTACGATCTTAAAATTATCAGAACTTATAATAGCCGTTCACTTTTCAACGGGATGTTTGGTTTCGGATGGTGCTCTGATTTCGAAACCAGCATGGAAGTAAATGGTGAAGGTAATATCAAAATCAAAGAGTGCGGCGGCGGTATGGAAGTTACCTACTCCCAACGCGAAGTCACTCGTAAAGATGTTGATAACACCATCAACTCGATCATCAATAAAATGAAAGCAGAAAAGAAAGTCGGCGTGACCGAAGCGTACCTGACTTCTCTTAAAACTCAGTTGCTTGAAGATGATAACGCCCGTGCAGATTTCGCCAGAAAATATGGTGTAGCGGTTCAGGTCAAAGAAGGCACAAAATTCTTTGCCAACGGTCGTGAGGTCGAAAACTTTACTTTCAATAAAACGTATTACACGCGCACTCTTCCAGACGGCAGCGCTCAACGTTTTAGCCCGCAAGGTAAGTTGACTCACATCTACGACAAAAACGGTAACTTCCTGAAGTTTGAATACGATAAAGACCTGGTTTCGAAAGTTGAAGATAACAACGGTCGTCGTCTGACATTCAAGTACTACCAAAACAAGAAAGTTAAATCCATCACAGGCCCGAATGGTTTGAATGTGGATTATAAATTTGCGAATTTGGATGATTTGTCGTCAGTTAAGAATGCTTGGCAAAAGACTTACACCTACGAGTACGATGATCTTCACAACCTGACAAAAGCGTCTTGGCCGGATAAGACTTTTATCGCTGTTAAATACGATAAAAAGAACGACTGGGTTACGTCATTTACAGATCGTGATAAATGTACAGAGGCCTACAAGTACGAATTCTCTCAAAACGACCCGCAAAATCACTACTGGTCTACGGTTAAGAAAGTTTGCGGTAAAGAGACTGTTGCCGATAACAAATACGAATTCTGGCACAAACAACGCGCTGACGGTCAGTTTTACTTGCAACGTGTAATGACGACAGTAAATGGCAATGTAACAGATATCAGCTATCACGAGCTTTTCGGTAAACCGACAAGCATCCGCAGAAATGCTGAGCGTATTTCTTACGAATACTACGCAGATGGTTTGGTGAAAGTTAAAGCCACTCCAGCGACACGCATGGCGTTTGAATATGACCAGACAATCAAAAAGGTTAGCCAGGTATCGACGACTTTCTTTAACCAAAAAGGTCAGAAAGTTACTACCAAGGCCACTCAGTTTAAATATGATGGTAAAGGCAATCTAAACTTCGCACAGAACTCTGATGGTCAGAAAATCTCCATGACTTATGATAATCGTGGACGTATTGCTACCATCACAGATCAAGCTAAGAAAGTTGTTAAGATCGAATACGAAGAGCGCTATGGTAAACCAGCGATCGTAACTCGCCCGGGCTTAGGCACTATTCAGGTTTCGTATAAATCGAATGGTGAGATTAACAAGGTAGATAGTAAAGAAGGTCCATCAGTGGCAATGCAAGTGGCCTCTACATTCAATAACTTGCTCGACATTATCGCGCCTGCAACTGCAGAGCTATATCTCTAGGGAGAGATCGTTATGAAGAAAATATTGTTATTGGCAGTATGTACTCTGATGGCCACAGCGGCTCACGCCCAGTCAGTTAGCGGTAATGAGTCCAACGAGAAGATTGGTTATCCGGAGCAGAAATCTGGAACGACAGCAGGTCTTAACGGAGAAGGTACTTGCGCTAACTGTAAGAACAAACACATTACTGATGTGCCTCTTACTAAGAACACAAATCCATCACTTAAAGCGGGTGCTGGTTCATCCGACACTTCTCCTTCAAAAGGCCAAGGCGGCTTGAGCGACTAGTGTTAACTTCCTAAACAATGGAAGCGCCTAAAAAGGCTCTCTGAAAAGAGGGCCTTTTTTATTTCGCCCCACTTAATCCTAACCTATTGATATCACAAAGATCCCGTCCCAGTCCGAGACAGGCCTTCTGGCACACCAGCTGCAATAGATCCCCTTGAAGTCTTATTTCACTTCAAAGGAGATAGTATGAAAGCTATTACATTGATGATCGCGGTAACTATTGCCACAGCTGCGTCAGTATCCCATGCAGCCGGCAGCGCCGCTCCTGTTTGCAACCAAAAGATCGCAGGTCGCATGCACGACAAAACGGCTTCCGACTACAAAGTAGCAAAATCTGGTTCTTCTGATTCAACTAAGTCTAAAGCAGTTAAAGGTATCAGAGGCTCTTAAGATGTTAATCAAAGTCCTTGCCGAGTGAGCGGCCTTCACCCCCCCAGGTCGTTCACTCCTTTTTTGGGTATGATCAATGCCTTGTCACCGGTGCGCGCAAAACGGCGTCGTGTGGCACGTGTGTCTCGTTATGAGATTTGAAATTTCTAAGTACTTGATTCTTCGTGACTGAAATCTCAGTCTGAAACGTCTTCTTTGGCATGTCGGATGCATTAGATGTAAGTATCCAACGCACAAAGGAGTTCACATGAAACTAACTACACTTATCGTAATCGCAGCTTTGGCAATCTCTTCCACTTCTTACGGTGCTTGCGGACCTCGCTCAAACAACGGCCTTTTTAAAAACACAGCAGCAACATCTTCTAATATCGCTGCTAAAGCTCAAGCATCAGTAAAAGTATCTTCTACAAAAGCTGTTAGATAATTAGCGTACTGCCTTTTCGTGAGAGCCTTCCTGAAAGCCATCCACCGTACTGACCACGCCATCTTTTACATGAACTGTCAGATTCTTTAAGGCCATTGCGCCACCAGCTGCGGCACTTTGAATGTACTGAGACACCGTTGATCTTTGCAACCAGCGGAATGTGTAGGACTCAATCGAAGCCCCACCCACTTTTACCTGAGCAAGCACAATCAAAACCATCGTGAATGCCAAAGTCTTCAATACAAATTTAAGTTCTTCCATGAGTTGATTCTCCCGCCTGCGGTAACACTTTTGAAACGACCATCAATAAATTTTCTTTAGTAAACGGCTTGGTGATATACGCATCAAAGCCCGCTTCATGCGCCTTTTCAATCATGGCGTCGTTATCAATAGTCGAACAGCCAATGATCATAATGTCAGGATGAGATTCTTTGATCGCACGGGCAGACTCAAGACCGTTACGGAGCGGCATGACCATGTCTAAGAATACAAGATCGGGCAGAACAGAAGAAACCAAGCGAATGCCATCGTTTCCATTTTCTGCTTCGCCAACACAAATGTGTCCGGCAGAGCTCATTATATTTTTAATCAGCTCGCGCAGAAATGCGGCATCATCGATAACAGTGAAACGTATCTTCATGGCTTCAGTATAGAAGCCATGCAGCCTTTTGATGAGTGGATTTTATTGGCCCCAACGATAGCCTAGGGAAAACAGATACAAAGAATTCGTTACGCTGACATTCTTAGGAGTGACACCCGTACTTGGGTCTGGTTGGCTTGCCGGTCCATCAAACATATTTCGTTCTGCAGATGCTTCCAGTCCCCACAAGAGCTGACTTGATCGTGACAAACGCCACTCTCCGCCAAACTCAACACCCAAGCGAGAGCTTTCCTCGATTGAGCCAGAGCTTACACCTGTGCTGGTTGCTGTTTCTTTATGTTGTAAGCGAGGAAAGAAACTGCCGCCAAGAACCCAAGCGTACTCCACAGAAGTTGGAATGCGGGCCTTAAGACCCAAACCAAATCCGGTACTGCTGATGCGGATTCTGTTTGCCGCATCACTTGGAGTATTCATTTTATCCTGACCGTAAAGAACTGAAAATTCCAACGAGTTCGATTTACGAGAATTTCCAAAGTATTTACGGAAGTTCAGACCCAAATCCAAGAATTCATATTTTGCCGGAACGCGGGATTTATCCGCCTCCATTGAATCAATATCCGAAGTCATGGAAAACATGAATTTACCACTCACGCCAATCAAAGGCGTCAACCACACGTTCGCCTTAAAGCGAAGAGCATCGTAAAAGCTTTGATACTCGCGGAATGAATAGTTTGATTTTGATTCGTTGTAAACTGCTACAGGAGAGATCTCTACTTCCAGACGATTGTTACGAATATCATCAGGATGAATTGTCTCGGCATAATAGTCATAGATCTTATCTGCTTTATTCGTGAACAAAGCTTCCGCTTGATCGCCGATGCTTGGCTCCGTCGCCACAGGTGCAACCGATGGAACAGGCGTCACCGTCGCCGCTGGTGCGGATGTCGGTGCTGGCGTCGTAGTGACAACTGTAGAAACGGCTGTTGTTGTTGCAGGCGTTTGTGCCGTAGAAGCTGATGTCGTAGTAACTGCGGCAGCTGCCGTCGTTGCAGCGACCGGATCATCTTTCATAGCTTCTACCACTTCTGCATTAGCAGCCTGAGCAGGATTTCGCTTTGTTTTTACAGCAGGCGTAAGTGCCTTACGAACCTCGTAACGTCCAGTTGAAAAACCTTCCAGACTAGACTGTGCATATGAAGTTGAAGTCATTAAAGCGAAAGCGATCAATAAAGTAAATTGAGAATGAAATTTCATAAAAATAGTTTCGGCAACGGTCCGAATTACTTGACCCAAAATTGACGACTTTTCATTCACCGTGCAGAATTAAAATATGAAAATAAAAATGCTCATTAGCACCGTGGTTTTCGCACTTGGCTTTAAGACCTTTGCCCAGAATGCTTACGTCAGCACTGTGGACCAAGATCTGGCGATCAAATCGATCGTTTTGGTTCCAACCACTGACAATCTTGGTGGAATTTACGCAAAACCTGTTGAGGAGCAAATTCGCAAACAGTTAAACGAAGACAAGCAATGGTCTTTGGGGAACTATCCCAAAAATCTGGAAATTAAATCAGAAACGTTGGACGAGAATCCTGCTGAGGTTCAAAAGCTTTTGCAAACAGCAAAAGCGGATGCTGCTATCACATCCAAAATCATTCGCGGTCCTCGCGGTATCTCGATGACTCTGACCTTGTTCGTCGGTCGTGAAGGACTTCCTCTGACTCAAGAAACACTTACAGATTACAAGGGCTTCGACACTGCAGATATTAAAATGCAGGCGAGCATTTTATTTAATAATATAAAAAACCGCATGCCTTTCCGCGCAGTGATTTTAAGCCGCCGCGGTCAGCAAGTGACTTTGAATTTAGGCAGTAACTACGGCCTGAAACCCGATAGCCGGGTTTCCGTCGTTCAAATCATCAAAGTGAACCGCCACCCTAAATTGAAAATCCTGGTCAGTACTGAAAAAGAAGTGTTAGGCCGAGTGAAACTTTTCAAAGTGGAACCGTATTTAAGCTTTGGTTACATCGAACTTGAAAAAGAACCCGGTGTGATCACAGTCGGATCGAAAGTGATGCCAGATGAGTTTGTTAAGTATGCGACGCCGATCACAACTCCATCCGGAAAAATTCTGACGGATGTAACCACTCGTCCCGACAAAGACGTGGCATTCGGCGATGACCCGAAAGAGTGGACTCCTGAACCAGCTCCCCAATACGGTAAAGTGGAAGTACTTGCGGGCTTTTCTTCATACTCGCAAAACGTAAAGATCACTTCTCCGACAGCACAATCCATCTCTGGAAACTCAAACCTTGCGCCTAATCTTTTAATCCGTGGCGAGCTTTGGTTGAACCCAGAATGGTTTATCGGTGCTTCCCTTCGCCAATCCGTTTTCTCAATCGACAACAGCTTGGCGGGTTCATCACCAAGTTCCTTAAACGAATCAATGTCACAGTACTCAGTGACTGGCGGTTACAATTTCCTGCTGAGCAACGACTTCTTTGGACCTAAGTTGCAATTAAGCGCTGGATATCAAGACACGAATTTCAAAGTCGACGACAGCGGTCCTGAGGTCGCATTTACATCCAATAAATATGGCGGCTTGATGATCAGCCTGGGTGGCTCGTTCCCTCTGGGACCTGAAATTCCATTCGAACTCGGCGGTCGCTTTGATCTGTTCATGAATCCAACGATGAGCGAAAGCCCAAGTTCAGGAGCTGGCAACAGCAGCAAAATTAACAGCTTTAGTTTCTTTGGTAATTATCGCTTAAGACAGAAATTCGCCATCAAAGGGGAGTTGCTGTTTGAAAACTTCAGCTCAGACTATAACGGCGGAGCCAACCGCAGCACCGTTAGCCACAAAATGACCACCCTCTTAGGCGGCATCCAGTACATGTTCTAAAAGGTGCCTAACACCTTTTCACAAAGAGCATAAAAAAAGCCTGAGTCGCAAAACTCAGGCTTTTTAATTTTAGGAAGCTAATGCAAGCCAGAGGCTTACATCATGCCGCCCATACCACCCATGCCGCCCATGTCGTGGCCGCCACCTGCTGGCATTGGAGATTCTTTCTTAGGTGCTTCTGCGATCATTGTCTCAGTAGTAAGCATCAAAGAAGAAACAGAAGCTGCGTTAGTTAGAGCGCAACGAACAACTTTAACTGGATCGATCACACCGTCTTTGATTAGATCAGTGTACTCGTCAGAGTATGCGTTGAAGCCCCAAGAAGCAGATTTGTTTTGCATAATACGATCCAAAACGATTGCGCCATCAAGACCTGCATTCGCAGAGATTTGACGAATTGGCTCTTCGCAAGCACGTTTGATGATCATCGCGCCGAAAGCTTCTTCTTCAGAGAATTTAGTTTTATCAACTTTTGCAGAAGCGCGAAGCAAAGCAGTACCACCACCAGCTACGATACCTTCTTCAACAGCAGCGCGAGTCGCGTTCAAAGCGTCTTCTACGCGGTGTTTTTTCTCTTTCATCTCAACTTCAGAAGGAGCACCAACGTGGATAACAGCTACGCCGCCAGCCAATTTAGCCAAACGCTCTTTCAATTTTTCTTTATCGTAGTCAGAAGAAGTTTCTTCGATTTGACCTTTGATAGCGTTTACGCGACCAGTGATATCTGCTTTTTTGCCAGAACCATCGATGATTGTCGTGTTGTCTTTATCAACAACGATACGTTTCGCAACACCAAGATCAGCGATAGTTGCTTGCTCAAGTTTACGACCGATGTCTTCAGAGATAACTTTCGCGCCAGTCAAGATCGCGATGTCTTCAAGCATAGCTTTACGACGGTCACCGAAGCCAGGAGCTTTAACAGCACAGATGTGAAGAGTGCCGCGAAGTTTATTGACAACCAAAGTTGCCAATGCTTCACCGTCAACGTCTTCAGCGATGATCAACAATTGACGACCTTGCTTAGCAACGCCTTCAAGAATAGAGATCATATCTTTCATAGAAGAGATTTTTTTGTCGTAGACAAGTACGTAAGCGTTCTCAAGAACTGCTTCCATTCTTTCTGCGTTAGTTACGAAGTATGGAGACAAGTAACCACGGTCGAATTGCATACCTTCAACTACTGTAACTTCAGTTTTAGCAGTTTTAGATTCTTCGATAGTGATAACGCCTTCTTTACCAACTTTATCCATAGCGTCTGACAACATTTGACCGATTTCTTTGTCATTGTTTGCAGAGATAGAACCAACTTGAGCAACTTCGTTTGAACCTTTAACTGGTTTCGCCATTGCTTTAAGTTCGTCGATGATGATTGCAACCGCTTTGTCGATACCACGTTTGATAGACATTGGGTTGTGACCTGCAGAAACTAGTTTCGCACCTTCGCGGTAGATCGCTTGAGCCAAAACAGTTGCAGTAGTTGTACCGTCACCGGCTTCGTCATTAGTTTTGGAAGCAACTTCCTTAACCATTTGCGCGCCCATGTTTTCGAATTTGTTTTCCAATTCGATTTCTTTAGCAACAGTTACACCGTCTTTAGTGATCATTGGTGAACCGAAAGATTTATCGATAACAACGTTACGACCTTTAGGTCCCAATGTTACTTTTACTGCGTTCGCAAGAGTGTTCACACCTTTAAGGATGTGTGCGCGAGCGTCTTCTGAGAATACTAATACTTTAGACATGATATACTCCGTATGGATTTAGTAATTAGTTAAAAACACCAAGGATGTCTTCTTCGCGCATCATCAAGTATTCTGCGCCTTCAAGTTTCAACTCAGTTCCTGCGTATTTGCTGAAAAGAACTTTGTCGCCAACTTTAACTTCAAGAGGCAAGATTTTGCCGTCTTCAGTTACACGACCTTTACCAGTCGCGATGATTTCACCTTTTTGTGGTTTTTCTTTTGCTGTATCAGGGATGAAAAGACCGCCTGCAGTTTTTTCTTCTTCCGCCATTCTGCGAACAAGAATTCTGTCGTGAAGCGGACGAACGCCGATTTCGTTCTTAGCCATTGTGTATTCCTCCGGTTTATTTATTCAAAATAGGATGGAGGTAATATGA
Organism: Bdellovibrio sp. HCB185ZH; assembly: GCF_047302455.1. GTDB lineage: Bacteria > Bdellovibrionota > Bdellovibrionia > Bdellovibrionales > Bdellovibrionaceae > Bdellovibrio. The sequence goes on from NZ_CP178624.1 coordinate 2,320,021, forward strand.
ACCCCCCTGTGAAAACGTCAAGCCGCGGGAGTGAAATTTTTTGCAGTAAAATGGTTTTGGACTCGGTTTGAACGAAAACCAGCAGCTCCGCACCTTTAACGCGCAAAGCTAAGACGATTTGTAGGGGAATTAGGAGGGAAAAGCCAGTTAGCGAACTGACTCTTTGCTAGTGTTGGTGGCACTTGCAGGAAGGTCTGACGCATGGGCGCCAAAAACGGAGTTCGCATAGGCATTCATTAACTCAGCCACTTCTTCAGGAGAAAGCTTTCCAGCCACTTCCTTGAAAGCCGCTTTTTTGTCAGGAACTTTCGTCAAGTAACCCGCGAAATAATCTGTCACTGACAAGTCTTTAGCAACTTCTAAGTCATACTGTTCTTCACGAAGTTGCTTTTCCATTTTCTCCACAGAGATATCCTGAGAGGCCACCGCTTCCAGGCTGTTTCTTCCGCGCGCAAGATTAGGATCTGTGCCTGAAGCTGCACGACGGTTCATTTTCTTAGAATCAATTTGGGTTTTTAAATAAGTTACTTTCATTTGAGCGGTGCTAACCATTTCAGTTTTCCACTCGCGATAACTTTTAAATTTTGGAGCTTGAGCTTGAGCTTGAGGAGCGGCGACAGCGTTACGCACGGGAATGATGAATTGTTTCGATGGGGCTGCCGCCTGCACAGACATAGCTGTTGCAGTCACACAAATAACGGCCACCAAAGAAAGGTGCTTAACAGGGTTCATCAATCCTCCAAATTCCAACATACGTGATTCGGGTTCCAGGAATTCAATGTTTGTGCCCGGCCTATTTAGGGTTCATAAGCAATATACGGGACTTGGAGGATTGTTAGAGCCTTTTTGTGTCAATATGAGCCGAATAAGGGCGTACAGAGTGGAACACTAAATCTTCCATATATATGTGTGGCACCCACACCCGCAGGTGTAAAGCGCCCCTGCACAACTCCGCTGACCATATCTTTCTTAATAGTATTCACTGATATAGCCCCTTGATCGGCGATCAGGTTTCCTCGCGCATGAGACCCGGCAGAGTAATCAGAAAATATAACCGTCGGAATTAACGAAAAGGGATCCAAAGGATCAATTCTCCAAGTGCCTTCAGAGTAGGGTGCATACATCCGGACTTGCGTGTTTGTTCCTACTGCAACAGCACAAGGATTATCGAAACGTTCATTCCAAAGACGAATCTCCAAAAAGTTCTTATTATTTCTTTTAAAAATAACGGCGCGACCTTGAACATAGCTCCAATCGCGGCCTTTGATAGACCCACGCGCATACTCGATGATCTCAGGATTATCCCCGCTATTTTGATTTTCATTATATGGAATCGCCGGAGAGGATGAACCCTGATCTGCGCAAGCAACAAGTCCCACCACTAACAAGCTCAACAGCCATTTGGCAAAAAATTTAAAACAACTCATGTAGTGTGAAATGCTAACTAAAAGAAATTTGGGGTACAAGATGTATTATAAAACACTGATGTGATATTTCAGATGACTCAGTCGTGTTGCGAATTTAAGAATTAAAAGTGCTCAAAATATTTTCAATCATATTCGCAGGATTTCTAATCCAACAATCCACCGCTGTCGCAGGCCCCCTGGGCACTGTTCCGACTATTCACGAACAGAATCTTGAAGTCTTACTCGATTCACGATCGGATTTATGGACGTCACCTTATACATACAAAAACTCCCCGGTGCGTATCTCGGGCGGCAGCATTCGTATCCCGCTTTTACATACAGAAAGTTGGGCCGCTTCGGCATTGCTTTACCTTGAAGAACTCAATTTAGGTCGCGCCGATTTTCAACTTGGTGATCAGAGTGTTTTCATCGCGAACTCTTTAAGCAATCAGATCTTTGGTTTCGGTGTCAGAAAAAACTTTGCAGATGGCGGCTCTATGAGCGTCTTTGCTGCCTATGCGACGGCAAGTGACAGTCCATGGGCTTCTCCTCGCAATAATTATTTTTACGGGGCCCTGATATATCGAACCGGGAAAATTGAAAATCACAGCTGGCTTCTGGGAATTGATCAATCGGGGAATCGGGGACTTTACAATGGAAAGCCTTTTCCTTATTTCGGCATGACCTACGAGCTTGAAGATAAAACTATTTCCTTCGGATTTCCCTACGTAAAAGTTGATTGGACATTTAAAGAGGATTGGAAAGGACAATTCTTTACGACACCTTTTGGAACAAACTTACGCGTTTCAAAAGATATGGGCGATCGCACCACTATCGGTGCCTATACAGCATTCACGGTCAGATCCTTTCTTTTGGATGCGCGTATTGATGAAGAGGACCGACTCTATTATCAGGAAATTCTGGCTGAGGCCTACTTGACTCGTGATGTGACGGAATCGACGCAAGTCACGTTCGCACTCGGTGGCTCTGGCGACCGCCGCATCTATCAAACAGACCGCCTCTATCATCCCGATGCGAAAACTCAATCGATTAAGGCAGACCTGTATGGCCGATTGGCTGTGGAGTTTCGTCTATGATAAAAATCCTCTTATCTTTTACGTTCTTTGTGACATTAAGTTCCTGCGCTCCCTTTGTTGACTCACCATTTTCAGATGCACTTCTTCGTCCGGAAAGAAACCTGAACGCCCAAAATATCGATCGCATTGGTGCGGTAGATGCAGATGGAAAAATTCGTCTGGCGATTTTATCTGATCCTCACCAAAACTATAAGGCGATTGATAAGGTCACCTTCGGCATCAATCAAAATGAACCCTTCGATTTTACCGCAGGCCTGGGTGATTACACGAATTCAGCTTACAACCTGGAATACGACTCTTTCATCGAGGCGATTTCCCGTCTGAAGGGTATCAGCGTGATGGCGATTGGCAATCACGACACCATCGGTGCCGGTCCAGAGCTTTTCAAAAAAGCATTTGGTCCTTTGAATATGTATTTTGATCGTGGCGATTACCGATTTATTTTTTTTAATTCAAATAATCTGGAAAGTCCTGAAAACTTTGATTCAGCTTGGTTAAAAGAAACCGCAACAGGTTCGTCAGCCCCGAACAATGTTCTAATTTTTACCCATACACCCCTCCGTGACCCCGAACGTTTTCATGACGATGATGCTGCCAACATGGATGCAGTTATGACTAACGCGAAAGTCAAAGTGGTCTTTAATGGTCACAACCACACCTACAGTCTGGGAACTGACAACGGCACTATTACATTACAGTGTGGACGATCTGACGGCTCATACGGAGCGCACTGGTTGATTGTTACAATTGATACTTCAACAAAACAGTTTTGTGTGAAACGAATGGATACTTTGGAGGAAGATTGCAGCCTTTCGCTAAAGCCCTAATTTTATTTTCTCTCGTTTGGAGTAACTCAGCGCAGGCAGGTGACTGGCGCGTGATTTTAGAGCGCGCAGGCTTCATGGGAACCCTTGCCGCCGGTACAAGTTACGAGTGGCTTCCAGAACATGCTTTGGACGTGACTTTGGGCGGCTACGGAATTGATAACGAGATTTTCTATCAAGCAAATCTGGCTTATCGTTATTCTCGCTGGAACACTCCCACCCACGGCAACATATGGAGACCTTTGCAGTTTGGAATTTTTAGTGTCTATGCGCTGAATACAGACCGGTACTTTATGAGATCCCCCAGCAAGTATCCTTCTAAGGGCTATTACGACGAAACGGCATTTCGCTATGGCCTTGAGTTTGGTACGACGTATACGTTTTTACCAAGTGGATTCGGTATCGGTTATCGAATCCGTATTTTTGATAACGGTTTAACGGCGATGTTTAACAATTCCAACCGCGATGTTCAGTACTACATTTCCTCTGGTATAACTCTTCAGTACTTGTTTTAACCTGCGAAAACCTGACTCAATAGTCTTTTCAAATGGTTACAATCAGTTTCCGATACTGGCTGTTGATCAGCCCTGACCGTCACCCTGTCTAACTTTAATACACCTAGAGTTCCCCATCTAGAAACTATTGCGTGACCGTGCCTCCGGTTAGGGGCACACATCATGCAAATTAGTGGAGCATCCAATAGAGGTATTTAATGAGAGTTTCGATCCTTATCAATCCAAAGGCAGGGTCCTCCAATCAAGGGCAAGTGGAAGCCATTGTGCGAGAAGCTCTTTTCCGCTGTGATTTGCATTTCGCTGCCCCGAAAACTCTTGAAGAATTAGACCTCTTTTTAGCCCATGAAATGTTGAATAAAACCAACGCATTGATCATCTGTGGCGGTGATGGCACGATCAACGTAACTTTCCAAACCATGATTCGCATCCACGAAAGATTGGGATTCGATATGCCACCAGTGACTCTGGTACGCTCTGGAACTGCCAATGACCTTGCGGAAAGAATGGGTATTTCTACTAAAATTCACCAGGCAGTTCGCAATATCCTGGAAGGCACGACGAAAAATATCGACGTGATTGAAGTTACTGGTGATGGCAAAAAATCTTATATGCTTACAAATGGCGGTCTGGGACTGCCTGCAATGACGGCGGAGATGTCGAACGAATTCCGCAGCTACTTGCAACAAAGATCCGACTGTCCTAAAGCAACTTTGGCCTTTAAGTTCCTGGCAAAACAGGGTTACTCCATGGTTAAGAAAATGGGCCCACAAATTTATTCGATGATGGCATTAGAAGCCATTCGTACGTGGGATCCAACGGACTGGAATTTGGAAGTTGATATCCCTCATAAATCTAAATTCGAAACAACTGCGCCTATTATTTTGGTGAATAATCAGCCAAATGTGGCCTCCACATTCACTCCGGCTCCATTTACATCAAACACTGATGGCACAATGAACTTGTTAATCTCTGAATCCAGCTCTCAAGCTGAACACGTGCGCACCGCTTTAAATATCCGCCGTGGTACGGCTGCGAAACTTCCCTATTCAAAGTCCTACGAGTTGAAAGAGTTCTCATTAAAGACTAAAAATTCAAAACGACCACTAACGTTTTTTGGTGACGGTGAAGTTCTACATAAAGGTGTCAGCGAGCTTACAGTAAAATGCTTGCACCGTTTCTTACCAATCGTGGTTGCGGCAAAATGACAAACAAATCCAAACCGAAAATTCTGGTGACGGGTGGTACGGGCTTTCTGGGACAGAAAGTTGTTCCGTTGCTGCGTGAAAATTTTCAGGTTTATGTGATGTCTCGTTCGGGTAATTCGGAAGTTCAAGGTGACTTGCGCAAATGGAATGCAGGGCTAGATATCGAGACCTTGAAAGCTGAAAAGTTTGATATCTTTTTGCACATGGCTGGTCTGTATGATCTGACGGCCACTCACGAAGAATGTTTTCACCACAACATCACAGGAACAGGTACGGCCCTTAAAGTCGCAAGCCTTTTAAACATTCCTGTCTTCATGAATACGAGCTCTGTTGCGGCGGCCGTAAATTCAAAGTTGGCTTCGGTAAAGCCCTACGATTTAAATTTTTCAAGTGCCTTCCCCGATCCGTATTCAGAGTCTAAAGCCTTAGCCGAAAAAACCATTCAAAATTGGAATCATGAATTCCGCTTGAAGGTTAATTTCCGCCTGGGAGTTTTAGTCGGGGATACAGTGAGCGGGGAAATTCAGCGCATCGATGGTCCCTACCACGCCCCGGTTGCTTTCGATCGCCTTAAAAAAGTTGTTGAAGCATTTCCAAGTCTTTTACCTCTGCCGGGAACCGCTGGCAGAACCTTGCCTTTGGTTCCTGTAGATAAAGCAGCCGAAGCCATTGCTAAATTTTGTGACTGGTCGTTGAATCCAGAAAATACCTCTTACAGAAGCTTTCATATCACTCCCAAACATGGACTTGATATCGAAGATCTTTATAAATCCACTTTGGAGAATCGAAATATTCGCCACAAAGGCATAAAACTGGTGGATAAAGTTCCTGAAACTTTGTTGAAAACGGTTTCTGAACTGGCGCTAAAGTTTCCTCAAGAAGAACTCAACTATCTTTTACATTTTCCTAAATACGACGCCAGCGATACGGAAGCAGTTTTAGGAGCAGATTGGTGTCCCGAGTTCAAAGACTACGAAGCTATATTCTGGAGAGGTTATGAAACGTACATATCGCATCGCAGAGATTAGTTTCGGTCGTCCCTTTTGGGATGCCTCTTTCGAATTTGAATATGGTGGAAACCACTTTGAAGTCCAACGTTTCGGTGTGCAGTTTTCTGTCGACCTGATGAAGAAATTGATCACAAGTCTGCGGGATCAAGTGGATGCATTTGCTTTGACAAGCCTTCCTCCTGTTATTCGTATGGATGGCAAAAGCTATGTTCACAGTCAGTACCTTGAGATCATGGGTTTACCGTCGTCAGTGCCTATTTGTGATGGCACGGGTCTTCGTGAGATTGGCAACATCAATTCACTGGTAAAAATGATTGATCAAGGAAAGATTCAACCGGAACAGGGAGTTTTCTTTCCGACTGCAATTTTAAGTCTGGAAATAGAGGAGTTTCTCCGCGATCGTTATCCAAAATCCGTTCACATGGGTGATGCCTTCGCACTTTTAGGTCTACCCTTTGTTATTCGTCCCTTTAAAGGACTTAAGACGGTTACTAAAACGGCGCTTAATTTCGCAACAATGCGCGACCTTCGCCACAACACTCCATTCGCGGAAAACAAATTTCAGAAGATGATGCGTTCATCTTTAGTTTCGCAAGCCGAACACCTGCAATACGTTTGCGGTGATCTTCCAATTATTTTGCTTTATGACTCTGGCGCCGACGTTGTTCGCAACAAAGACGTGATCGTCTGGTCCCATCATCCTTTGATGGAACAAGAGCTAAAAAAATACGAGCCAAGATCCATCATCAATCTTTTCCCGGAAGAATTTAACGTCAGTCCCTATATGAATTATTCGATCTTGGACGCCGTGCTTCGATTAAGTCATAACAGAACAGCACCTCTTTCGAACGAAGAATGGGAACAACTTCTTGCGACTGAGACTGAAGTTCGCGACGTTGCTCGCCAATATACGACAACGCGCCAGATTTCGACTCAAGCTAAGGTTTCTAAAGGAATTAACTTCGTCAAAGGAAAGCTTAAACAAGAACAGCCACCTGATTTCGCTTTCGTTGTACATGCACTGTCTCATAACGACTTCACTCGTATCCCGGGTTTTGGAATTTTAAAACAAATGCCAAAATCATGGAATGATCCATTTGACCGTTTGATTTCTAAAGCACCTCCAATTGTTTATGGAGAAATCAAACACGTCATCAGCCAACATAACGGCAAGGAAGTCAGTGGTATCATCTATGGATTGATGGCAACGCCTAAAGTGTTAAAAGAATCTGATCCTGAAGTGATTTATCGCCAAATCGAAGGCATTTGCAACGACGCTGCCGTTCGCGGAGCAAAGATCGCAGGTCTTGGCGCCTACACGAAAATTGTAGGGGACCAAGGTATCACGATTAATCAGAATAGTCCGATTCCAGTTACGACGGGAAATAGTCTCAGTGCTTCTGCCACTTTGTGGGGCCTTAACGAAGCCGTCAGAAAAATGGGCTTCGTTTCCATCGACCCAAGTGACAACCGTGTGAATGGCATGGCTATGGTCATCGGGGCGACGGGTTCCATCGGAAAGGTGTCGGCAAAGCTTCTTGCCCTCACTTTTAAAAAACTTTGCTTGGTCGCTCCAAGAATGAATCGTCTGGAAGAGCTGCGTGAAGAGATTCGTCTAATCGCTCCGAACTGTGAGATTATTCTTTCAACGAATGCCAATGAACTGGCCTCTCAAGCGGATGCACTGTTAACGGCAACTTCGTCTTTCGACCAAAAAATCGTGGACGTGATGTTGCTAAAACCAGGTTGTGTTGTCGCCGACTGTTCTCGTCCGTTGGATTTTGAAATGGAGGACGTCAGAAAACGTCCTGACGTGTTGATTATGGAATCCGGCGAAGTGAATTTGCCGGGACCCATGCAAATGTCTTGCGATTTGGGATTGCCAGGGAAAACTGTTTACGCGTGCCTGGCGGAAACAGCACTGCTTGCAATGGAAGGTCGTCACGAATCCTTCACGATGGGCCGTGACATCGAGTGGGACAAAGTGAAGCAGATCTATAAGATGGCAAGGAAGCATGGCGTGGAGCTGGCGGAAATCCAAGGTCACATGGGTGTTATCACCGATCGTGAATTTGAATTAACCCGCCAACTGGCCCTGCTAAAAAGATAAATCTATGTCGAGCGCAGTAATTCCGGAATGGATCTGCGCAAAAGCTTAAAGATCGGCCAGCAGCTGGCAATGATTGCGGTAAACATCGGCAATAGCAATGCCTGCACGTAATGACTTCCTTGAATCTCAATGAAGATCAAATACTGACGAGTGATCCCTGGGCCTGGAGGCATCGGGATTCCCGATGCCAAGACAGTCTTTGTACAAAGCAGTGCCAGCAATATGCCCAAGATTCCACCGAATAATCCCAAGAATGAATTCTCCAGCAGCAAGATTTTAAACAAACGACTGCGCTTTTCGCCATTCGCTCTTAACGCACCAATCTCGCCGCCACGCTCAAGCAAACCGACTGCGATGGTATTGAAAATTCCTAGTGCTACGATCAATAAGATAATCATACGAATAAAGGCAAACTGGGCCGATAAAAAGTCCACCGAATTTTGATAGTAAACCTTATCCAGAATCTCAAAGCGAACGGGTTCTAAATTTGGATCGGCTTGATTGATGTTCTTAGCAACTTCATCCCAATGATCCACACCCGTCGTCGCAAGCGAGAACAGTTCCACACGCTGAGTATCCAGCAGGCGCTGAGCCTGCTTTAAATGAAGACGATAGTAACCATCATCGATGGCCTTAATCCCCATATGAAAAACACCGGCAACTTTTAAATCGGCACCATTTAGCTGACCGTTGATTGTTTGAGTTAAAAGAGTCAGTGTATCACCCGCTTTAACGTCTAAAGAATCAGCCAGGCCTTTTCCAAGAATGATTTCACTTTCGTCTTTAAGGTCACCGCCAGAGATAAAGTTCATCTTATCAAAGAATTTGTTTTCCCGTTCCGGTAACACTCCTTCGCCCCGACCACCAAGTGTGATTCCACCCTTTGCCAAAAAACTATAAAATGACAGACGAGGAAAAACTTGTTCTACACCAGGTGCTGACAAAAGTTTTCTTTCGGCCTCCTCCGGATTCTCAATCCACATTTTCCATGGCTGTTCGAATACTTTTCCATAATAACCTTTAGGGAAAACCTGACCAAAACCATAATAACCGTGGATGGTATTCTCGCGATACTGATTCATAATCCCGCTGTTGAAGCCCTGATAGATCAAAAGTGCCGCTGCACCCAAACAAACAGTTAATAAACTTGCGGCCGTTCTGCGGGGATTGCGGAAAAGATTTCTCCAGGCAATTTTAAAAATCTCTGTCATGTGAATTATGCTCCTGTAGAAATTTGACCGTCTTTGATGTGGTAGATCGTTTCGGCGTATTTAACCAGATGAGAATCGTGCGTAGAGAAAATAAAACTAGTCCGCTGGGACTTTTGAAGTTCTTTGAATGCACCAATGATTTTTTCTGAAGTTTCCGAGTCCAAGTTTGCCGTAGGTTCATCGGCAAGAACGACAGCAGGTTTTTTTGCAATCGCCCGCGCAATGGCAGCGCGCTGTCGTTGACCACCAGATAACTCTAACGGTTTTTTATTAGCGTGATTCGCAATTCCCAATAAATCCAAAGTTTCTAATGCTGTTTTTTTGGCGTCCACTGAGGAGTAACCCAGCGAGGGCAAGAAATAAGACGTGTTTTCTAAAATCGTCAACGTAGGAATCAGATAGAAGCTTTGAAACACAAAGCCCACCTGATGCAGACGAATATTTTCTTTTTCACTCTCTGGAAGGTTCCCCACATCTTTACCCCCAAATATGATTTGGCCATTTGTCGGGGCATCTAATAATCCCAAAAGATTTAGAAGAGTTGTTTTTCCTGATCCACTGGGCCCAACGATGCAGCAAAAACAGGCCTCATCAAAAGAGATATTCAAGGTTTTCAAAACGGGTACTTTTTGTTTATTCCACTCGTAGGAGTAATCTAGGTTTTGAAGTCTGTATAGCGCACTCACAGTTTGCTCCTTTGAATACGGAAGGTTAAAGTGGAGGAGGCTCGAATAGTATAGATATTTAAATTGTGGAGATCATCATGAAAATCCTAAAGGCTAAACTAATTATCTTCGGTCTGGCTTTTTCAACACTCACAGCGAATGCCGCATCTCCGGAACAAATGGTTCAAGCCGCAGATAAAATTCGTAATCCTTCAGATTCCTATGAAATGCAGATCCAAGTGGAAACTCCAGAAGGAACTTCTGTTTTTGATGTTTCTTTAAAAGGCCAGGATAAAACAATGATCATCACCAAAGAGCCGGCGCGCGATAAAGGTCGCAACATGCTTATGTTGGATCGTGATTTTCACGCGTATATCCCTAACTTGAAAAGATCCATGCGTCTGTCCTTAGCACAAAAGCTTTCTGGCCAGGTTGCAAATGGTGATATTTCCAGAACCAGATGGGCTGGCGATTACACAGTTACTAAAGAATCTGAAAATGCCAACGAAGTACAACTGCTGCTTAAAGGTTCCAAAGAAAATCTAACTTATGCTTGGATTCGATTGTGGTTAAAAAAATCAAACTCTCAACCTTTGCGCGCCGATTACCTGGGTTTGGATGGTAAAACCATTCTTAAGAGGGCGTCGTTCGAAGATTATAAAAGCATTGCGGGCGCTGTTCGTCCGACAACTATTAAAATTCAGGACGTGAACAAACAGGTCAGCTACATTCGTATCAAAAGCATGAAGCCCAAAACTTTTGACGACAGCTTTTTCACAACTCGCAATATGGAAAGCATGAAGTGAGGCTTTGGCTCACTGGGGCTTTATTGTTAGCCTCCTTTTCTGCCCGTGCTGATCTCACCTTAAGCTCTCGATATGAATATATCGGTGGTGAAAACAAGGAAGAGATGGCCAATCGCCTGCTGCTGCATTCAAAACTGAATGCGGAGGCAGGTCGCTTCAAAGTTTTCGCCGACGGCTTTGGCGATTTTGACTATGCACAGAATGCTGAAGAGCGAAGATCTCCCCACCGCGGCTATTTGCAAGAAGCTTATGTAGAATTAAGAGCTGGCTCCTCCTATTTCAGAGTTGGTCAACAAGCCATGCGCTGGAGCGACAGCTGGGTGGTTCCATCCTTAGACGTGTGGACAGGACGCCGTTACAATCGCTTATTCTTTGATCCCTTTGCCGACCAATTGACACATTCTCAAGGCGCTTCCTATTCCTATGAATCCGAAACTTTCGGTTTGGATTTGGTGGGGATAAGTCAGCTTGCGCAGACCTACTATCCTGAACCTCTGCCAGAGACGATGACATACGAAGACGATGGCAAGTCGGGTTACGGCGCCAGAATAAAAATCAATGGCAAGGGGATTGGCTTCACCGCGCTTGCTGCGCGAGCTGCAATGAAAAACGTTTACGGGATGACCGCGAATTATGCTTTTGAAAAAGCGGTGCCTAAAATTGAGCTTGGTGGAAGTCGCGATTATTCGGTCCACGCCGAACCCGGCTACGAAGACGAATACTTTGGATCTTTAGGTGTTGATTTATTTTTGGGGAACTTTGTTATTCTTCCGATGGTCACGTTCTATGACTCAGGCAGATTTAGTACGAACACACACGACTACAAGGCTCTCTACTATGTAAGCATGGTCTGGAATCCCAATCGTCACGATCTGCAGGCGCAAGTGTATTATAACTCAATCAATCAAGATGCCTTTGCAAGTTTAAGTTACGGGTACAACATAACTGATTGGTTCACCCTAACTGGTTTCGTCCAATACTACGAAGGTACCGAAGACAGCCTTTTTACAATTTATAAAAATATGACCGGTGGCTCTGTTGCTGGAATCAGATTTGAAGTTACCGGAAATTTACCTTTTTAGAAGCGAGGACACGATGGCGAGCGAATATTTTTCCGATTTAAATTACACTCTGTCCAACGAGGATACTCGGATCGAGTTTAATCTTCTTCCAGAAAACAGCGACCGTGTATTTAGTATTGCGGGTTCCGGGGCACGCTGCATGCCTTTGATTGCAAAAAATCCAGCGGTTCTGGATGTGATCGATATGTCAGTGAGCCAAAATTATCTTTGCGAGCTGCGCTTTCAAAGCATGAAGTCGCTAACGTACGAAGAATACCTGTTCTTTATGGGTTATCGTGGGGCTTTACAATCTGGAAACGACACGGGCGACGATCGCATAGCTATGTTCAAAAAATTGAATCTATCAGACGACGCCAAAAAATACTGGGAAGAACGCACTAGTGGTTGGGCTCCCCATGGATTTATTTTACTGGGTCGATGGGAATCTCATTTTCAAAAACTGGGCTATTTATTTCGCGAAGTGCTTAAATGCGACTTTTCAAAAGTATTTGAGGCTCAAAGTTTGACAGAGCAAATTGAACTTTATGAAAAACACTGGCCGAAAATCCGCTGGAATACCTTTATCAAAGTGGCCGCAAGTGAATTTGTCTTTAATAAATTTCTTTATAAAGGACATTTTAGCGGGAGCGATGGTCATAAAACAGAATCTCGTCCACCAAGCCAATTTATCGTGGAAGAGTTCGATCGCATTTTCCGCACCCAACTGGTTCGTAAGAACTATTTTATGCAGATTCTATTTTTGGGCAGCATCCGTCACGAAGAAGGTCTTCCCTTGGAAGCTCACCACCATGTTTTTGAAGCGGTAAAAAAATCGAACACCAAGGTGAACTATCTTTTGGGTAATTTGCTGGAGTACTTGCCTAAGCAAAAATACAGCTTCATTTCTCTCTCTGACACGATCTCTTACTTAAGCGATCAAGACGCGAATCAGGTTTTGCAAAAACTGAATAAAGAAAACCCGGCCGGAACTTGCATGGTGATCCGTTCTTTCATGCGTGCCGCAAAAGAAATGGATTTAACAGGTTGGCAAGAGCTTAAAGACAAAAACGCCTGGGCCTCTAAAACTGACGGCACAGGCGTTTATCAATTTCACATCTATAAAAAATCCTAGCCGATTATTCGCTTAGAATTTCCACGGTACCGGCTTTGCCATCCATACGGATGCGCATGCCGGTTTTCAAGGTCTTAGTCAAACCAGGAATACTGACGACCGCGGGGATACCCATCTCACGCGCTACGATCGCTGAATGCGACAGCAAGCTGCCACGCTCAACCAGCAACCCTGAAATCGCGGGATATAATGGAACCCATCCTGGATCTGTTCTTGCCGTCACCAAAATTTCGCCATTCAAATCCAAGTTGTCGCCAGGGTTCAGGATGACTTTCACGACACCCTCTAAAATACCTGGGCAACAGGGCAGACCTTTCAGATCGTAAGTCGCATTAGGATCAAGTGGAGCCTCTTCAACCGGCTTTACAAAAGTATTATTCCAGTAAGCCGCTCCACGAGTCATGATCCTTGGATCTGTATCTTCCGTGAAACCTTCGTATTCTTTTTTACGAAGTGCTACGAAGTTTTTCAGATTGAACGCCGGCAAAGTACCATTGTAGATCCCGAAAACTTCCTCGATCGTAAGCCAGAAAATATCACGAGGATTTTCCAAAGCGTTTAAGCTTGCTAAATCTTCGCCAATTGCCTGGAAGATCGTCCGCGCAATTCCGTAAATACGAGTTCTGGCAAAACGCGTATTTTCACGATTCTTCACGGCTTTACGAGCGTGCTTCAGCACCCAGAAATACATTGTCTTACGAAAGCCCGACAAATGATTCGCGACCTTTTGTTCTGCTTGCGAGCGCAAAGACTTTTCATGAGCATCGTCATGGATTTCGACTTTTCCAGCTTTTAAATAGTTCTTTAAGCAAACAAACAAATAGCTTGGGTCCGTTAACAAATCGATTTCCTCAAGCTTCATTTCGCTCATACAACGGAAACCGTATTTATCTAAATAATCCAACACCAGGTGATAGAAGTTTTCGAAGTTTGACTGATTCAAAGCTTCCAGACCGTCTTTAGGATCCGTCGTTTCTATCAATGTTTTCAAACCAGGATTCTTAGCGGCGATACTTGCCAAGCGAAGCAAAGCCTTCGTCGGTTCGGCACTCTCGAGCCCACCTTCACCGGCAAGCAGGTCATTTTGAATTGTCGAATCCAAACCCGAAAGCCATTTATTCGTAAGCTTTTTAAGCAAACCAAAATGGACCATACAAAGGAAGTCATTAATGATGGGCGCTTTCCAGCGACCCAGCATATTTCTTTCAAGTTCTGCATAGATCTGAATCAACTGATCTCCACGCATTCTTTTAAGAGGCATTGCGCGGTACTTATCGTAATCGCGATGGAAAGTTTTTAAGAAGTCATCGACCACAGTCTGAATCGTAAAATGATATTTAATAAAGTTGAAACCCGTCACCATCTGACGAAGCTTACCTGATGGCGTATCCCAAGACGGGTGCGGCTTGATACGATTTGCGATTTCATCGGTCAAAGACTCGGAAACTCCCATCATCGTTTCCATAAATTCACGGTTCTGCTTAAAACCCGGAAGTACACCGACAAGTTTATACCAGTTGAATAAGTTGTAATACACGCGACCATTGATAGATCCCAACATGTAAGACAAATAGTTATCCATGTCCTTGATGATCTCAGAAGGCACGCCAAGCACTTCACAGAACTGCACGTACACTGCTTTATAATTTCTTAAAGCAAAGCTAAAGCTCAAAGGAGATGTTAATCCACCATAGGATTCAATGATGTTGGAATTATCCCAAAGGTTTGGATAACCCACTAAATCTGATTCCAGATTTGTCACAGGACGAGTTTGCAGGATATACAGTTTTCCGTCCTGAATCGCCCACTCGATATCTTGAGGACGATGATAGCTATTTTGAATCTTGATTCCCCATTTATATAGGTCATTTAATTCAGAATCCGTTAACGAAGACGCGTTCTTCTTTGATTCATCCACTGGCAACAACTGACAGTGCCCAGAGGAAGATTTTTTCATCTGCTCTGATTTTTCAACAATCTCTTTTTTATCCAAAACACCTGTTGTGGAGTTTAACCAATAGGAATCAGCATCCAAGGCACCTGAAACCAGGCCTTCTCCTACGCCGAATACAGACGAGATCACAAAGTTCGAAAGATTTTTCGCAACCGGATCACAGGTAAACATCACACCTGACTTATCTGGATCAAGCATGCGTTGCAAAACGACAGATACCGAAATCTTTTTAAGATCAATCCCGTTTTCCTGGCGGTACACTAAGGCCCGTTCACTGAAAGCCGACGCCCAGCACTTTTTGATAAAATCTAAAATGTCCTCTTTACCACTGACGTAAAGAAAGCTGCTTAACTGACCTGCAAAAGAATGAGAAACACTGTCTTCATCCGCCGCTGAAGAGCGCACAGAAAATACCGTGCTTTGGCTCAACATAGTTAAGGCCTGGTCCACAGATTGACTTAAGAATTCAGTCGCAGCTGTTGAATCAAAAATCTCCAGGATGTCTTTTTCAGCCCGAGCCGGGGATAGAGAACCCGCCATAACTTGATCCACTTTCGCAGAGACAGCGGCACGAATATTCTTGGAATCTAAAAACTCGTTAAAATATTTTTTACCAAAGACCACCCACTCAGGAACGGGCACACCGGCTTGAGACATTAAATAAAGGTTGTATCCTTTTCCGCCCGATTCATTCTTCGCAAATAACAATGTGGATTTTTTCGTGACCAACATTTTATGCTCCTAGCACAATAGACATAACGATGAAGTGACCCAGCAAATAGGCACCTGTGCCACCGCGGAAAAGTTTTGCGTTTATCGCTTTCGGTTTAACTAAATAGGCAATAGTCGCAACCAAATAAACGACCGCGAGAGCAGCTGGCCACAATAAGAATTCACCAAACTGAACTCTTAAAAGCGCCAAGCCCAACACTACCTGACTGATCGACAAAAGATACGCACCTTTAGTTCCAAAGATACTTGAATAACTTGGAACGTTTTCTTTTTCTTCCTCAGTAGCGAAGGTCTTTCGGGCAAATTCAAAGAGGTTAAAGAAACACCAGTTCATCAAAAAGAAGGCAGCATGCTTCGATAACGTAGCAAGGTCCGTAATTCCCGCAACACCAACAGCTGCAGACACGCCTAAAAGTACGCTTACAAAAGTGTGAGAAACAGCATAGGTTGTCAGATGAGGACGAAGTAAATCTCCTATAAAGAACTCTTCATACATCAAAAGGCTATAACCTATACCCAGGACATGTATCAAAAAGCTTGGTAATCCCAATTGCGATGCAACCGCCAACTCAAGCAGGATCAGCATCATCAATGCATGCTTCACTTGAGTGACCGACAGAATACCGCGAGCCAAGGGGCGAGTGGGATTGATTTTCAAATCTACTTCATAATCTTTGATTTCATCAAACAAACGCATTCTGAAAAAGAACGACAGCATTAGAATAAAAGCCATAGTAAAACGGCTCCAATTCCACTCGATGCTTTCTGTTTTCACCAAATACAAACCATTCGCCACCGTAAAGGCGGCGATCATAGGAATATATTGGAACGGGCTAAAGCGTTCTTTGATAAGGATCAGCCAATTACGCAATCACAACTCCTGGTTGAGAAAGTTGGTCACGTAGGACTTTATATTCGACTTTAGAGTGATGGCGCGGATCCATAGGCACTTTGTCGACAAAAAGAATTTTATCCAAAGGAATGCCATTTTTTCCAAACACACGCTGAATTTCTTTACGAGCCGTTTCGAAATCAAAAGTCGCCTTATCAATATCACCTTTAAGCTCAATCGCCGCAAAAGTCGCTTCACCCAGCTTATCATCAGCCATTCCCAAGAACGCGCAACGATAAGCAAACGGCATTCGTTTCAATAAAACTTCAGCAGTCACCGGGAAATAGTATTTACCAGCTCTTTGAATCGCATTATTCACACGACCCACGATCCACAAGTTTTTATCTTGATCGATATAAGCCAAATCTCCAGTACGGTGCCACACGCGATTTTCTGAATCTAAAATTTTTGTCGTCTTAAAGGCCGCTTCATTATTGTAGTACTCGCGGCACACGTGATCGCCCGTACAAATGAACTCACCAACCTCACCCTTAGCTACTTCAACGCCAGTCCATGAACCATTGTTCAACTCAATAGGGCCGTCTTTTCTGATAACGAATTTAAAATCAACGTCTTCACTGATGTGACCGACGTTCACACCTTCTTCGATGATTTCTGGATCCTTCTGCCCTGATTCCTTCAACATATCACGGCCTTCGATATGGGCCATTGGCTCGGCCTCTGTTGAGCCGTATAAGATCCACAGCTCAGTTTGTGGGGCGATTTCATAGAAGGCTTTTACGTCATCTTTAGAAATAGGAGCGCCACCTGTAACCACGCGGCGAAGTTTGTTTAAGACGATACCTTTTTCCTTACAGAATTTCGCAAGGCCCACCAGCATCGACGGAGAAAGTGTCGTGCAATTGATATTTTCATTGATAATTTGGCAGGCCAAAATCGCAGAATCACGCTCTGAGGGAGCGGACAAATCCAAGGCTGGCAAAATTGTCGTCACACCCGAAGCCAGATTATTCAAGCTGAAAATCGGGAACGCAGGCATGTCGCGGTCCTGTTCCGTGTAGGGAATCACATGCGACAAGGCGTGATGTTGTGCAGACAAGAAACGGTGAGTACGGTTTGCACCTTTTGGCTTACCCGTAGAACCCGTTGTGAAAGTAATTAAAGCTGAAAATTCAGACTCCACCGGGCACACCGGAGAAGTCGGAGCTTTCAACAAGGTTTCAAACTTGTGAGTGAATTTCTCGCCGGGGCCATAAAGAATACGGATCGGCATGGAGTTAAATTCCGGTACCTGATCTACCAGATCAAATGCCATCTTAAAGCTGATCATGGCTTTGGGGCCCACGCATTCAGCAGAAGCACCCAAGTGATGCGAGCGTGCCCAGGAATCCAAGAACACGGCAATTGCACCAATCTTTTGAACCGCGAACATCGCCGTGTACATATCCAGGCTCATCGGCAAAAAGATAATAACTCGGTCACCCTTTTGAATCCCGATATCCATCAAACCTTGAGCGAATGAGGAAATACGTGTGGAAAAGTCTTTATAGTTAATTTCATCATGTTGAAACGGAGTTTTCGGATCGCCATTCCACTGCATCAATGATTCGCGGCGAGCCCAACGCAAAGCTATGCGCTCTGGAAACTCACGCAAGTGCTTTTCCATATAGCTGATAACATTGTTCTGTTCCTTCTCGCCAGCGTGATATCCGATTTTTGTGGATGTCATTAAAAGCTCCTTCGAAATCATTTCCGGATGAGACCACAGCATGCCGTGACCTGCATTATCTAGATGTTGGGTGGTGATGTTTGGATATTGTTTTAAAATTTGATTCTGAGAATCTGCGCTGCTGATTTTATCGTCGTTGCCGTAAATAACCGTAATCGGTGTCTGGCAGATATCGGATGCCGTCAACGGACTTGCTTGCATCTGCATTTTTACAAGGGCCGTTTTCTGCCACATCTGCCAATGCTGCATGCGATTTTCAATTTCTTTATAGTAGGGAAGTCCTTCCACTTTGAATGGATAGATCAAATCATTTAAAAAGCCGTCTTTGCTTTTCTTATGATTACCTTGAATCAGCTTCTCACCGATCCATGGCGTTTTTAAAAGAGCTTGCGCCACTCCTGAAAGAGGTCTTTCAATATTTACATAAGGAGCCAGCAACACTACTTTCTCAACGTGGGCTGCGATCTTCGGCAATGCCTTCAAAATACGATAAGCACCCCACGAGTGACCTAGTAAAATCACTTTTTCAGTGCTTTGTTGAACTTCGCGAATCCAATCATCTGAATAAGCATCAACAGCTTTAATTTTCGCATTATAGTTTTGCAGCAATGACCAGTCTTGTGGGGCACCCGGGTTTCCATGAAGAGCAAAGATGGTTTTCATATTTTAGTACCTCTCCACTGAAGTTTGTAAAAATCCATCAAACCAGGATTGCTGCGATATTTTGTTTTTTCTGTTTTGATATTTTCCAACCCAGAAAAAATATTCTCTGAAGCTTTATTCTTCTCGAGATCTTTAAGTAAACTTTCAATCGCTTGAGATTCTATTAAAGACCCTTCAAATATAGATGTCATATAATTTGAAGGAGAGGTCTTGACCTCACCAACATGAAGAATCGGTCCATCGTCCAACTTGGAAGTCATCTGATGAATCGAAAATCCAAACGATGTTTTTTCCATATGAGCCCAGAAGTCGCACATAAGGCCGCGTTGCTCGGGAAGAAGCCCGTGATGAATGTTGATGCAACCATAGCGTGGAGTTTTCAAAAGATTTTTTTTAAAGAAAGAACGCGTGCGAGCGTTAACTATCAGTTCAACATTTTCTTTTTGGATGAAGTTCAAAGTCTCAACGGAATTAATATCCGAAACAATTCGAAATGCTTTTCCTTGTTTTTCAAACATCTCTTTTTTGCGCGCGTTTGATTTGCCAAAATAATTTTTCAAAAGATGCATACCCATGCGAGGTGCCGCTAGCGAAATAATTAGTAGCAGTGCTTTCGCAGCAATTTTCCAATCGCGATTTTCAACTAATATCAGTCCATGCACCCGATCGCTCTTTGCGAGGTGATTGATAAATCCCTCATAGTTGCCAGGAACAAAAGTGACGGTCGAGCTCACAAGGAATGTTTTCATGAGTGGTCCTTGAAAATTCCAATGGTTAAAGTTGCTTAAAGGGGTTGCATGGAGCAAGAGTGCAGCTTTTGTGCCCCCAAAATAGGATGCGAGGAGCAATAAGAACGCTATTAATGGGATGCGACTGTATAGCCGAAATACAGTGCCAATCAGGGGCATCGTTTCGGTATATCTTTAGAAATTACAGGTATTTAACAGGATGTGACCAGAAACTAAAAAACCAGCTCAAGGCTGGTTTTGGTGTCTTACCGAAGTAAGAAAAAATGGCTCAGAAGGAGGGACTCGAACCCCCGACCCAGCGGTTAACAGCCGCTTGCTCTACCGACTGAGCTACTTCTGAACGTTTCGGTGAAAGCCAAACTATTATTTTGGGCCTATCTTGTCAAACAGAAATCAGGGCTGCAACAGGCGCTGCAGGACTTTTTCCAGCATCACGGAGCTCATAGGCATCTCATCCGCTCTAAAATATGGTGAGTTGGCCGCTTGTTCCAAAGTTTTAGTGGTGCCTTTGGCGTCAGAAGCAACCAAACGGCGGTTAAATTGGGATTTTTGAACCACATCTGTGGAGATCGGACCAATCAAGATCTCGCACACCGAACTGATATCTTGAGCACTCGTTAGAGATTTCAAAACCTCTCCTTTTTCAGAGAGGATTTCGACCTTTTTCGTCTCTGGCAAACACCAATTCAGCGGGCGAGTTTCACCACCCAAAAGAAGTGATAAGGCGCTGTCATCTTTTTGTGCCTCACGGGCAAATTCGGAGGATCGCAATTGCTGCATTCCATAGATCACCAGTCCAAAAGAACCGATCATGAAAGCGACCTTCAGCCAAAATTTAAAACCCATAATTCCTCCGTTGCAAAACAGAGTCTATAGCGATTCTTTTTTCTAAGGTATTGATTTTTATAAGAAAAATTGGGGAAAAAATGGTGCACTCGAGAGGATTCGAACCTCTGACCACTTGATTCGTAGTCAAGTACTCTATCCAGCTGAGCTACGAGTGCACTGTGAAAGAGACGTATGTTTAAGCCGCAGTAATCAAAAAATCAAGCATTCTTAAAGAAATTTGCAAAAAGCACCCCGTTATAAGGCCCCCAATCCTTGATTTGGGGGGCGGGCTATGGCAATTTAACGTCTCAGCTCAAAAAGTAGCCTGCGGAGAAGTGGGAGAGTGGCTGAATCCAAGCGTTTGCTAAATGCTCGTACACCAAAAGTGTACCGAGGGTTCGAATCCCTCCTTCTCCGCCATTTTTTTTGCCAGGCAAAAAAAATCCTCTAATCTTCCAATTTCCAATTTCCCAGAAAAACACCGCCCAAAAAGCCCGAATAAATTCAGATTTGTTCGAAATGAGATGATTCAATCGCATTTGGCGGCGTCTCAATTTGAGAAATTTAAACCAAATCGGATCAATTACAGAATGTTAAAGTAGTTTTGCTTGAAGCCGATATCTTAATTGGGAAACAGGTATCTTCATGCAATTCCCTCACCCTTGCAGAAAGAACTTGAGCGGATCGAACCATGAAGACAAGAAAAACCATCCTCATTGTTGATAACAATTCGGGCCTAGAGAATCTAGTGCGTGAACCATTGAGCGATCGTTTCCGTGATTCTAATGTCGCACCGATTGTGGTTCGCGCGAAAGATGGCGCAGAAGCTGCCATCAAAACTGAAAATCAAAAATTTGATGTGGTTCTGATCGACACCGAAGTGCCACGCTTAATGGATGGTGGCTTTGTCTATGGTCTTCATAGTTATAAGAATACCCAGGACGCAAATCTAATCGTTGTCACGCAAAAAGAAAGTTCAGAACTTCCCGATACTTTGCAAAGCTGTGTCTTGCTAAAAAAGCCGATCAATCCGGATGAGCTGGTAAATGCAATGGTAAAGTGTCTGAATCAAGGAGCACCCGCTCCTGCATCTGCAGCTCCAGCGGCAGCAACTTCGCCTCAAGCTAAATATGCAGTGGATGTTCGAGTCATAAATGCCGTGATCAAAGCCACGATGAACGTCTTTGCTCAATTCGGCGTTCAGAATATCACGATGGGTAAACCTGAAACGAAATCTCCCCACGATGCGCTCAAGGGTGAAATCTCGTCTGTCGTTGAAATCAAGTCTCAGTCTTACCAGGGATATCTTGCTATCTCTTTTGATAAAGCGAGCTACCTGGAAGTCGTTTCGACAATGTTGATGGAAGAGCAGACAGAGTTGAACGCTGAAAACCAAGATGCCGTCGGTGAGATTAACAACATCATCTTTGGTAATGCGAAATCTGAGATCACAAATTTTGGTGTCCAGCTGACTGTACCAAAAGTTTTGATTGGTGCTGACAGTATGATCGAGTGCAAGCAGGGATCAGCGGGTATGCTAATCCCATTTTCTACCACAAAAGGTCACTTCTATTTGAAAGTGATCGCCGTTCCAGTCGGCAAGTAACTATCGCATCAGTTGAGCAACTTTTGCTTTCACCGTTAAGCGCATCGCAAACATGGCTCGCACAATGATTTCCACGGATATAAAAATAAACAACCAGAGCCAATCAAATGTTCCAGGGAAATGGCCCCAGAACTCCATTAAGTGTTGTCCCATTGGTAATAATGCCAAGTGCATAAAGTACGAAACGCCCAGGTGTTTGTTCCAAGCAAGATTCGAAAACTGCGACATACCTTTGATTCTTGCAAGAGCGGAATTTATGACAGGGTCTAAACTCAACCTCATCAAAAATGCAAAGACGATAAAGTGCTTCCAAAACATCAATGGTTTCTGTTTAAACACGTAACCTTCAAACCCCGGCCCTGCAGGGAAAGGTCCATAGTCAGGCGTAATCACAAAGAGCAACGCAATCAAAGCAACCCACACGGGCCACTCCCATTTGTGCATCGCTTGAAAAAAGCCCGGTGTTTTTTGAGACCACAAAACTCCAGCCGAATGAAACAATACTGGCAGTGCCAACCATGGCATCAAATTCCAACCGGAAAACTGAATGGCTTCTGGAATATTCAATAATGGCGCATACTGTTCGTATGGAATACATAACAGCGCGATACTTGCCGCAACAAATGGCCATCGCAATATCGCCTTGCGCGGAAGTGCTAGCACAAGGATATACGAAAGAACTAAGTACGAGTAGACGTCCCAGTCCCACGTCGTCGGATCCATCGGATTATCCGCCGTAGAAACCTGCAAACCTATAAGCCCCGCGATCAATACGAAGAATCTCATTTTGTGTTGAGAACGCGCTTTCAAACCAATCAAAAAGAAACTTAAAGCGACGATGAACAGCCCACCGTACTTAAAGACATCACCGACCCAACCTGTAAGGTTATGATAATTTGATATTTCTGGTGGAAGCGAAATCACATCTTGAAAAAACGTATATTGCCAGACGTGAAAATAAAGAATCGCCATCACCGTGGCGATTCTTAAAATATCAAAACCGTAAATTCTCGTGCTTTTTTCAGACATACTTACAGATTAGCATCAAACAACGTGCGGTCCATCGTGCAGAACGGCAATCCGGCGTCGCCTGATCCCATGTCTTCGTAATAGCGCTGAACATTGTGTGGAGCATCCAACCACGGATGCTCTGGTACGTAATCAGGAACTTTACAATCCGCATAGCACCACTTCGCACAGCTCATCGTTCCGTTTTTGGAATTAGTCGAAGTATTTGCGCAAGGATCCCAATAAATTTTCGTATCCTTACAAGCGAAGTTCACTCCCACCAGGTCATTTGGATCTGCTGTCGGATTAGAACATCCCGCACCTGTATTACTATACTGAGCACCGGCAATAACTGTTGTGGAAGTCGTAGGACAGAATCCACCAACTACTCGCGGATCAGTTGATAGCGATCCCGTCGAAGAAGTCACACTGCATTGTTCGTTATAGTCAGACCACTTCCACAGTTTTAAATTCGCGGGATTTTGCGGGCCCTTATTAAACTGAACTTCCAAACATGCATTTCCGCCCTGGGCAATACCCGGGCTTCCGCTATTAAAAGTAATTCTTTTTCCGACTTTAACAGGGAAACATCCCATCAATGGATATAGATTGTTGTCGCCTGTTATTTCGCTGCTTTCCTTAATTGCCTGGAATTTACCCGCAGAACAGCGAACAGCTGCATAACAGAATTGTTTGTTCTTAGAATCGAATACAGAATACAGGAGCTCATCACCTGGAGTGACTTTAGCGTTTGGATCCATGTTGTATTCATATCCATTACCGGCACCTTTGGAAGTTTTGTATCCAAACTGTGGCTTAATACCATTCAAACTCGTGTATGCCGTGTTATCCACATAGAAAGTATTTCCTGGCACACAAGAGTTCTTTTCCAGCTGTGAAATATCCATCGCATCATCCAGAGGTGATGACCAACCAGGACTTGGCGGCCTGATGATGTTACACTTCTTACCGCACTTACAGCCATTATTACTATCATCGCAGGATCGGTATTTTCCTCCTGACGTGTCCGGAGCATAGTTTTTACCGCCGTCAGAGCTACATCCTAAACCGCCGTTATAGCACATCACACCTGCGGTAGCTCCCGCGATGACTGCCGCCGTGATCAATGCCGTCAAAGCAAATGCAGTACCAGCAGATACGATGACTAACACAGCGAACAGAATCCAGTTAAACAAACCACCGAAAAGACCTTTACCACCTTTACATGGCTTACAGTTACAAGTGTAACAAGGAGGAGGTTTGAAATAGACGTGGGGATTGATTTCTTTTATGGGAGGCCGACGGTCTCCAGCAATACCTGGCGAATCCATCATCTTTTCTTGCGCAGGTACGTAACTTAAATTTCCTGCCAGGTCGATTGAAGCAATACCAAATTTAATCTCGCAACCCCACATACGGGGATTGGCTTTATCTCCTGAAATCTTGTCATAGATATATTTGTATTCTACGTAAGGTTGATTGGCATTCAGCCCTGGAAATTTAAAATTTTTGTCAGCTGATTTAGTAACCTCGACACGATCGGGTCGAGAGTTACAAAATTGCATTTGCTCACAAGGAACCCAACCTGTGTAACGCGTATCCCAAGATTTATCAAAGCTAGTTTCAGCTCCACCATTGTAGGAGCCTGGGCACCAATTACCTGAAGTTCCTTTGAACCACTGGTAAGAAGTATCCATACACATTGGGATCACACCACCATCTTTTTGCGTATTATAAACACGGAACGTGATCACCATTTTCATCGAGTTCGCGGGCGTTTGTGAACAGAGCGGTCGATCACGATTCTCGGGCCACTTAGGGCTGTTATTCCATGGTTGTAAGTTCGTTAGGATCGTTTCAAAAGGATGTCCCAAACAATCGGTTTTACCTGAACACTCAGTCCCCTTACGAAGTCCATTAATACGGCTGTAGTTATCAACGATAGCACCCGGTGCTGCAGCCGAGTTCTTGACGTAGTTTACGTCGTAAAAATAATCGACGACATTTTGCTTATCTTCCGGCAAAGAAAAGTTTTTCGTGCCTTCACAGGTTTCTGATTGACCTTTGTCATTCGTAAAATTCGCTCTCAGTGTGACGCGGAAACCATCTTTATCATCCATCCAGCTTGGAAAAATTCCAATAATCTGACGAGTCGTTGGCGAATAACCAAATTGCGGCTCATAAGTAACATTAGTTCGGCCACCGTTGCGGGGTCTTGGCCAGAATGTGCCGCAATTTCCACTGGCATTATTTGAAGCCAGATCGTAACGATTCACTTTCATCGAGATATTTAAATTTTTAAGACCACCTTGAAACTGATTGTTCAAAGCTTGACTGTCCACACTTGTTAACAGTGTCACAGGAGAAAATGCAGAGCAATAGCCGGAATTATACTTCGTGGCCAAGTACTCCATCGAACCCTTCAGCAAGAGTGGCGTATACAGTGTGATACCGTCATGTTGAATAGGAACATTCTTGGTTGTTCCACCATTTTGCGGAATCTTGATTTGTTTGCCCGGATTTGTTGAATACAAAATACGACCCGGGGCCAGATCAAACATTTTGTTTCGTTGAGCTTTAAAATCGGGATCAAATGCATAAGCATCTACGGGAATATCGGGCGGCAGAAACACCCTGGAACCAGCTGCCATGGCGCCTGTGGTGTTCGCCATCGACGCATTAATTTTTGGTTGATAACTGTCTAAAGAATTTCCGAAAGAATTGATTCTCGAGAAGGCCGTGTCCAGAACCGCCTGACAGCTCGCAGACGTTCTCATCTCTTTGATAATTTTCCCTTGTTGGCTAAAGAAAGGCATTGCTAGAATGAAGATCGTGGCAAGGATACCGATCGCAACCATCATCTCAAGAGCGGAAAAGCCAGAGACGCATTTATGATTTATAGACCTGTCTCTACGAAACATTCGAAATCCCCCACAGAAAGCCAATCAAGTTGCTTTCTTAATTCTAACAGTGGGTATTTGGGGCAACAAGGTTTTTCACTTGTAGAGCTGCTTCTTTCCGTCGTGCTGGGTTCGGTGCTTATGTATGGTGTCGGTGCCCTGATCAGCATGGCCACGAATCAAAACGAGGCGATTACCAATCGAATCCAATCTGAATCAGAGTTAAACGAAATTTCCTTTTACCTGAAGCATTTTGCTTCACAGGGAATTAACGTCGAAGACGGCAGTGGAAAAAATCTGAACGGTTGGAGTCCATCTGGAACCAGCCAGAACACGGGTTTTGTCAGAGCAGATTATTTGGCATCCACCGGGTTCAATGCTGCTACCGCTACTGCTTCCGTCGATACTATTGGGTTCTTCTTACGAGACACTTTGATTAGCACCTACACCAGTGTTCCCAGCGTGGGAGATCGTTTTTTACCTACGGGAATTTACTTTCAAAAACCCACCGCTAAAACTTACGGAATTTTATATATCGATCTTGGAAGATCCCAAGCAGCGGGCACCGTTACCATTTCGCCCACGCGGGATGACTTATGGTTTGGTTCCATCGTCGATTTTCAAGCCACCGAAAAAGAAGTTGAACGCTTCGACATGAACAGTCCAGATCAAGATCCTAATGTTTCACAACGTTTTCGCCTCTCTTCGGTCACTTTCAAAGTCACCGTCAGGGAATATCTTCCGCAAACGAATAGCAAACGTGATTTCACTTGGTGTCCTCCAGCTGCGATGACTCAAGCGGCCTGCATGACCACAAGTCCTTACAAAGACGTTGAACGTGTGATCAGAGTCGTCTTTAGAGATAACGTTCTAGGTTTTTCGTCTGCGCAAATGAGTGTAACTGCCGAAACACCAAATACATTGCGCGCGCAACGCAGGCCTTTATATCGCAGACCCTATGATTTGATTTATTTCTTAAAACCTTCCTACCCGAGCGGGCAGCTTAAGAGAAACTAGGAGTTGATTTTATGATGCCCAAAACTCTTCATTCAGAAAAAGGTTTCGCAGGAGCGATGTTGGTTGTCGCCATCGCAGTCGTCATTGGTGTCATCATCGTCGGTGTTATTTCCAAGATGGGAACTTTGAATAAAAGTTATGATAAATCCCGGGCATTCTATGACTCTGAAAATGCCATTGAAAGTTTTGGTATTTCTTTAAAGAATGCTTACGACAAGGCAAACTATTTACAAGACGCTCCCCCGCAAAGTGGCGGTACGGCCGTAAAGGATGACTATGGTTGTCCCGGTAAAGTAATTACGATCGGTAGTGGCACCAAAGCCGTTCGTCTTTGCTGGGAGTACGCAAACGGCATTTGCAGCAAACGCTCCTTGAATGCAGGGCTTGATATTTGCCTAGAAGCTGGCAGCCTGCAGGTCAATCTTCAATCTGCCCACGAATGGATGGTTGCTTTTTCGTCGAAACCCAAATCCTTTGATCAACAGCTGGAAGTTTTTAAAGAAGCCACGCGCCAGGTAGTTCAAGAGATGTCATTTCAAACTGCAAACGCCTCACTCGATAGTTTTGCGCCAGCTCCGCCTCCGGCCTCGGTGAATAGTATTCCAATTAATATGGGCATGCGAAACCGCCCCGAAGCACCTGATTGCGGAATGGCCCAATATCAGTGTCTAAAAGTTTCGTTTTGCGTAAAAAACGGCGGTTCTTGCTCTAACGATGAGCTGATTCGTCAGACCTATATATTTTCTCGTCCCGCAACTACCACTCAAGGGTACTAGATCATGAAAGGCTCGTTGCACTTTCGCTTCATTCTGCTGCTCGTGTTTATCACAGCATTTTGCAGCTATGCTTATGAGTTAGTCTTAGCGAACGTTCTTTCTGTGCTTTGGGGAAATGTAGTTCAGCAGTACACAGTGACGACCGGAATTTATATCGCCTCCATGGGAACGGGTGCTTACTTCGCTCCTGTCCGAATGAATGCTAAAAAGGTTTTTATCTGGATAGAAGTTGCCTTAGCTGCCTTAGCCATCGTGTCTCCGTTGGTATTCGTCTATAGTGATGTGAATTTAAAATCAGTCTCGCCAGCAGTTTGCTATGGATTGATCACAGCGATCGGATTTTTATCTGGTATGGAATTGCCGCTGCTACTGCGTATTCTGGAGTCCGACTCTTCCTCTGCGGATAAAGCCGAGAAAGCACTCTTTGTCGATTATTTCGGAATGTTTGTCGCAGGACTGCTGTTCGCTCTTTTTCTAAATCGTCAGTTTGGATCTCTGCAAGTAAATCTGTTTTTAGCACTAGCGAATCTCGCTCTTGCCTGGATATGTGGATTACTTTGGGGATATCAAGATAAGGCACTCAGAAAGTTTGAAATTCCCCTAGTGAGCGTGGTTTTTCTAGTGGTCACCTGGGCAGTAATTCAAAATCTATTCATTTACGAGGAGCAAATCGCAAGATGGATCATCGTAAATTAAAAGTGCTCTCCTTTGCATTATCATTTTGTGGATTCGCCTATCAAAGTCTCATGGCAAAAACTTTCGCCGTTTTTCTTCAGGAAGAAATTATTGGCTTTTGTCTATCATCGGCACTTTTTATCTATGGTATTGGTTTAGGCAGCAAAAAATCAGCTCGTGCGAAAAATCCTTTGGCTGATCTTTTGAAAGTCGAAGTCTGTTTAATGATTTTGGGAGCTATTGCTCCCATGCTGGTGACTTATCTATTCTTTATCCCAAGCCTTGAGTTGATTGAGTTTTCAGGGATTAGATTACCAGCTGGTCCGCTCATGATGGTTTTTGTTTTAGCTACAGGATTCCTCTCTCTTGGATTGGGATATCTGACTGGATTTGAAACACCTTTGCTTTTCAGACTGCGTAAAGACCCAGATAATCAAACTCACTTGAATCAAATTCTCGCATTCAGTTATTTCGGAGCTCTAGTAGCCTCCGTTGCGGTGCCTTTGATTTTAATTCCAAGATTTGAAATCTATGGAACTGCGATCCTCATTGCTCTCGTAAGCGGAGGAATTTGTCTCTATCTGACAGCGCAGGTGCCAAATGCCAAACGCGCTTTCGGCGTTGTCGCGGCTAGCATCACAGTCATTCTCGTATTCTCTCTGGTGCAAAGTTCTTTACAGCAGCTTTCTCTAAGAATTCGATACTACGGTGACTATCCCAAAAATGTGACCAGCAAGAATGACTTACGTGAATATTTCAGTGGAATCGACAAAGAAATCAAAGTCACAAGGCGCCTAAGTCCCTATCAGGCCATCGACTTGGTTAATGGCCAAGATGAAAACGGGCCCTTTTTTAGTCTGTGGCTAAATGGTCAGTTTCAATTCGATTCACGTTACGAAAAGTCATATCACGAAGCATTTTTACAAGGATCATTAAAAATCGCACAAAACATTCCCAAAAGAGTTTTGATCCTGGGTGCCGGGGACGGACTATTACTGCGAGATGCACTTAAAACTTTACCGCGTGAAACCGAAATCACAATGGTGGAGTTAGACCCTCTGATTCTAAAAATGGCCAAGGAAGATCCACGGTGGGTGGCCCTGAATGAAAACTCTTTAAGCAATTCACGCGTTGAGCTTGTCACCGATGATGCCTTTCACTTCTTGCGAGAATCTAAAAGATCGTGGGACGCTGTCTTTTTGGATTTCCCTTATCCCTACAGTGTTGAACTGTCCAAGCTCTACAGCCTGGAATTCTATCGCATCATCAAAAACCGTCTAACAGCAGATGGCTTTATCGTTTTTGATTTTCCGACGAATGAAAGTGCGACGATCATAAACTCAACTCTAAAAGCTGTGCCATTCGCAAATGTTATTGCCTATGAAAATACAGAAAGTTTTGTATTTGCCTCGAATCGCTTTGTCAGTGATTTAAATCTTAACTTAGGCAAAGAATACAAAACCGTGCGTCTACCTGATGCCAGCAGTGAGCTGGTCAATTCCTTGTTTAAGCCACAACTGCCAAGGATGTGGGAATGAAGAGCCAAAGATTTTACGCTCTGGATCTGCTCCGCACCTGCGCCATACTGGTCGTAACTTTTTATCATGTGTGGGAGACATCCTTTGGCGAATCCAAAATGCTCTTTACCGCATCTGAGTCGGTATTCGGATTGCTGACCCCGTTTTTTTTAAATTATTGGGGATATTCAGGGTTAATCCTCGCCCTCGTATCTTTTTTTCTGATTGGTTATTCCAAGACGAAGTTTAACTGGGCAAGATATCTGTTAGTTGGAACGGGATTGGTCGGAATGATGATTCACGATCAAGCAGACGCAGATGTCGCAATCTGGAGCTGGAATCTTTATGCTTATCTATTCGTAAGTCTTTTGGTGGTTCAGGCGTTTCCGCAGAATCGAAAATTTCTATTTGTCGCAAGCAACCTGGCGTTAGCATCCCTTTGTGTTCCGATCGATTGGTATCAGGGATTAAAAACTAACTTCAACCCATTCATTGATCAGATGCTAGTCGGGGATCTGAATGTGAATTCTACAATAGGCTGGGGCCTTTTACCTTGGCTCTCTATTCCTGTTTTTGGTTTCAGCATGGGAAGAATCATTCGCATGGAGCCCACGCAGGCTTGGATTTATCGTGGGTTTAAGAATGAACCCAGTGTTCTGTTAAGTGTCGCTTTGATATTGATTTATTTGTTTCCCATGAATCCAGATATTTCCATCACGCCGACGGGATTTTATTATTACGTATTTTCCGGGGACCTATGGTTTTTTTGGAGCCGTTTTGCCGTCGTACTCATTTGGATTCGACTGGCTTGTTTAAACCAGGTGAATGATTATTTGGGACAGTTCAGGGCCGTTCGATTTCTATCTAATCTTGCATGGAATCGATTCTTTGGACTTTGCTATTTTGTGGAGTTTGCATTTCTGCCGTGGGCTTCCGATTGGTCGCTTCACTTTAAAGACAATCCAAGACTGATGGATTTATATTGGATAGGTTTGTTACTAGCAACCGAGTTCGTGGCAAGGTTGCTAGTTAAAAACTTAAAGGATTTCCGTTTATTTTCTAATAAGCTCGTTAGCCGCAGCTGATACCGCCGACATACGAGCTACGCTTTCCTTACGCATTTTTTCCGCAAGTCTTTCTTCCAAAATATCAGCAGACGCATCTTCGCCGACAATAGCTTTTAATGCAGACTTCATTGTTTCATCACGCTCAAGCATAAACTGCTCATCAAGAACCGACGTCGTTTCACCAGACGCTAACAATAATGCCAGAGCTGGGTGACGGGAAGCCTCAAAGTTCGCAAGGGCTTTAATGTAACCTGCGTTTTTCAATGACTCTCTGGCTTCTGCATTCCATTGTTGCAACTCGGAATCGCCATGAACGCCTTTCTCAAAGAACACACTCAAAGAAAGAAGCGGTTTTTTCTCATAAATATTTGCGAATTTTAACATCGCCTTTCGGGCGTCAGCGCAAGATTTAGATTGTTCCAGTACATCTTCAATTTCACCGATTTCCTTCGTCAGCGCTTTACCACGAGTGCTTGCTGCTTCCGCTTCAGTTAACATATCAAGATCTTCCGTGTCTTCCTTAAGCATGTTGATCAGCTCAGTGACAGATCCATCTCGTTCCGCTCTTAAGTACTCGGCCTTCAAGGGGTGAACCACGCGCACGACGTCCATTTCATTGGAAATACACTTCTTAATTTCAGAAAGCTTCAAACTTGCAAACGAAGCTTGGCCGATCAAAAGAAGGGAAACTGTCACTGCGCCGCGAATGGATTGTTTGAACATTTGAGAGATCCTTTGGTTCGTAAATTATTGAATCCACGAACCTATGTTCAAATTACAGGCCCCCGCCCCCTGCATCCTATTAGAAACGGGGTAAGGAGGAGTGTAAAAGATATTTACATTATGCTTTTTGGGGCACTTAGCCTGTGGTTAACATACCGCTAGCCACCCCAGTCACGGTCTCTCGAAGCAGTAGTAAATTTCGCTCCTTAAGGGCTATAAGCTGTAGAATATTGAGAGGGTGAATCAGTGGGGATCGCAGTGAAATGCTTTTCCCTAACCACGGTCTATACCACAAAAGGTTTCTTTCTCCCGTGATTTCTCGCATCGCTTTTTTGCAGTCTTTAAATTCTTGCTGGAAGTCTTGCAAATACTTGTCTTGTAGCTCCACAGGCAGTTTCGAGTTCGCCAAATATAAGCCAAAGATATTCAGGTCCATCTTTTCAAGCGTAAAGCCTAAGACTTTTATGTAAGAGCTAAAAAGCGGGGATTCTTTAAAAGCTCTTTTATAAATTGCTTTCTCAGTCTTATTTAAAGTTTTCCAAAAACTTCCAACGCCCCACCAGGTAGGAAACAAGGTACGAGTTTGAGTCCAACACAAAACCCAAGGAATTGCGCGCAAACTTTTTAACTGCACTGGGCCTTGGCGTTTTGAGGGACGAGATCCCATACGCAAATCTTTTAGATACGAATACGGTGTAGCTTCCTCGATCATGTGGAGAAATTCCGGCTGCTTCAAAGTTTCCTGGTACTTTGCCTTTGTTGCCTCGGCCATGCGCTTAAGAGCCTGATCTATGCGCGCAGAAGATGACTTTCGAGCGGCTTTGACTTGGCGGTCTCTTGCCACCATGAAGCGATCAAGTTGGCGCTCTAAGATTTCAGAAGACGTATAACTGCGATAAATCATTTCGCCTTGAACGGTGACCTTCACAACCTCTAATGCCGATAAAGGCCACCAGTCAGTTTGCTCTTGAACAGAGCCGCCTCCGCGCTCAATACTTCCGCCTGAGCCATGAAAAAATATCGGCTTGATATCATGCGAGCTAATAACCTTTTCTAATTCCGTCACTGCCGACTTAATTAGAAATCTTGAAGCAAAAGCGCCGTTTTCTTTAGAAGAATCAGAATAACCAAGCATGACCTCCAATTTTCCTGACCACTTTTTATTTACAGTTACGCGGTGGGATTTGTTGCCTAAAAATTCGGTGATAATGAATTTGCCTTCGGATAATGAGTGCGCACTTTCAAAAAGTGGCACAACGGGCAGCCGGTAATCTCCCAAGTATCGCTTAGTTAAATTCATTCCGGCGACAATGTCTCTTACAGATTCGCAGTTACTTAAGACAAAGCCACGGACATAAAATTTAGGATCATGATCAGGGGATATTCTGGAAAGTGTTTTGATCATGCGGGAAATGTTATAACTTTTTCCGGGGTTATCCACAGCTTCATGCACAAGCCCGCTGTCCTCGCGAAGTTCGAGAGGTACCACCATTCCCGGAAATGATTTTAAGAATGCGTGAATGCGAATCAACACGGGGGAATCTACGCCAAAAGTTTTTCTTTGCTCTACATTTAAACGGAGCAAGGCCTCTTTTAGACGGTGAAGTCTATTGGCATCTTTCGTCTCAATTTTCTTAAGACCTGCAGATGTCTGAAGAATTTCTGTAGCAAGCTTTTTTATCAAACCAGAAGACGTGGCATCAAAACGTTTATTTCGAAGCAAGGGCTCCAGATCTTTTTGATATTCGCGAAAGGCACGAGTCAGCCAGTTAACCAAAAGTCCCCGAGACATATTCAAGCTTTGCAACATGGTATTTTCGTCAACACCGGGATGGCCGTCCTTATCGCCTCCCACCCAAGTGCGAATGTAAAACGGATGTTTAGCCAATCGTTGCTTGATGTACATCTCAATGATCTCGTCTTGTAAGCCCAGATTGTAAATGTATTCAGCCTCGTCCATGACCGAAGGTTTTCGCTGCTTGGACATGGGAATATTCCACACCCATTTAATCAATAAATTCAGTTCTGGCTCATCCAAATCCGATTCGTGCTCGAGTCGGCGCTCCAATACTTTTTGAATTTTTTTAAAGTAATAAAGAGCATCGGGGTTCCTGGATTCCGTGGGATGCGCCGTTAGGACGTGAATAATACGCCCATAGCTGTGTGTGATGGATTCGATATCTCGATCTTCTATTCTAAGTCGGTACGTGCGATAGGCAGCTTCACATGAGTTGATAATCTCAAGCATCAAAGCAAAGGCATGGGCAATTTGATATTGTTCTTTTTCGGAAAAGTTTGCGAGTTCTTCTTGAAGCGATTTGAGTCCTTCAAGGGATTGACCGGCGGGGGACTTGATATAGCGACGGATTTTTTCGATGCGGTTAAAGCCGGACTTGCCGACTGCAAACTCAATCACCTTCCCCAATTCCGTCACTGACCAATCAACAAGTTTCGTAAGTTCTTGGGGAAGATTTTGTTTCATGAAGCCCTCTTAGTAGAGCTTGCTCAACTCCATGGAATACTTGCCAGGAGCGAACTCACTCAGACGTTTTTTCCACAAGTCCTGATAGAACTTGTCCTTACAAGCGTAGCTTGCATAAGGGAAGATCGCAATCCCTCCGCGCGGAGTGAATTCACCGACAACTTCGATGTACTTAGGCTTCATAAGTTTCACCAAGTCGTCACAAATTGTCTGAATACAATCTTCATGAAAATCGCCATGGTTGCGGAAGCTGAACAAATAAAGTTTCAATGATTTTGATTCCACCATTTTTTTATCAGCGATGTAGTTGATAAAAACTTTTGCGAAATCAGGCTGACCTGTTTTTGGACAAAGTGAAGTGAACTCTGTGCAAACAAAAGTTGTCCAAGCAATCTTACCTGGATTTTTGTTATCAAAGGCCTCAAGGGCTTCTGGAGAATATGTTTGGGGATAATCTGTTTTAGCTTCACCCAGGGCGAAGTTTTTTAGCTCTTTAGAGTCTCTGCCGGTCTTTTTCATAGGGGGATTTTTAACTCCCCCGAGTCGGAAATTCAATCATTCTTGCGAGTGGGTAGATCTTTCAAAACGCTATTCAAAGTTAGGGATCCCTGCGTATTTCGCGAGCCAATACGCATACAGGTAGTCTACGCCAGCGTTTTCTGAGCCACGCGAGTGATCGTCCTTAAACCCAAAGGCAGTATCCTTCCAAACGAAATTGGAAGTAAAGGCCTGGTGCTCGAATACCGGGTAGTTATAAAGACCTTGATAGAAGTACTCAACCGGAGGTTCTGGGCGCTTTAAACCCTTCCAGAAGAGGCGTGGGATCGGAGAAATACACCAATCCGGGCGCAGGGAGTGGTTGATGGAGACATCCAGGTTCGGGCGAGGATAAGGGATTTCTCTTAAGCCCCAAACCGATTGGGACAAGGAAGTCATAAATTTATCATCGCTGCTTTCTTCCCTGAAGTTTCCACCTCTTGTTCCATGGGAATAGGCAAAGCCGTATGCAACCATGGTCAGCAAATGTCTTTGCGCGGGACTATAAGTCACCCACGAATCCATCAGGCGTTCACGCAGACGATCGCGGATTTTAGATTCACCCAGGCGATCGGCAATCATGATATCAGTGATATCACCCACCAATCCTAAGTTGATTCCGCTCCAATCAGCACTTCCGTGCCAATAGAAAGTCGTATCGAAGCTATAACTTGATGGTTTCCAGGATAGTTTTTTGTAAGTAGATACGTATTTATCATGCGCGTGCTTATCTTTGTTAAGAAGCGCAACAAGTCCATACGTTGGTGCTTGATTCTGGGGCTTTTCGTCAAAAGTTCTTAAACCCATCAAGCGACGTGATTTATCGCGCAGGTGTGACCAGATTTCTTGATCCGTTTCCGGAATGACAAGGCTCGCCCACATCATCGAGTGAGTTAAGCCTTTGTACATATCGTTATTGCCACCCTCAAGCCAAAGCATGTTTGAATAAATGCCTTTACCTTGATGCCATTTATTTGGAATCGGCTCTCCCGGTGAATAAGGCATCAAAGTTCGCGCAAATTCTTTTGGATCATCCGTGATATCAATCAGCATAAAGATCGCACGCAAAGATTTACGAACATTTGCCAAAGCTTCAGGATCTTTGGTTGCAAGATAGCGCATCGACTGAGAGCCAATGTACATGCCTGTCCACAAAGCAGAATCCCCATCATAGCGATAAGCAATCAATTTCCCATTCGCGTCCACGTCAGCTTTAGAAACCATTCCGATTTCGTTAATGTGATGAGTGACGGTGTTCTTTTCATAGCTGATAGCTTTTTCTTTAAGCGTCGGAGAATAGGCATTTCTTTTTACAGAAGCCTCGGTGATAGAAATATCATCTGTCACTTTATTTACGACGCGGATGATATCTTTATTCGTTTGATAGAATACGTAATCAGTTGGATCAAAAACAATGAACGGGCGTTCTTCTTTGAACTCTTTTCTATTTTTGAAGGATTGCACGAACGGATCTTTTGTAAATCCCACGTCTCTTTTAAAGAGGTTAATCACTCCACGTACCGCCAACGGAACTTTCGGACCTTGAGCATCAATGTTCGTGCGAAGATTCATCCACAAAGGTTTAGCTTCAAGGTTTCTTCTGGTCGTAATCCACTCAGTATAGTTAGAAACTTTTTTATCCGAGAACTGCGACGCCAACCCTTTATCGGTAACCGTAAAGCGCGTGACAACGGTGATGGGATTTTTGAAATCTGATGGCTCTCGTTTTTGCGAACCTAATTTTTCGATAAAGTCTGCTTGGCGCAAATCATAACTCATCACCAAGGTGTCGCCAGCCGCAACAGCTTTACCTGTCCAGACTTCTTGCACTTTCAAGCCATCATAGAAGTAGTTGATGTAAGTGATCATACGAATTGCTTCGTATGTGCCGTCGCTGGATTTTCTTAGTTCAAGTTCACCGTTGTAAGGACCACGTGTGGAACTAGTTCCTTGTAGGAACCAAATGCCTTCCATGGCACCTGAAGACTGAAGGGAAGCGATATCACGAGGGATCTGCTTTTCAACGGTGGCGCAGGAAGTGAAGATAAAGAGGGCTGAAAATAAAAAGAGGAATGAAAAGTACTTCATTCCTCTATTGTCTCCAAAAGCGAACCTAGATTGGAGTCCTGTTTATAAACTCGACAAGACCTTAGTAGGGGATCTTGTCGGTTTTATTCTCCCACTCTTTAAATACGGCAAGAGCTTCTGTGTGACCACACTGAATCATAGGGACTTTGCGGTCTTTAATGTCTTTAGGAATTTCCTGATAAAGGAAATCATCATCAAACTGAATGTCAGCAGCGTCTTTGCGAGTGTTTCCGTAATAGATCGTAGAAATACGCGCCCAATAAATCGCAGCCAAGCACATAGGACAAGGCTCACAGCTTGTGTAGATCTCAGCGCCATCCAAAGAAAAGTTTTTAACATTAGCGCAAGCATCGCGAATCGCTGAAACCTCAGCATGTGCCGTCGGATCATTGGAAGAAGTTACTTTATTCCAACCTTCACCGATGATCTTACCATCCTTAACAACCACAGCCCCAAAAGGACCGCCAGCGCCACCTTGCATATTTTTTCTAGAGAGCTCAACCGCTCGAATCATGAAGTCTTTATTCATAAGGGAGCTGACCCTATCAGAGTCACTTTTGGAGTCAAGCAGCTTCCCTCAAAGATATCTTCAAATTGGTGCAATAATACGAGATCCTCTAGTTTACTTTTTATCTGCAAGCCAACTCATGGACGCATTACTAATCTTGATCGAACCGAGCAACGGCTCAGATTCCACCCATCCATCACTATTGTTTTTCTGCCAACTCGCGCCATAACTGTTTATTACCTTAAGAGCCGTCCGGCACTTCGTAGGTTCTTTTTTTGAACAAATCTTGCGATATCCCGCAATTACTACAGCGTGAGTCTGAGGCGGGTTTTGGGGATCCGTACTCGCACATTCAGCAACACAAATATCTTCAAGAAGAACGGGCTGCTTTCTCTGAAGAACTTTTTTAATTTCTTCCAACAGGTTGGCGGTGGTCACACCTTTTGGATTATCCGGAAATGATTCAACAGTTGTTTTCCCATAACCCGTAAAAGGGATTGCCGTTTTACTACATTGTTCGGGATATAGTAACGCGTTCAATGCTTCAGCATAAGAATCTTTTTGAAATGCCTGAAGAACTCTTAACGAATCATTTTTTAAATTTGGATCGACTTTTTGATCGTCTTCTATTTTTAAGTTCTTACTTACCGTTTCTGTCGCTGATTGGTAATATTTGGAAGCGCACTGATCGCATTTCTCAGCCAGTGCTTTTCTATAGTTGTCATAGTCATTCTTTAAACTATCCCATACTGCGGCCTGAGCCCGCTTAACTTCAGTATTAGAAAGCACAGGATTCTTTGATAAAACCTTGTCCAGAGATGAACATTGCTCTGTAGGAATTTTAATCACTTGTTGTGTGGCGACGTTTAGAATCGTATTTCCATTAGCTCTCAGACTATCAACATCTAATTTACTATAGTTTTTGTCCATCTGTTTAAGTTTACCGACATCAGCCGTCGAACTATATCGCGCAATTCCTAAGGGAGAAACCCGTTTAGAATCTGATACCGATGTACAATCATCGACTTTACCGAGCTTACACATTTCATAGTTTATGACCGTTGCCGCAGCAGAGGCATAACATATCCCCAGTGAATCTTGACTTGAAACCGGAGGCGTAAATTTTTTTTCGATTTCGGCATCTTCTTGTGGAGATTTAAAATCTTCCAACTTCACGGGTACGGCCCATTTATTTAAATTGATCGGCGATTGGGAATAGCAGTATACCGGCATGATTAGAAACAAGATATGAAGCATTGTGCGCATAGTTTATGGTCTTAAATTTGCAGTCCGCTTGATAGATACATTATGCATTTCAGGACTTTGGTTTAGCGAAGTTTTCTAAACTATATCCAATTTTTTCCCGATGAAACAAAGTGATGCGAACCACGTTTCTTTTAACCTTTTTGGTGTTCTTCTTAAGTCTGACAACGTCAAGGGCATTTGCTCTTGAGCGAATTATATTTAATCCCAGAGAAACGTCGATTACCCAACGAATTATAAGTTATAAAAATTACGATGATATTCGAATTGACCGCGATCTGGACGGCCGTGTTGACGAATGGTTCGTTAGGAAATCAAACTCCCAGTTTCACATTACCTACATCATGGGTAAAATTGATACCTTCGAATTTGCTAAGTTTGAAAATGGTGATATATCTATCAAAAAATACAAGTATGTTAATCGAAGACTTACCCTAATCAAAAGTGAATTACGACCGATGTACGTTATGTATGGGGATCCTGACGAACCATGCAAAAGAACTAACGTCACTCTTGAAAATAAAATTAGCAACCTAAACCAAGACATAAGTGCTATTCTAGGTAAACCACAAATTAATGCAGTCCCAAAAAGTTGCAACGTAAGTAAGTTTCCTACTTTCGCAGAAAATCTTGGGAGTATGGGTGAAATTCTTCGAACAAACTCTGACAAAATCACAAGCTGCTTGGAGAAGAAATCAAGAATCGGCGAACTTGATTTGAATCTTGTCTCGGCAAAATTCAAAATAATTTTGGATAAAATTGCGGACGGCGATTCCAAAGAAATCTATTCCTGCGAATTTAATAATGCCAAGGACGTGAAAGGTGTCGCAACCGAAGATGGAAG
Source organism: Bdellovibrio sp. HCB185ZH (assembly GCF_047302455.1). GTDB lineage: Bacteria > Bdellovibrionota > Bdellovibrionia > Bdellovibrionales > Bdellovibrionaceae > Bdellovibrio. Next base: position 2,359,582 of record NZ_CP178624.1, read on the forward strand.
AATAAAGTTTTATTTACCTGTAAAATCCGAGGATCCGATCATGGAACCTGATGTAATGGTGAATTTGTTTTACCATGAGATGCTACACTCTTCCGGAATTATTTCCGAAGAATTGAACCGGGGTATTTTAGATTCATGTCTGAATGACAAGCCTATATCCGAAAAGCTTGCTTCAACTCATTCGTTTATCGCAAATGATATAAATGTCGATAAAAGCAACAATGCATCTGCCAAAAGTCAGAAGCCGAATACAAAAGAGGACGCCAAGCCAGTAGCATCATCAAAAAGAACCAATCGTGGTATTGCTGGTGCAACTTCAAAAGCCGGTGAGAGCCTAGACATGAAATCCGAAATCGCGAACGCGGAGAAAATTATCCCCTCCGCGGAAAAGTTGAATATTGCGAAGGTCGACAAATCCCCTGCTGGGAAAGAACAAGCCCTGCGTGACAGTGTTCAAGAAAGCGCGCCAGTTTTCAGAATGGCGAATCGAGCGATGGGTATTAGCAATACTCCTGCACTCGCAGATTCATCAAGTTCTGGCCCCGGCTCATCATCGTCGCCTTCTTATGTATCAAGTGATTCCGAAACAGGATCTTCATCACGTAAGTCATCAAGCTCTTCATCGGGTCAACGATACCAATCCCGTTACGGACGCTATCAATCTAAGTCCAACGGCGGAGTTGGAGCTGATGAATACGTGGCTGAAGAAATTGATTTAACTAAGAATGCTGAATCCCAGGCAAAGAAAGCTGCAAGCCCTACAAGAACCCAAGCGTCTCGAACTGGTACATATCAACCAGCTACGACCGCCACTAATGAACAAGCACCGACAAACTCACGTGGCCCCGCATCCGTCGATCCTGAAGTATCGGGCAGTGGAAAACGAATTGGCTCGGCTTCTAATGGCAATGCGGGTGGAGGATCCATCGCAACCGGAAGTGCCGGAGGCTCCGCGGATCTCAATATAAGTTCGAGTTCTGGCGGCGGAAGCGGCACGCAATCGGCTCAAAACCGAACCCGCTCAGCTTCCTCAGCAGGTCGTAGCCCGGCCTCAACAAATCAGCAAGGTAGCCCTGCGCAAAGGCAGGAAATCATGACGACTTTAACAAACAACGACTATGTTTTAACGAAGCGAAAGCTGAAGGATCCAAGCTTCTTAAACGAGCTTGAGGCCAACAATGTGAAGGTAGTCGATGGCAACGGCAGCAGCTGGGGCGCGAAGTCTGGGACAACCATCTATTATGATGATGGCAACCGCTTCATACGTCAGCGCTAGTTCCCTCATATTTCCTAAAATTATTAGTCCAAATAAAACAAACACTTAAGTTGTTCCCAGACCAAACCGATAAACAAAATGGAGTCGCTAGTCTTTAAGAAGGAGATTCATTTTGTTTGCGAAGGGTAAGCGCAACAAATCAATGGTGCTGTTAATCGTGGGAACCTTTTGGGTTGCTTACGTAGGCATTACTGCGACTCAATTTTATTTCAACGTTGCTGAAATGACTGAGCAAGTGATTGAAACAAAGCATGCGCAAATGACTTTCGTTGAAGACAGTCAGATTTCTGCGCTTGTTGGCGAAAACACAGATCTTGTAAAAGCCAATCTCGATAAAGCTCGCGAACTAAATCTAATTCATTTCTATATTCTGCAAAAAGGTTCTGACGTTGTTAGCTTTCACAACAACAACGGTGATGCTGAAAGCATTAATGCAGACTATAAAGTTTTTAACGAAATTCTTGCGACGAAAAACATCGCCTTTAGAACAATTAAAATCATGGACTACCGCCTGACCGTAGGTGTTTTCCAAAATAAATCCCGCATCATCATGCAAACAGCCTGGGATTATAAAGGCATGATCCTGCGCGATCTGGTTTCGGTGACGGCGTTCCTGTCTTTGATCGTTTGGTTGTTCTTAAAAGACATTATCGATCTAACAAAGATCCTCTCTTCTCGCGACCGCGAAAAGATGACAAAGATCCGCTCTCTGTCTAAAGAAGGCGCGACTCTTTTGCATGCAGCACAAACTTACGAAGCAACGCAAAGAACTCTGGCGTACGAGAACAAAGTCTACACTGAAACTTTAACTCCGGCGATTGTTCACGAGTTGAAGTCCGGCAGAAAAGCACCTTACGCATTCCAGACTTCCATGGTGCGCGTGGATCTAAACGGTTACACACAAATCTTCCTGGATAAAAAAGATGAATACGTAAGCGATATGATGAATCAATACTTCATCCGTTCTCGCGAAATCATCGAGCGCTATAATGGTTTGATTTACCAATACGTGGGTGACGAAATCGTGTTCCACGTTAAAGAATGTCAGGGCGTCAATTCTCAAGCGATGTCTCTTGCATGCTTGCGTGCGATTTTTGAAGTAGCGCAAGACATTGAAGATCATCTTCCCGCAGGAGCTGATCACTATTTCAAAGTAAAAGGCTCTTTCGTTATTGGTAAAATTCGCTTCGTTCCGCAGGATTCTGGTTATGGACTATCTGGGTTGCCACTTATCGAATCAGCACGATTACTAAGCCAAGTTGATGAGAAAGCAAAAAGCTCGATCACTTTCTACAGTGAAGCAAGTTCATCCGTAAATGATCTTTGCACGATCGCCGAAACTAAAAGCACCATGCTAAAAGGTTTCTCAACTCCAGCAACTTTGTGCAAAGTAAATGACTTTACATCTATTGACAGGCTTTTGGGTCGTCATCAGCTTGAAAAGCTTACTTACTATCGCAGCGATAGCGATTTGATTTGTATCTATCGTTTCTTGGAAAAGTCGTTACAAGAAAAAGACGAAATCAGTTTCTTCCGCGTGTTCTCCGTTTTAAAAACTTTCAAAGTAAATCAAACAAGCCTGCAACAAGTGGCTGGTTTTGAAAAACTTGTGGAAACTGCTTACAAACTTAATAAGCAAAAAGACGTTTCTGACAAAGTGCTAGCATCAGTGGTTTCTTTGGCATCAAACCTGATCCCACACGCATTCGTTGAAAGCTCATTGCTGGCGGTTCTAGAAAAATGCCTTGAACACAAAGACCCACGCACACAAGCAAATACCATCATCGTACTTGGTGACCTTGCTCGTGATGTTAGTTTCCTTCGTCAGTATATCTACGCAAGCCACAACCGTGTCTCTGCCGATGCATTGCTGGTTACGGGTAAGCAGAACTTTGACTCTGAACTTGCTAAAAAGCTTTTCGAGTTCCTTGAATCTAAAAATCCCCTGTTCCGTGCAAGCGGAAGTTTTGTAGTGAAGCACTTGGCTGATCACTATAAATCAACTGATCCTGTCTTCTTTGAGACGAATACGGATCTTAAAAAGCTCCTGAAAAAAGCGGCTTAATTTCCGCTCTGACAAACCCAATTCCAGGAATTGGGTTTCCAAAATCGGAAACAAAATCGCCAATTGTCATATATAAGACTTGAAGACCGAATTCGGACGGCAAGCCCCTTGCTTTACTCCTTCTCAACCGGACATCCGGACATAAAAGGAGAAAACAATGGAACTAAAAGCGCACTCATCTAAGGTCATTTTTTATCTGAAAGATGCGATCAAAGAAGCCATTCTTGGCGACGAAAACAAGTATCGTGAAGAAAACTGGGACATGCATTCTTCCCACCATCACGGCAATTCAAAACATTACCTGTCTGTGGGAGTTGATGGAAGAATCAACTACAACTCTGGGCAAGCAAATGAAATGCTGCTTGAGTACCGATAACTCAAGCAGCTTATCCTTAAGCCTTTTTCAGGCGCGACGAAATCCAAGGCCAAACCATCGGAATCAAAGAAACTCCGATCACACCAAAAATCACAATATGGAAATTTCTTTTTACGACTGGCAAGTTTCCAAAGAAATGTCCTGCCAGAATAAAGATAAACACCCAAGCAATCGCACCAATCACATTGTACGAAATAAACTTTCTGTACTTCATGCTACCGATACCCGCTACAAACGGCGCGAATGTTCTAACGATCGGTGCAAAACGAGCCGCCACAATCGTGAATGCTCCCCATTTATCATAGAAATTTTGAGTATCGATTAAGTACTGCTTTTTAAAGAAGCGGCTATCGATTTCAAAGACCTTTGGACCAAACTTTTTACCCAGATGATAGTTAACCGTATCACCCAAAATCCCTGCAATCGTTAAAGACACCAGCAAAACCCAAAGATTCAAGCCGCCCTCAACCGTCGTCAATGCACCTAATGCGAACAAAAGCGAATCGCCCGGCAAGAATGGTGTAACAACCAATCCTGTTTCACAAAAGATCACCAAAAACATAATCACATAGATCCACGGACCGAAATACGCCATCCACTGAACCAGATGCTGATCAAGATGCAAAATAATATCGATAAGGTGAGACATAGAGTTTCCTTTTTAAATTCAACCGAGCATAACAAACCGATTGACGGTCCCCAAAGAAAATCTATGCTTTTAGTACGAGGGGACATAAATGAAACAACTCATCATCATTCTATCTGCATTTTTGTCATTATACGCACACGGTGCTCCGGCAATTTCTGAGCTCCCAGAGGATGCTTGCGACAGTTTGAAATGCACAAAAGTTATGAAATCCATTTTGTCAGGATTCAACAACACTCCTCACACAGTAAGTTTAGAGGCTGCTGTATATAGTGGTGGGTGTTATCACTTAGGTGATCTCAATCCTAATCACGAACATTTTGCAGAGTTGATGATTGACCAACTACCGGACGGCACCAATTATTTTTCTTCAATTTTCGCTTACTTCTATCCGCAAAACCCCTATGCAAATTGGGATTTGACGAAGGCCCGCCAAGAAGCCACAGACTACGCAAGACAAAATGCACGTATTAAAGAAGGCAGCAATGCCTCGAGAGTGGAAATGTACACATCGGAGGGTGCACCTGCTGTCGTCTATTACATGCGACAAGATCCTGAAACTAAAATGATTTACTATATTACGTATGGTGGTTTTGGACCGCAAAGCACGAAGATCTTTTGCACGATGAACAAAAATCCCTAGTCAGCAGAATTTAAAAATTAAATAGGCTCAGAAATAAAAAAAGCGATCACTAAGGATCGCTTTTTCGTTTTTTGCGTCTGCATTCAGCTTGGCTGACCAGCAAACAGATGGCGGAGAGTGAGGGATTCGAACCCTCGAGCCCCGCGAAGGGCTGCCAGTTTTCAAGACTGGTGTATTCAACCACTCTACCAACTCTCCGTCGACCGTTCTATGGGTTTTGACGTGAGTTATCAAGCGGATGTTGTAATGACGCGGAGCATATTTAACACCGCCGTTCTGCCAGCGCACTAACGGATCTCTTTTTTGCCGCCCATATAGTTCTGAAGTGCTTTAGGAACAGCGATTGAGCCGTCTTCACGTTGGTAGTTCTCAAGGATCGCCACCAAAGTACGTCCTACCGCCAAGGCAGAGCCGTTCAAAGTATGTACGAACTGAGGTTTACCACCAAGGCTACGGAAACGAATATTCGCTCTGCGAGCCTGGAAATCTTCAAAGTTAGAGCATGAGCTGATCTCACGATAAGCATTTTGACCTGGCAACCAAACTTCAAGATCGTGTGTTTTTGCAGATCCAAAGCCCATATCACCCGTACACAAAAGCATACGGCGGAATGGGAGTTCCAAATCGATCAATACTTGCTCTGCATGGGACGTCAAAGCCTCGTGAATTTCATAAGACTTATCTGGATGACAGAAAGTCATCAACTCAACCTTGTCGAACTGATGCTGACGAATCAAACCTTTCGTATCGCGACCGGCACTACCTGCCTCTGAACGGAAGCAAGGGGAGTAAGCGCAGAAGCTTTGCGGAAGATATGTTTCATCCAGGATCTCGTTATTGTAGTAATTCGTCACTGGAACTTCCGCAGTCGGAATCAAATAAAGATCAGAGCCTTCCAAGTGGAAAACGTCTTCTTTGAATTTTGGAAAGTTACCAGTTCCAGTCAAACTGTTTGAATTCACCATGAATGGCGGAATCATTTCAGTATAACCGTGACGAGTAGAGTGCATATCCATCATGAACTGAATCAAAGAACGCTCTAGCTGAGCCGCCGCCCCTTTAAGGAAAGCAAAGCGAGTACCCGTAGTTTTACCAGCGCGTTCGAAATCAATGATGTTAAGTTTTTCACCAAGCTCCCAGTGCTCTTTCGCTTTGAAAGAAAACTTCGGAACTTCACCCCAAGTTTTAAGTACTTGATTTTCTTTTTCAGAAGAACCAACCGGAACAGAGGAATGCGGTTTGTTCGGCATCACAAGAGCCAAATTCAAAACCTGTTGGTCGGCTTCGGAAGCTTTCGTCTCAAGATCTTTAACGGAGCCTTTGATCGTTTCCACTTCTGCCAATAGCGAAGATGCATCTTTGCCTTCGCGTTTTAGTTTTCCAATCTCGCCACTCAATTTATTTTGATTGGCCTTGGCAGTTTCCGCCTGAGCGATCATCTCTTTGCGCTTTTTATTAAGCTCCATGATTTGATCCAGGATTTCCGGAGTACCACCACGATTGATCAAAGCCTGCTTATACTCATCGTAATAAGAAGCTCCATTTTCAGCTTTTTTTTCCAGAAGTTTAATATCGATCATTGTTCAGAAGTCCTCGGTTAAGGTGCGACTAGTATATACATTCTTAAAAGCATCCCGACAAGGACGACAATCAAATCAAAAATTAAGATTTGCGCAAAACTCCATTGGGAAAGAAGTTTCATGATGATTGCCATAACTACAATCGTCGCGAAAATCAGAGCGAATGTTCCATAACCGATCAATTCCTGACCAATCAAAGCCAGAGTCATACCGACAAAAAAGCCCGTAATCAGTCGCAAAGAAATATGCAGAACCGTCATCGTCGTGGATTTTACGCCCTCTTGAACATTATTTGAAAAACTACTTAGTTTGTCGCCGATTCCCATGATGGCATCCTCCGTGAACGTCCCGTACTCGGTCTTTAGTTGCCGAGTCTATTTAACTTGTTTTCTATTTCAACACGATCTGGGGCATTTGGGGAGAGGCCTAAGTATTTATTGTAGGCCTGTGCTGCGGAGCGAATATCGCCCTTGATCTCATAGATCGCCCCTTGTTCCCGATAAATTTCCGCATACCCACTCTCACGAGCGGCCGCCAACGCCAGCATGTCTTCTGCCACTTCCAAAGATGCGGACTGACGGTAACATTGTGCCGCCCTGACATAAATATCCGCCCCTTGGGGACGAAGTTTCATGGCTTGGGAGTATTCACCCGCACACTCTGTAAACTGCTTGCGAGCCGCATAGACTTCCGCCGCCAGGATGTAAGAGTCTGCGATATTTGGATTTAGTTTCTTTTCCATCTTTGCAGCTTCGACCGCACCATTAAGATCACCCGAAGAAAATGCCGCTTTACCAATATTATACCAAGTACGAGGGTAGTTCGGGTTGGAGGCTTGAACTCGTTTAAACTGTTTAATCGCATCGTCATAACGAGCCGTTTCTAAATACAACTTACCGGCTTGGAATAAAGCTTCACCATCAGAGGGATCAAGAATCGCAGCCTGTAAGAAGGCTTTCAAAGATTTATCATTAAGTCCCAATGCCTTATAGCTTTCGCCAAGACCCAACCAACCTTTTTTATTGCGTTGATCTGCTTCGACAACTCTTTCATAAATGTCTTTGGCTTGGTTCCAGCGGTCCTCGGATTTCATAACCTCCGCGAGAGCAATCCGGTAATCCAACGTGTACGAGAAACGCTTAATCAACTCATTAAGATACGTAATCCCCGAATCAACACCATTGGTGGCGGCCAACATTTTAGCGTAGGTGATTTGCGCCTCGGGATTTGTTCCATCAATCTCGACAGCTTTGGTCGCAAAGCGAACGGCGTCTTTCCCGGCATTTTCTTTTCGTTCAATTTCCTTTTTATTTAAAGGCATAATCGACAGTGCCAAGGAGCCATTCGCCTTAGATAACAATATATAAGTATCAATGTCGCCGTCATATGCTTTCAGCGAGCGCATGCCATAGTTAACCGCTCCAGGCATATTGTTTTTACGGAACTCGAGCAATGCCAAACCACGCAACACTTCATAGTTATTTGGAGCGATTCGAATTGCGTTCGTCAAAACCGTGGTCGCCTTCGCAAAATCAAATCGCTGAGATAGATAGTCTGCTTGAGTCACGTACGCAGAGACCAGTTTTGGTTCTGCTTTAATCGCCTTGTTAAGCCACTCAATTGCTTCAAAACTTTGATTCAGCTGCCATAGAGCTTTCGCGGCCTTAAGGGCTGCTGTTCCGTTCTTAGGATCCGACTCGAAGGCGGCTTTAAATTCGGCTTGTGCTGCAAGATAGTCACCTTGTCGCACGTATTGGTCACCCAAAAACAGAATGTCGCTGGTCTGATTTTTTCCGCCAGAAATTTTATCTGAACCACCTAAACGCAGCACCAACTGACGAAGTCCACCATTGTTCGGGTTCAGCGCGAACGCCTTTTGCGCCATGCCTAAGGCTTTTTTCTTTTCATTTCTTTCAACGTAAATTTCTGCCAACACCTGTAAACCAGTAGATTCGATGATAGGCGAAACCTGACTTTTTGATTCCAAAGCAGCACTTAGGAAACTAAATGCTGAATCTGATTTTTTAAATCCGCGATATTCCGTAATGCCCATCAAAATTTTAGCTTCGCGGTGCTTGGGATTTCTTGCCAGCACTGTTCTTAAAACTTGAGAAGCCTCATTGTACTTTTCCACCGACATATAAAGCTTACCCAACATCACTTGTGGGTGAAGCCATTTGTCCCACATCTGACTTGCTTTTTCAAAATAGGGGACGGCGTTGTTATAGTCTTTTTCCAGCTCTAAAAGCTCAGCCTTATATGTATAAAGAATTGGAACCAGAGAAAACTGCTCGGGACTTTCCAGAGTCGCCTCGATATTACTGCGCGCCTCACGGTATTTACCCAGAGTTAAAAGTTTCACCGCTTCACAGACGCGACCAAACGGGCTCACCACATTAATCGCGCGAGTGGACTGAGTGACCGCCGAAATAGTTTTAAAATCCTGCGCATCTTGTTTTGCAAATGGCCAAAGCTCTCTGTAAACCACACACAGCAAGCCGCGCACTTCTAGATTCGAAGCCGAGCCTTCAACGATTGAAACAAGTTTATTTTGCGCATCCAAGTACGATTCAAAAGTGTCGTACTCCATCGCAATCAATGCTTCGTTAAGTTTTTTCTTAACATCCGCTTCCGACATCGGAGAAGCCTGCTTAGCTGGCGCCAAGAGATGAATTTTATCTCCCCGTGCAGGTCCATCATCCATCAACAACCAAATTCCAACGATAATGACAGCTGCAAGCCCCAGCAAAGGAAGTTTCAAAGTTTTTACGAGCTGATCTTTTTCCATGTTTTTTAAATTGGAAAGATCAATGACCGTTGCTTTCGCATCCGTTTTTGTTTTGTTAGATGAAACAGTTCCTGGAATAGTGACGGGCGCCACCTGCGAAGGAGCATCGTAAATATCTATCTTTCGACCGGCATTGGGATCGACTTTGATATTCGCCAAGCTTTCTTTCGTCGGCCCCCCAGGGATCGTGGACGAAGAGTTTGTTTGGCCAGACGGTGGTTTCATAATCACCGTTTCTGCTTCCATCTTTTGAACTTTTTTTGGATCGACGTCGACGACACCTTCAAGTGCTTCGAGCAACTTATCATAGAACGCCGGTTCTTTAGAAATTTGCGTCCACTGACCATCAGGCAATTTTGAAATCATCTCTTGGCCCGAAAAAACACCCTCACCAATCATGCGAAGAATGGCTTCAGTAGAGTAAGGGCCTTTAACTTGCCCACTGCGTGTTCGAACTACCCAGGTGATTTGAATGCGAGACATAGATGCTTAATAATACTGGGTTTTTTGTCAAACAACCAAGCTCCCCTGAATCCAACGTCTCACTCTGTGCTTTAGTCGGGAAACTGGTTCCAAAGTTGAACTGCAAACCCATATTGGAATTACCTGTAGTTCCGATTTGAGTGCGGGATGCCGACGTAGTTGCCGCCAAATCAAGCACGTTCGAGATGGCAGATGTCTCAATCTGGCACAGACCTTGCTCTAGGGATTAGTGTCTTTTAGTTATTTGGGGGAACCTCTCGTGATTAAAAATGCTCTGATTGCAGTATACATCTTGCTAGTCCTTGCGATTTCCGCAGTGGCTCGTGCTGGTGTATTACCAAACAATGCAGTCAACGGCGATGAAATCACTGGAACAGAATCCTCAAACTACAACTATCAGACACGTGTAGGTGAAGTTGCGGTTTTGGCTGATGGAACTTTCGTTTTAGTTCTTGATGCACAAAACACAATCCTTCTTCAATCCGACTTCGATCTTACACCTTTCATCGGTTTCAAAGTTATGATTAGCGGTATCGAACAAGAGCATCAGCTTGCTCCCGCATATGGAAGTTATTCTGTGGATCCCCTCCCTGGAATGGCTTCTGGGAATAAGACGATTGTCTTCGTAGTGTTCGGTATCTCTGAGGTTACTCAGTAATCGTAAAGGTCTCAGCCCCAATCCCCTCCGTGGGCTGAGATCATTTTTTTTAGTCCTAACAGGGTCAGCATAAATCCCCTCCTTGCTGGCCCTTTTTTTTTCCCTTTTTCTCAACATTGAACTCCGGTCGAAGATTCATCGAAATCGAATCGGGCTGCACCTCGCTGCGGTCGGCGCGCCATCCGGGCTCAGCCGTTGCCCGCCTTTGGCGGGTTCGCGCCATCGTGGCGCCAACGGAGGCCTCTCTTCGGAGGTACATCCCGCTTCGCTTTCGATGAATTTTGCTGGGTTTGTTGAGACGTGTTCTAACAAAACGGTCAGAAGAGGGGATTTATAGGATGGTCGGACTTTTTTTTAATGATTAGATCCGAATCGGTGCTTGAAGGTCCATGTTGTTTCGGGGAATTCCATCTCTTTTTGATAATGTTTTTTATGTTTAGTTGGGTTGTTGGTTCTTGGTTGTATCATATTGTTGGTGGATAGAATTAGCTGGGGTCTTTTGGGAGTGGCTGGGGTTTGTTTTTTTGTTGGGGTTCATTCTGGAGAGGATGAATCTGCTCCTGTTATTCGTCGGCCTGTTTCTTTGGTTGTAGAGTCTTTGCCTGCTCGGCGGGTCGCTTCTGTTGCTGCGGCTCCTACATCGATACCTTCCAATGCGGTCGTTGCTTCTGAAATTAAAAGTTCTTACCGGATGCGAATGATTAAATGGCTTCGGGAATCGAAGCATAAGCATGCGAAACAGATTGGGTCGCGGTCTGTGTCATCTGAGTACATTGGAATGAAATTTAAACTTCGCGATTCTTATTTGGAATTTGAAATCACTAATCGTCACAACAGACCGCTTATTTTTGAGAATCGTGGAAGTTATTTGCGATTTCATTTTTGTGATCATAGTGGCGTGGTTTTGCAGAATTTGATTGATACCGGAACAGCGGGGACATTCTATTTCCAAGAAGGTCACATGGTGGCTTTGCGTTCGATTAAGAAAGAGCCGTTTTGTTCGATAACGATTCGTCTAAAAGGTAATATTCAAGAAAAAGTAAAAGTCAGTTACTCGGTCATCGAGAAGAAGGCTGATTTTCGTCAGCTACCAAAATTCACTGGCGTTCGATTCTGGTACGGCAACAACTCGCCAGGCGAAGTTGTTCAAGAGATTTCCTGTTACACTCCGGTGATCAACCCTAAGCAGACTGAATATGACAGCCTCACTGGGCAAGATCTCGCTTATGCTTTTCATACGAATTTAGTTTATTAAAAAATTGGAAGCGGGGCTCAAACCAGCGAAGAATTCAAAGATCGCACAAGAAGATAAGAACGATCTTAAAGCAGAAAATAAAAAGGCAGGATTTTTGGTCCTGCCTTTTTGTTTCTTTAATTTGTATGAAAAACTATTCTTGGCGGCGGATTTTTGCGCCCAATGAAGATAGCTTGTCTTCTAGTTTTTCGTAGCCGCGGTCTAAGTGGTAGATGCGGCTTACTACTGTTTCGCCGGAAGCTACTAGGCCAGCAAGTACAAGAGATGCAGAGGCGCGAAGGTCGGTTGCCATTACTGGGGCGCCGGTTAGTTGGCCTGGGTTTCCGCGGATGACGGCTACTCTTGTTTTAGGAGTGATGTCGGATCCTAGGCGGCACAATTCAGTCACGTGCATGAAGCGGTTTTCGAAAACTGTTTCTGTGATCACGCTTGTTCCGTTTGCTACGGTCATCAAGGCCATGAATTGGGCTTGAAGATCTGTCGGGAACAATGGGTGAGGTGCCGTAGTAACGTCTACGGCTTCCCATTTATCCGCAGGGAATACTGTCATCGAGTCTTTTGTTGTTTCGATTTTGAAACCGGATTCGCGCATTTTTAGAATCAAGGCTTCCAAGTGAGCAGGTACACACTTCGTGACTGTGACTTGGCCTTTTGTGATCGCGCCGGCGATCAACAAAGTTCCAGCTTCGATACGATCTGGCATGATCGCGTGTTTTGCTGGCTTCAAGGATTCAACACCTTCGATGCGAATCACTGAAGTGCCGTGACCTGTGATTTTCGCACCCATTTTATTTAGGTACTCTGCAAGATCTACGATCTCTGGTTCTTTAGCGGCGTTTTCAAGAATAGTGACACCTTTTGCAAGCGTCGCCGCCATCATCACGTTCTCTGTTCCACCGACTGTCACAGTCTCAAACAAGAATGTTGAACCTTGAAGTTTTGGAGAAGCGGCGTGAACGTAACCTTCTTTTTGAGTGATGGTTGCGCCCAAAGCTTTAAAACCGTCCAAGTGCAAATCAATAGGACGAGAACCAATCGCACAACCCCCTGGCTGAGAAACAACGGCTTCACCGTATTTCGCAAGCATCGGGCCCATGCACAGAAAGCTTGCGCGCATTTTACGAACTAAGTCGTAAGACGCTTCGAAAGATTCCGGTTTGCTTACAGTGACGTGAAATTCTTCACCCACCCATTTTGTTGCGCAACCCAAGCTGTTCAACAATTCGGAAGTGGATTCGATGTCTTTAAGTTTCGGCATATTGGTAAAAACGTGATTGCCTTCAGCAAGCAACGTTGAAAACAGAATAGGAAGTGCCGCATTTTTTGCGCCGCTTGCTGCTACTGTACCTTTAAGGGGGCCATTGCCCATCACTACCATTTTATCCATGCTTCACTCCTGCGATAACTCTATCAAGCCCTGAAAGATCTTTCAGTACGCGCACGTTTTTAAATATATTTAAATCAGAATAATAACTCTGCATAACAGAGCCTTGGCTCATGCCCATTTCCATCATCATCACGGACTCTGATGACAAGTAAGGAGCATACGCCTTGGACCACGATTTCAAAAGTGCTAATCCATTGTCTTCTGCGAAAAGTGCAGTCGATGGTTCAAACTTTCTTACGTTCTCCTGAACTGCGGGATCATTGTTCGCAATGTAGGGAGGATTAGAGACTAATATGTCTATCGTGTTCTGTCCCATGAAGTTCCTGCAAGATGCCATTACAAGATCGACATTGGATGCGTCGGCATTAACAAACTCCACCCGATCAGCCAATCCTAAGGACTCAGCATTGCGTTTAGCAACCGCAATTGCATCGGCTGACACATCAACGGATACCAACTTGGCATTTGGAAGCTCTTTAAGAATGCTAAGTCCCAAACAACCTGTGCCCGTTCCCAAATCCAAAAGGGTGTATGCTTGGTCTTTATCTTTTGCCCAGGCCAACACCTCTTCAACGATTTGTTCAGTTTCTGGACGAGGGATCAAAGTTGCCGGGGAAACTTCAAAACGAGATTTATAGAAATCACGGTAACCCAGGATATAGGCGACTGGCTCCCCCTGACCACGACGGCGAACCAACTCTCGCAAACCTGACAGCTCGGCCTCGGAAAGAGGCTGATCGAACTTTAAGTAGAGCTGAATGCGCTCAAGCTTTAAGCTGTGAGCGAACAATAGCTCCGCATCGAGGCGAGGCGTCTCTAGTTTTTTGTCTTTGAAAAAGGCGGTGGTCTTATCGAGTACTTCTTTGAGTTTCATTCAACCTAAGCAGAGGTTTGTTTTTTAAGAGCCTCTGCTTGGAAGTTAGCAACGAGTGGGTCAATCAGCAACCCAAAAGATCCGCTCATGACTTGATCCAGCTGATGGATCGTAAGACCGATACGGTGATCCGTGATACGTGTCTGAGGGAAGTTGTAAGTACGGATGCGTTCTGAACGATCGCCAGTGCCGATTTGGTCCAAACGAACATCAGAAGCTTCTTTACGAGCTTTATCATCTTCGATTTGCTGAAGTTTAGCGTAAAGGATCTGGAAAGCACGCTCACGGTTGGCAGATTGTGACTTACCTTCTTGGCACTTTACATCAAGGCCCGTTGGCAAATGCACAACGCGCACTGCTGACTCAGTTCTGTTGACGGACTGACCGCCGGAACCTTGAGAACGCATTGTTTCGATGCGCACGTCAGACATTGGGATGTTCACCTCTTTGATTTCAACCTCAGGGATCACAGCAACTGTTACGGTGGACGTATGAATACGACCCGCAGCCTCAGTAGCCGGAACACGCTGAACGCGGTGAACGCCAGATTCGAATTTCAATTTGCTAAATACGGAATCACCAGAAACGGAAGCAATGATCTCTTTCGCTCCCCCGACGTTACCTTCGGAGAAAGAAATGACTTCAACTTTCCAGCCTTGAGAGGAAGCATAGTGAGTGTAACCCCGGAACATTTCTTCGGCGAACAAAGAAGCTTCGTCACCACCCGCACCGGCACGAATCTCCAAGATAATATTCTTGTCGTCGTTTGGATCTTTCGGGATCAGAGCGATTTTTAGTTGTTCTTCAAGTGCCGGAAGGGCTGCTTCGAGTTCTTTTACTTCTTCACGGATCAACTCGCGCATTTCTGGATCTTGTTCAGCCGTCAAAAGTTCTTTGCTGGCCTTTAAGTTCTCAGACTTTTTCTTGTAATCGCGGAAAGGAACAACAATCTTTTCCAGGTTCCCTAGCTCTTTCATAAGAGCGCGGTATTGAGTTTGGTTTGAAGCAATGTCGGGACGCTGAAGTGACATATTCACTTCTTCGTATCGGGATTCAACTTCTTCCAATTTCGAGAACATGGGGATTGCTCCTAGGTCTGCTGCAAGATCGAGTTGGTATTCAGAAATGAAAATGCGGTTCGAATAAGGAACCGCATTTCACATAAGAGAGTCCTCCTGACGGAGGTCTGCAATTTACTTTTTGCCGTAACGTTTTTTGAAACGATCGATACGACCTTCAGTATCCATTACACGCTGTTTACCAGTGAAGAATGGGTGAGATGCTGAAGAGATCTCAACTTTAACAAGAGGGTACTCTTTACCGTCTTCCCACTTAACCATTTCGTTAGAGTGAAGAGTAGAAGTTCCCAAGAAGCTGTAGTCGCAAGAGATATCCTTGAAAACAACAGTATTAACTTTTGGATGAAGGTTTTGTTTCATGACCTGATTCCTTTTAAATAATTTAACCTGTGGGTCTTAAGCTGTAAGGATGTAACACAGGGGTTACCCGCTGTCGAGCATTAATCGCTGCTTTTTTTAGCACCCGAAAGACTCTAATTTACCACAAATAGTTTATAAAATACCTCATAATATCAATATCTTAAGTAAATACCCCAGGTCATCCGGTCAAATCCTTCTGGGCTCTGTTTCGGCGATAAAACCAGACCCGATTTGAACAACAACCGTTGCCCGATTGAAACTTGTGATTTTCTGCCAGCTCACAGATATTCCCCCCATCAAAGAGGAATTTATGAAACGTTTGTTGCCTGTTTTCGCAATTTTATTGGCTACGCAAGCGGCGAAAGCCGAAAAGATCTACTGCTTTTTTACGGAGCCCTTCATTAATCTGACGTATGACTCTGATACCAATAAAGTGGTCCACAGCAGTCCCGGCCAAGAAGATCAAACCGGAGTCGCAGAGGTTATCTTTGATAAAGGTGGCAAAATCCAAATCTCCGTGGTGGGAGTTCACAATACGATGGTCATCGATACCACGACGGCAGGCAGTGACGGCATGTCAGATTTTATCTATCCATTTGAAGCCATCATCAACGGTACATTGTACGGTGGTTGCGAAACAGATCACTTGAAAAAGAAGCTCAGCACTCTGCACGGCTACAGCCAAAAATAGAAAAACTTTTAAGGGAGCTCACAAGCTCCCTTTGTTTTATCAGCGAAGTAAAAACTGCATTCCACAATTTAGATTTTTGAAAATTGAACTTCGCCCCTCTGACGATCAGATATTTTTCATCGATCAATGGCATAACTCTTCTGATCTTTATCGGAGGAGAACAATCATGAAAATCTTGAAAATCGCTCTAGCCGCTTTTTTCCTGGGCTTATCACTCTCAGGCTGCGGCGACAGCGGTGATGGAGGTGGGACAGCAACGACGGCCTACACCATCTCAAACGGTCAGTGCTACAACAACTCACAAGTTGTCGACTACAGCTACTGTACAAATTTATCAAATTACTATCAGGTGAATTCGTACTGCTACAACCCAAGCGGCGCACGGGTGGATGATGGTTACTGCCGCAACAACGGCTATCTAAACTTACAACCCAGACAATGCAACAACGGCCGCTTCTTCATGCCCCGCCAAGGAAAAATGCACGAAGTAAACTGCCGAAACAGAAACTGCCGCGACAACCTAATGTTCGACGACCAAGGTCACCCCATTCACTGCCGCTAACTTTAGCTTCCAAAAAGAAAAGGGGAGTCTTCCGACTCCCCAACTTCCAATTTCAAATTTCCAATCTCCAGAGCGTTAGCCCGGTCCTGACATTGCTTTCAAGAAGTCCGTATTAGACTTAGTGTTACCCACTTTATCCAACAAGAATTCCATCGCATCAATAACGTTCATTGGCGCAAGGACTTTTCTCAAGATCCACAAGCGGTTCAAATCACCTTTATCGATCAACAAGTCCTCTTTACGAGTACCTGATTTATTGATGTCCATACAAGGGAAGATACGTTTTTCCATAAGCTTACGATCCAAGTGGATCTCGGCATTACCAGTACCTTTAAATTCCTCGAAAATAACTTCATCCATACGAGAACCTGTGTCGATCAACGCTGTTGCGATGATTGTCAAAGATCCACCTTCTTCGATGTTACGAGCAGCACCGAAGAAACGTTTTGGTTTGTGAAGGGCGTTGGAATCCACACCACCTGACAAGATTTTTCCTGAAGGAGGAACAACCGTATTGTATGCGCGGGCCAAACGAGTGATGGAATCAAGCAAGATAACTACGTCATGCTTGTGCTCAACCAAACGTTTTGCTTTTTCGATAACCATCTCTGCAACTTGTACGTGACGAGTTGGTGGCTCATCAAACGTCGACGATACAACTTCACCTTTTACAGTACGTTGCATGTCAGTCACCTCTTCCGGACGTTCATCGATCAACAGAACGATCAACTTCACTTCAGGGTGATTTGCAGTAATCGCATTAGCGATTTGTTGCATAAGAACTGTTTTACCTGTTCTTGGAGGAGCAACGATCAAAGCGCGTTGACCTTTACCAAGTGGCGCCATCAAGTCCACAACGCGAGTCGTGTAATCGCCAGGGTTGTGTTCAAGTTTCAAACGCTGATTTGGGTAAAGCGGCGTCAAGTTGTCGAATAGGATTTTGTCTTTACCTTTTTCAGTCGTCTCGAAGTTTAGAGAATCAACTTTCAAAAGTGCGAAGTAACGCTCGCCCTCTTTCGGTGGACGAACTGTTCCTGTAACTGTATCACCCGTTCTCAAGCCGAAACGACGGATTTGAGAAGGAGAAACGTAGATATCATCCGGACCTGGAAGGTAATTATAGTCTGGCGAACGCAAGAAACCGTAGCCGTCTGGCAAAATTTCAAGAACACCAGAACCGTAAATATCCTGACCCAATTTCGCTGCACGTTTCAAGATTTCGAAAATCATATCCTGACGGCGAAGACCGGCAGCGTTTTCAATTTTGAGTTTTGTTGCAAGCTCTGTCAGCTGAGTGATGTTTTTGGATTTCAAATCCTTGGATGACAACCAAGATTTCTCTTCGTCAGTCAGTTGGATATCAGCCAAATCTACATCGGGTTGTTGTTGAGTTGCGTTTTGATCATCGCCACCTGGTTGGTGGTCTTCATTTCTTCCGCGGTGGAAGTCGCGACGTGGGCCATTGTTATGGCGTGGGCCACGGTCATTTCTGTCGCCACGATCGTTTCTGTCATTTCTATCACCACGGTCGTTGCGGTCGCCGCGATTATCGCGGTTGTCTCTATTGTTAGGGCGGAAATCACGACGTTGGTGTTGTTGTGGACGATCTTGTCTTTGTTGTTGTTGCTGTGGAGCTGGTTCTGAAGAACCGGCTGCGGAGGCTTCAGCTGGAGCTGGTGCAGCGGGTGCTTGAGGAGGAGGTTCTGCTGCGACAGGTGCGGCAGTAACTTCGGGTGCAGACTCTACTGGAGCTGCTTCGGCAGACTTCGTGGTGCGAGTACGTTTTTTAACGACTTCAACGCCTGATGAATCTTTTGGTTCGGACAAACAAATTCTCCTTGTGGGATTTAAATAAAGAAAGAAAAGGGAAATACTATCTTAGAGATGGTCCGACTGGACCTGGTATCGTGTGCTTTTCCCCACTGTCCTAGAAGTGGTGATATCTTGTCAATGGGAAAAAGGAAGTCTTTGGAGTCCAATTTGGATACGACTCACTTTTTAGCGACCCGGAAACCGGCTCCAACAGAAAGTTGCTGAGTTCGATTAAAGCTTCGTCATTTCAAATACTTATTCTCATTATGAGGCGTTTCCGTTCCCTTTCTGTAACCATAATAATAAGTATTTTTAGCGCAAGACTCTTAATTTTTCGCCCGCAATTCCGAAAAGTTAACTAGCTACTTTAAGCAATTCCAAGGAGTTAATGTGGAGGACACTGCAAAGGTTCCGGCACCAAGAACCCCTCTAAACCTAGAGGTTTCTTTCAAGCGTAATTATGCGCGTGAAGAAACTAAAGGCACGCTTAAGAATATCAGCATCTCGGGAGCCTTCTTAGAGTTTACAGGTGGCCAAGTGCGCGCCAATGAAAAGTTGCACCTTATATTTGTCGTTGCAGGACGAGAGCGCAAGGTTGCCGCTCATATCATTTGGGCAAATTCGAATGGGTGCGGAGTAAAATTCATGCCCGTGAACAACAGAGACGTTCAAATCGTTGATGATTTGATTTATTTCGTTGAGAACGGTCGTAGTGAATCTCGCTCAGTGATTGATTCGATCTTTAAAAAGGTCGGATAAATTATCACAAAGTAGCTCGTTGTTGGATAAGAATAAAAAAAGCCCACTGCAAAGTGGGCTTTTTACTTTTGGAGATTCAATTTCGAATCTCCAATTTCCAATCTCTATTATGTTCCTACGTGAGTGTTGTCCATTGATTGTTGTTCAAGTTCACGTTGTCTGCGTTTCTTTCTCATCACGATCAAGATTGCAAGACCTGCTGCTGCCAATCCAACTACACCCAAAGCCATAGTTGTATCATTATCCATACCACCTGAAGCCGCTTCCTGGTGCGGTTGATTCATAACCGGCATTGGAGGAGGTGGTGGAGGTGGCGCCATGTTTTGCGCCATTTCAGGTGGCGGCGGAGGTGGAGGCGCCATCTGATCAGCTGGAGGTTGCATATCTGGTGGAGGCGGAATATCAGCAGCTGCTTGTTGTGGAGGAGCTTCTGGCATCGGCGGAGCCTCTGGCATTGCTGGTGCTTCCGGCATTGGAGGAGGAGGAGCTTGAGTAGTTCCCGCTACCTCTTGATGCTGTTCAGCTGGAGCTGCGGCAGCAACTTGGCCACCTTTCCAGTATTGCAATTGAGTTCCTGCAGGCAAACTTGTTTTAGACTCAACAGAGTTGCTTGCCCAAACTTCTTTCCATGCATCTTTATAACCCAAAAGTTCTTTGGAGATTTTCTTAAGATCATCACCTTCTTGAGCCGTGTAAACTTCTGGTTGGATGCCGTTATCTTCGTAATAAGTGATCAAACGACCAGAATCATCAGAGCGGTGAGGAGAGTTGTAATAAACTTTATCGCCTGGTTTCACACCACGAGAAGCAATCGTTGGATTTCCTTTTTTAAGTTCGCCAACTTTTTTGCTGTTGCCGTAGATCATCGTGCTGATGCTCTTTAAAGAGTCACCTGGACGAGCGAAATAAACCGTGTTGTACCAAACTTTACCAACTTGCCAAGGCGCTGTTGCAACTTTTTGAAGTGGTTTAGAAACTTTCGGAGCTGCAGGCTCTGAGCTTTGATCTACGTATGTGGTAGAAGCCGTGCTTGAAGTATCCGACATTGGAGCTGGCATATCTGGAGTTGTCGGCTCTGGTACAGACGAAGATGCTGTATCTGTTGGTGCAGCTGCATCTGGTTGTGGAGCAAATGGATCTGCTGGAAGATCTGCTACCGTTGGTTCTGCTGGAGCTTCCGCTGGTACATCAGTCGGAGCAGCTGCTGCAGTGTCTGTGTGAGTTTCGCCAAGTGCATCTTCTGGAAGTTGGTCGGATGCTGCTGGAGCTGCGCCACCTTCTGCTTGAAGAGCTTCTTCGCCTTCAAGTTTTTCCAAATCAGCTGAATCAAAGTCAGAAGTGACTTCCTCACCAGATTTAGAATCCTTACTAAAAAGGCTGCAGGCACTAAGATTTGCAACCAAACCGAAACACGCTAGTAGTACAACGAGTTTTTTCATCATTTTTCGTCCTTGAGTGATGCTACGAAACATACTGTTTCAGTAAACCGTTAATATCAATCTAAAGCCAAGTATAGAAGGCTGGCAATTATTTATGCTTAGCCTAGACTATGGATTGATTTTCAATTTTGTTCCAAGCTTAATTTTGTTTTTGTCAAACCAGCCTTTATTCATCTCCAGAGCGTATTTCGCGGGCTGTGCGCTGGCATAAGATGGCAGAGCTGTATCTGCTAGACCTTTGCCAGACTTCATTTCCTGGACGTCGATTAGTTTTCCATCCTTATTAAAATAGCCAATGGAAAGATCAATCATCGTGTCTTTCATCCAAAAGAATCTGGTTTCCTCATTTGGAAAAATAAAGAGCATGCCTTCATCTTCTCCCAGGTGTGTGCGAAACATCAGACCCTGCTCTTGTTGCTTGGAAGTGGTTGCCACCTCAACAGTGAACGTTTTGTTGCCAACTTTAATTGATTTGGTCGGAAACTTTTCCGCGGCTCTAACAGTCAGAGCGAAACTAAGTACGATCCCCAGAACGAAGCATCTCAAGAGCGACGCCATATCTAACCCCTTTAGTAGAAACGACCATACCAGCCATGCCCAAAGCTTTGACTGTATTCAATAAGATGGAAGCTCCAGCAAAAATAATATCGGCACGACCACCCAGTTGGTACTTGCTTCGCTTTTCCTCGACTGAAGTTTGGGCAAAGACATTTACCCAATGTTCCAGTCTTTCTTTGGAAACGAAATAATTATCCACCTTCTTTTCATCAAACCCGCCCACCTCAATCGCCACGATTGAAGTCGGGGTGCCAGCAACGGCAAGAATCTGATCGAGTTTGTTTTTGCGAAGCTCAGGCAGGATCTTTTGAAGCTGCTCCTCTATATATACAGTAAGTTTCGCTTGCTCATGTTGGGGAACGGGTTGTTGTGTAACAAATCTTTCAGTTAATCGCACTCCACCCATGTTGAGGCTTTGGCCGAATAAAATCTTTTCCCCGTGTCCTACGATGAATTCAGTTGAACCTCCACCAACGTCAATCACAAGATTGGTTTTGGTCGGATCGATCACTCCTCCTGTGGCACCTTGGTAACTGATACGGGCTTCGTCCTCGCCAGGAATAACTTCGATTGGAATTCCCAGTTCTTTACCGATGTTAAAAAGATCCTGACCATTTCTGGCATCACGTGCCGCCGAAGTTGCCATCGCTAGAATTTTATCAACATTATGTTTATCAATTTCTTTTTTAAATTCGGTTAGACATTTTTTGGCGCGGACCAAAGCATCGGGATGCAGTTCTCCAGTTTTATCTACGTCTTGTCCCAAACGCACGACTTCCACCAGATCTTTATGTACCTTGGTAATTCCGTTTTTATCACCTTCAGCGATAAGACATAAAAAAGTATTGGTTCCTAAATCAAGTGCTGCAACTTTCATATTACTTAAGTTTCTCCTGCAGGATCTTATTTACCAAATCCGGGCTAGCCTGGCCTTTGGATGCTTTCATAACTGCACCGACAAAGAATCCAAAGAGATTTTTCTTTTTGCCGGATTTATGATCTTCGACGGCCTGGGCGTTGTTCGCTAAAACTTCGTCGATGATTTTTTCAATCGCTGAAGTGTCCGTGATTTGCACAAGTCCTTTTTCTTTAACTATAACATCTGGCTCTTTTCCGGATTCCCACATTTCCTGGAAAACGGTTTTTGCCATTTTTCCTGAGATGGTACCGGCATCGATCATCGCAATCATTTTGCCCAGTTGTGATGGCTTGATTGGAGATCTGTCGATTTCCATATTTGCCGTATTTAATTCGCGCATCAATTCTGACATAATCCAGTTTGCTGACGCCTTATGGTTCTTTGAAACCTGCGCCGTGGATTCGTAGTAATCGGCAACTGATTTTTCTATTGTTAAAACCTGTGCATCGGATTCTGGCAAACCGTGTTCGTCTTGAAATCTTTTAGCTCTTGCAATGGGAAGCTCTGGAAGTTCCCGGCGCAATTGTTCAATCCATTGATCACTTACGATCAATGGCAATAAATCAGGATCCGGGAAATAACGATAGTCTTGAGCATCTTCTTTTGAGCGCATCGAGAAGGTGCGATTTTTATCTGGATCCCAAAGGCGCGTTTCCTGAACTATTTTTCCACCACGCTCAAGCTCATCAATCTGTCGTTCAATTTCGTACTCTATCGCCTTTTCAACAAAACGGAACGAGTTCACATTTTTAATTTCAACTTTTGTTCCGAATTGTTCTGCTCCGATTTTGCGCACGGAAACATTGCAATCACAACGTAAAGAGCCTTCTTCAAGGTTTCCATCGCAGACATCAAGATAGCGCACGATCTGTCGAATGGTGCGACCATACTCTGCCGCTTCAGCTGGAGAGCGCAAATCCGGTCCCGTTACAACTTCCAAAAGCGGAATGCCTGCGCGATTTAGGTTGATCAGGGTATGTGCTCCACTGTGATTTGATTTTCCGGCGTCTTCTTCCAAATGTGCTCGCGAGATATTCACAGTCTTATCCACACCATTCACCTTGAATGTGACTTTTCCGTTCTCACAAATTGGCTGTTCGTATTGAGAGATCTGATAACCTTTCGGCATATCCGGATAGAAATAATTTTTTCTCGCAAACACAGATTTTCTTCTAATACTACAACCCAGAGCTAATCCGGTTTTGATGCCGAATTCGATGGCGCGCTTATTCACCACAGGAAGAGTTCCAGGCATGCCTGCGCTGACCGGGGATACGTTTTCATTATCTGCGGCATCAAAGTTTGTCGCATCCGCGCAAAACATTTTACTGTGCGTTTGTAGCTGCACGTGAATTTCAATCCCGATGACAGGTTCATAACCTCTATATGACATGGGGTTTTTTTCCTTTCACCGGAGCAGCTGATTCCAAGGCAGCCGCCACATTCAGCATACGTTGCTCATCAAAGTGATTTGCTGTTACTTGAATTCCGATTGGCAAACCTGATGCCGATGCACCAAAAGGAACACTCATGCCCGGCAAGCCCGCAAGGTTTGTCGACGTCGTGAAAATGTCATTCATGTACATAGCAAGAGGATCAGAAACCAGTTCACCGATCTTAAATGCTGGAGAAGTTGTGACAGGGCTTAGAATCACATCGCAGTTTTTGAAAGCCGCCAGGTATTGTTCGGTTAGCAGTCGGCGAACCTGTCCTGCCTTTGTGTAGTAAGCATCATAGTAGCCACTGGAAAGACAATAGGTGCCGAGCATAATTCTGCGCTTCACTTCTTTCCCAAAGCCTTCACCGCGAGTTTTAGCGTAAAAGTCTTCCAGCTCCACGCCCGCTAAGCTTGGAAACTCGGCCCGGTATCCGTAACGAATTCCATCATAGCGAGCTAAATTTGACGACGCCTCGCTGGTCGCGACCAAGTAATATATAGGAACTGCAAATTCAGTCATGGAAACAGAAACCTCAACGATCTCTGCTCCCATGTTCTTTAAAGTATTTAAAGATTCACTATAGGTTTTTTCAGTGTCAGCGTCCAAGCCGCCCTTCATGTACTCTTTGATGACACCGATCTTTAAACCTTTTACGTCACTCGAAAGATTCTTAGACCATGACGGAACGGTCTTTTGAGAAGAAGTGGAATCCATAGGATCATGACCCGAGATCACTTCCAATGTAAGTGCTGCATCTTTGACTGAGCTAACCATGGGACCCGCTTGATCCAGCGAAGAAGCAAAGGCAATAATTCCATAACGACTGACACGCCCGTAAGTGGGTTTCACACCAACTATTCCGCAGAAGCTTGCTGGCTGACGAATCGAGCCACCGGTATCAGTTCCTATTGTTCCCGCAACCAAGCGCGCTGCTTGGGCCGCGGCTGAACCACCGGAGGAACCACCAGGGACACGATTTACATCCCAAGGATTTTTTACAGCGCCATAAAACGACGTTTCATTGGAGGAACCCATCGCGAACTCGTCTTGATTCAGTTTTCCCAGGATTGTGACACCTTGTTTTTTCAAGCGCGCAACAACTGTCGAATCATAGGGAGGGACGAAGTTACTAAGAATTTTCGAACCTGCTGTCGTTTTTAGATTCTTTGTACAAAGCATTTCTTTAATGCCAAAAGGCACGCCCGCAAGCAGACCCACATCTTCGCCTTTAGCTATTCTTGAATCTGTATTTTCGGCGTCCTTAAGTGCTTCGGGATTTTGGCTAGAAAAAGAGTTCAATTGAGAATCAAGAGCTTCGATTCTTTTTTGAAAATGCGCGGCCACTTCTTTTGCACTGATTTTTTTTGATTTTACAGCGTCAGAAATCTCGCTAAACGAAGCAAAAGTTAAATCCACAGTCAGCTCCTATACCACAGGTGGGACTTTAAACAGATTCCCTGCGCGATCAGGGGCATTGGCTACCATGTCTTCAGGTTTATAGTTTTGAACTACCTGGTCTTCGCGCCAAAAGGCTTCGATTTCAGTTGGTGTCACCATGGGCTCTATGCCGCTAGTGTCGATATTCTCGATTTTCTGAAAATTTTGGAGGATCTTTTCCATCTGCGCACTGAACTCAGCAGCCTCAGTATCGGTGATTTGTAATCTCGCCAACTTGGCAATGTGTTGGATCGTTTTTTTGTCGATCATGACAATCTCCTTTGGGAGCAATTCCAGCGATGAGAATATTCAAAATTCACGTGTCAGTCATCAAGCGAATCAGGCTCTAGACCTTGGAGCGCTGCAGGGACGTACGCAATTGCGTGATTCACTTTAAGAGCTCGTGATAATGTCCTGCCTATGTCAAAGAAACGCCACGAAGAGCTTAAAAAGATCATTGCTGAACACGACTATAACTATTACGTCATGGATCGCCCATCGATTACTGACTATGAGTACGATCAGCTTTTTGATGAACTTTTGAAAATTGAAAAATCTGAAAAGGGCTTAGACCTTACAGATTCTCCAAGTCAGCGGGTTGGTGGAAAGGTTTTGGAAAGTTTCACCAAGGCAACTCATCGCCTGCCGATGCTGTCTCTTGCCAATAGCTATTCTCCTGAAGACATTTTTGAATTCGATGAGCGCATTAAAAAGTTTTTGAGTTCCGACAAAGACGTTGAATATTTCTGCGAACTTAAGTTTGACGGACTTTCGATGGAGATCATTTATGAAAATGGTCAACTGGTGCGCGCGCTGACTCGTGGAGATGGCACAATTGGCGAAGACGTTACTGAAAACATCAAAACTATCAAAAGCATTCCTTTAAAACTCAAGAATGCTCCTGAGATTTTCGAGGTGCGTGGCGAGGTTCTGATCTTTAAAAAGGATTTCGCTGAGCTCAACGAAACTCAGCAAGAAAGTGGTCAACCAACTTTTGCAAATCCGCGAAACGCTGCAGCTGGATCCATGCGCCAACTGGATTCAAAAATTGCCGCCGCTCGCCCGCTAAAATTCTTTGGATATGCGTTGGGAATGGTTGAGGGAAAAGAGTTTGAAACTCAACAGGGTATTCAAAAGTACTTTGCCGAGCACGGAATCCCCACAGCTATCAAATCAAATCCTGATCTGGTTCGTTTATGCAACGGCCCCGAAGAGGTTGTTGAGTACTATCATCACATTGAAAAAGTTCGCTCATCGCTTCCCTTTGATATCGATGGCATCGTGATCAAAGTAAACTCTTTGCGCTTGCAAGATGACTTGGGTTTAGTTGCAAGAAGCCCACGCTGGGCCACTGCTGCGAAATTTAAACCGGAGCAAGCAACCACCGTTGTCGAGAATATTCATGTGCAAGTAGGCCGCACCGGTGCTCTTACACCTGTCGCCATTATGAAGCCTGTGAAGGTGGGTGGTGTCACCGTCACGAATTCGACTCTTCATAATCAAGATGAGATCGATCGCAAAGATGTTCGCATCGGTGACACTGTCATCATTCAACGTGCCGGCGATGTCATTCCCGAGGTGGTGGCCGTTGTTTTAGAAAAGCGCCCGAAAAACAGCAAGCCTTTCTTGATGCCTGAAAAGTGTCCTGCATGCGGATCCCCAGTACACAAAGCCGAAGGTGAAGTGGTCACTCGCTGTACGAATCCGTTATGTATCGCGATGGTGAAAGAATCGCTCAAACATTTTGTCGGCCGTCGCGCGATGAATTTAGATAAAATCGGTGATCGTCTGATTGAAACGTTGGTGGATAATAAAATGCTAATGTCATTTTCGGATTTTTATCGCCTGACTAAAGAAGATATTCTTTCGCTGGAACGCCAGGGAGAAAAGTCTGCCGAAAACATTATTACGAGTATCGAAAACAGCAAAAAACCCACTCTTGCGAGATTCATTTTCGGTTTAGGAATTCGTTTTGTTGGAGAGCAGACTGCAAAGCTGCTTGCTGATCACTTTGTTAATATCGAAAATTTCCTGAATGCTTCCGAAGAAGAGTTGCTGCAGGTGCCAGAGATCGGACCTAAGGTTGCAACCTCCATCCGCGAATGGACTTCCAACAAAAAACTCGTCAAAGAAGTTCATGAAATGATTAAGCTTGGCGTGGAGATCACAAATCCCGTGCGCGCAACCGAAGGCGCACTTTCTGGAATGAGCTTTCTAATCACAGGAACCTTGCCGGTTAAACGTGATGATGCCAAAGACGTGATCGAAAAAAATGGCGGCAAGATTCTAAGCTCTGTTTCATCAAAGCTAAGTTATCTTGTGGTTGGCGACGACCCGGGCTCCAAAGTCGATAAAGCACAAACCCTGGGTGTTAAAATCATTTCCTGGGAAGATCTGCTGAAGATGATTTAAAAAATAAAAAACCCACAGTTTTCGCTGTGGGTTTTTTTCGTATCGTCTTTAATTGGAAATTAAAGGTGGTCGATAACGATATCACGAGCCATAACAGTTTTACGGCCGTCAGCTTTCGCAGACTCTACACCTTTAAGGCAAAGTTGCTCGATAGCTTTGCTGAGAACGTCGATAGTTTCAGCGGAAGTGTTCATGCCACCTTTTTCTTTGATAAGTTTTTTCACTTTGCTAGTTACAACAAGTACTTCTGCCATGATGACTCTCCATCCTTAGTTAAAAATTGAACAGTAAAAGGTTTGCATAAGGGACCTATAATTGACAATGGGAAATCTTTTTTGCGGCGCAATAATGCTGGGCGGTTAAGCGCCGCGATTTCCGGTCATCACTTCAGAGGTGCCATCCACAAACTTACAAAGCTCCGCCTGTCGAGAATTATGTTCTCCTGGAGAGATCCAAACAAAGGTTTTTTGATCAATCGGTTTTGTACACTCAACATCCAGAAATGCTGGTGACCAGCATCCGCTATTGAGGTGTTCCACGGAACCAATGATTTCGTGTCTTGTATGGTGCGTATGCCCGTAAACAATTCGTTTCACCTTAGTGATGGCGCTGGCCATTGCCAACACTCGATCATCTGGTTCCTTATAGCTAGAAACCAAGGACGTGATCGATTTGCTGTAGAACAAAAAGAACGGCAACAACAAAAACAGAGGAATAAACGCCCAGAAAAACGAAATTTCATAAACTGAGCGTACAAAAACCATCAACTCGAAGATCAAAAAGAACGCAATGAACACAATAAAGGCCCGATCAAGCCAAAGCTCACGCGCCAAAAGCATCGGTTCACTGGCTGCCGGTGCTACAAAAAGCTCTTTCATTTCGCGCACCATGCGGGCTTCCGCATTCGATTTTTCAGCAATGACCTCGATACGATCTTCAATTTTCAAAGGGTTTCGTATCGGCGCTGAAAGTCGGTCAAAAAATGAGTGAACCAGGGTCGCTAGCGAGCCCCAGAACCAAGTGAAAACCAAACCCGGTTGTGCTCTCCAAATATATTTAAAAAAGAACAGAATGTACTCTTTAAGAGTCATAATATAGTTCGTGTCGACATGGGGATTGAAAAATCCCATTCCGTTTGAAATATAACGACAAGCCAAATTTCCAAAAGGAAGTTTCAACGCCACATAGTTGTAACCACGAACAAATGGATTCACCGGATCTTCACACATACAATAAGGATCGTACTGATTGCCGTGTTCAATTAACGTATCCTGATTGCTGATATAGAACCACTCGACAAAGCGGACTTCCTCGCGCTTATCATCGGGCAAATTTAAATGTCTCATGATCTCGTCTTGGACTTCCAAAAAGTGAAGCTCCAGATCGTGATTCCCGATAACAAACACCGCACGATTACCGCGAAGGATAAATTCTTTCAAAGATCTAACGAATGGCATGTGATCGCGCAAAATAACTTCTATTTTATGACGAGAGCGTTCCGCGCGGGGATAAAGACCTCGATGCTTTTCCAGCCAACTAATGCGGAAAACAGGCTCTTCAGGCAAATTCATAACGCTATCAAAGTCGAAAATATCACCATTTAAAATCAGCTCAACAGGATTCCCCTGCGCACGTTCTTCGATATGTCTAAGAAACGTTTCAAAAACATCATCATAGAAAAACTGACGAGTCTTAAATTTTTTCCATAAAGGAAAACGCAAGTTCACCGGTTCTGCTTCAGTTAGATGCAGGTCACTGATGATTGCTGTATATTGCGCTGATTTAAAATCAGACTTTGGATGCGCAAAAAAAGAAGTGGGCAAAACACCCTCCTAATAATACTATCTGCCAGATGAGCCAATATATCAAGAACCTGAAGACACCAATCGCTATCGTAGGTATGGGTAAAAGCGGAGACGCCGCGAAACGTTTGCTTATCTCTTGCGGTATCAGACCGGAACACATTCTAACTTTCGATGGAAAATTGGATTCTGCTGACTTCAAGGATTCAAATAAACTCATGTCTGAGGGAAAACCCCAGACTCTTGTCGTTTCTCCTGGCGTTCCCTTGGCATCTGCTTGGATCAAAGACGCAAAAAATCAGGAAATTCGAATTACCAGTGAAATCACTTTGGCGTGCTCATGTTTAACCACGGAAAAATTAATCGGTGTGACGGGTTCAGTGGGGAAAAGCACCACTGTTTCTCTTCTTCAAGCCGGTCTTGAGGGCTTTTCAAAAACAGGATTTGTTGGTGGGAACTTGGGTATTCCTTTTGCCACTTATGCCTCTGACGTCGTGGAAAAAAAACGCCCTGTTGCTGACTGGGTGGTCTTGGAGCTTTCCAGTTATCAGCTGGAAAACTGTGAGTTGTTGTCTTTGGATTATTCCGCGATCACTTATCTTACTTCCAATCACTTGGAACGATATGACAGCATCGAGCACTACTATCAAACAAAGTGGAGCATCCTGGGAATCACTAAGAACAAAATGCTTTTAAATTCTGAGGGCGGCGATCTTATTGAGTATTCGAAAGCAAAAACACCTTCAACCCAAGTCAAAGTCGTCTCTAAAAAAGATTCCAATCTTCAATCATATCAACTGCAAAAAGCGCAACTGATTGGACAACACAATCAAGATAACATGGCGTTGGCGACAACTCTTGCCCTGGATTGCGGTTGGCCAACGGCGGCCATTGAAGCGATGAAAAACTTTAAAGGCCTAAGCCATCGTTTGGAAAATCTGGGTGAGGTTAAGGGTGTGCGCTTTATCAACGACAGCAAGGCCACGGCTCTGGATAGTGTGATGATCGCAGCCACCGCCGCTGCAGATACACTCAATCCTGACGGCGTGTTGTTTTTGCTTTTAGGTGGCCGAGACAAGAATCTTCCTTGGGAGCAACTGTCTTCGCTTTCTAAAATGCCTCGCACAGAATTTGTATTTTTCGGCGAGTGCCGAGCTGTGGCCCAAAGCAAATCCCAACTGAAGGGCAATAGTTTTGCTCGTTTAGATGAGGCCATCGGCTACATTTTTTCAAAAGTAAAAGCGGCAGATACAGTGCTGTTGAGTCCGGGCGGAACAAGCCTTGATGAATTCAAATCTTTTGAAGATCGTGGTGATTTCTTTAAAAAGAAAGTATCCGAGTTTTCTACTCTCTAAAATTCAGTACCGACAGGGAGTTTGCATCCACAGGAACCACACGAGAATAAATCTTTTGCGTGCGGCTTCCAGTGACGACCACTTCGTGAGTATCTTCTGGCACGTTATAAATTACGAAACCACCGCCAGCTGCGCCTTTGCGGTTTTGCAGGATACGACCTTGCATATCAAAGTAGACGATATCCTGCTGATTAAAGTTATCGTAGGCAGCCAAGAAAACTTCAAAGTCTTCGTCCGGAACAAAACCAACAATCAACCCCGATTTTGGAGCTTCGTTGATCTTCATGAAAGCTTTAATAGCGCGTAACCACTCCCAACGAACCAGCGGGATGTGGATGAAATCATCGTTGTCATTATAGACGTAACGGGCAGGGATATAATCAGCACTGTCTGCATTCACGCGGGTCAGACCAAAGCGATTCAAATGTGGAAGGCTGATCGATGCAGAACCCGTCGGCACAGAGAGATCCTCGGGCAGGGACTGCATGGTGATCGTTGCAGCAATGGGTTCACCATTAAACGCATCGAAAACTCTTAAAGGAACCGACTCGTTTTTCATAGTCGCTTCCAAATCACCCTGAGCCACGGCGCCTTCTTCAGAAACGACATTTACGTAACCAAAGATGGAATCGGATCTTGTAGCTAACAAAGAGTGGAATCCAGTCGGCACTTGAACAAAAGCATAAAGACCATTGTCGCTGGTTTTAGTTAAGTTCATATCCGGCATCATAAACTGATTAAAATAAATTGGTTTCAAATCCGGAGCTGTTTCAACGGTGACATCGATGCCAGCCACTGGTTTTCCATCGAGCATAACTTTACCCCAAATCAGAGAAGGGGCCCCGTCATAAGATTCATTTCTATGTTGAGCGATGATATCCATCAAGGCATTCACCATAGATTCAGGATAAAGTGTCGAACGAGACTCTTTACCGGAGACTATCAAGTTGGTGGTTTCTAAATGCTTTGGAGCCGCAGCCCTCATCACTGTCGAAGATCCGCGGGTGACATTTTCCATGGAAGCGATACCTTCACGGTTCACTTTCACATCACTGACACCTTTAACAAAGGTCACGCGGGTTTGCGCTGGAGCCGCATCATTTGCTTTTGAATTATAAGCACCCGTCAATGCGACAGTATAATCAGGATGTGGTTCAACTTTGATTTTTGGACCAGAAAGCAGGTTTTGAGTTCCCGCAACCAAACGGTTCAGACGGAAACTGCCCTCACCCATTGTTTTGCCTTCTTTATTCACCAGGCGGGCAACCACGGTACCTGTCGTTTGCTCAACTTCGATATTGTAAGTGCCTTTAACCAGATCAACGCGGCCTAATTCTTTCAGAACCCCTTCGTCATTACGACGAATTTCAATATGATGTTCATTCGTCACAGCCAGGCCGCCTGTGATTTCAATAGGACCAACGATGCGTCGAACACCCGTCGTTACATCAGATGATTCATTGGAACCGCCCACGAATGACTGGCTTCCACCGTTGCTATTTCCAGCAGATGCATAGTCATTTTGATGAACATCGGAAGCCGTCGAACGCTGAACTGAAGGGCGATCCAAAGATTCCCCACGTGCTCCACTTACAGCGACGCCTTTTTTTGCATTTGGAGATAAAACATCTCCGCGAGAGTTGATAAGACCCGATTGTTCTAAAGCCGCGGCAGCTGATTCAGCCCATGATGGTTCTTGCTGCCAGTCATGATTTAAAACATCGTTACGAACTTGCGCAGCCTGCAGACGGTTTCTTTGGGCATTTGAAAGTTGCGACATCCAAGCATCATCAGCACTATAACCAACACCAGTTGAAGTGGCGTCACTACGAACAGTCGTCGCAACAGTTTCAACTTGTTTTTGAATCGTCATCTCAGCGAGGACGATTTTTTTCGCGAATAGGTCCGGAGACTTTTTTTCAACCCCCAATGCCACTGGCATCATGGATTGAAAATGATTCCATTCACTAAAATTTGAATTTGGACGAATTGTTTCTTCGAATGCCACATGCGGAGGAGAACTTTTTTGCGCACGAATTGTAAGGCCTTCGTAAATAGGGATGTACTTCAAACC
The DNA here is from genome assembly GCF_047302455.1 of Bdellovibrio sp. HCB185ZH. Lineage (GTDB taxonomy): Bacteria > Bdellovibrionota > Bdellovibrionia > Bdellovibrionales > Bdellovibrionaceae > Bdellovibrio. The sequence goes on from NZ_CP178624.1 coordinate 2,392,311, forward strand.
ACCTGTATGGCTTGACCATGCAAAGCATCCAGCTAGCACAGCAAACGGTATCAACCGTTTAAGTCGCATTCCTTGCAACGTACTCCCCTTGAACGAACTCCAGCTCCGCCGGAGTAATTACCAAATTGGCTACTCTTTTATGGTATTTAGAAGCTACGGAAGTCGTCAATGACGTTACGTGAGTCACGACTTTGGTTAAGAGCCTTTTTCAGCTTGTCGGCAAGCACTTGGGCTTTGTGATCATCGCGGTCCACCAGCTCCCAGCCGCCATCAGAATCCCTAGCCTCGACCATCACTTCAACAGAGATGTCGTAGGGGCGACGGTCGCCAAGTACAATAAGATGGCTATAATAGCGTTCCTTAGCCATATCCATACTTTGGATGGGGTTGCCTTTTCGGTCGTAATACTTGGAGAAAAGCTCGCGGCCGTTTTCACTGACCTCACGAACTTCCCCGATAACTGACATGATCACCTTGCGTGTTTCACTAACTCCCAACGGTGTTTCTCTAAGAAGCACACCGGATGTTTGGCATCCGGCAAGAAAAATAGAAAAGACTAAGGCGATCAGTAGTTGAGATTTCATTATTTCTTTTGAACCTTGTTCCAGTCATCCATGAACAATTTAATACCTTTGTCCGTAAGAGGATGATGAGTCATGCCTTGCATAACCTTAAACGGAATAGTCGCAATATCCGCGCCCATTTGAGCTGCGAATTGCAAATGCATTGGCGAGCGAACCGACGCCACCAAAACTTCCGTAGCAAAATCATAGTTTTGGTAGATTTGGATAACCTGATTAACCATCTCCATGCCATCAGATCCAATGTCATCCAAACGACCTACAAATGGTGAAACCATGGAAGCACCAGCTTTAGCCGCCAAAAGTGCTTGAAGTGGAGAAAACACCAGCGTGACGTTAGTCTTGATGCCTTCCGCAGTGAATTTCTTAACTGCGATCATGCCATCTTCAGTCATCGGAACTTTAACCACAACGTTGTCAGCAAGTTTTGCAAGCTCGCGACCCTCGCGAACCATTTCCTCGTGCTGCAAGCTGATCACTTCAGCAGAAACTGGACCAGAGATCTCTTTGCAGATTTCTTTGATAACAGTGTGGAAATCGCGACCTGATTTTGCAATCAAAGACGGATTTGTAGTTACGCCATCAACCCAACCGCGAAGGTTGGCTTGTTTAATTTCTTCAATATCAGCTGTATCGATGAAAAACTTCATGAAATCTCCAATTTAAGGTCACAATAGAACCCCTAAATTTGTACGTTGGCGGAGACTAAAAATCAATAAGGCTTTTACCCTGTTTATAGAACTCTGCATCCCGCGCGGTTCTTGCAGTTTTTGAAATTTCACTCAGGGTTTTTTGATAAATTGGATGCTCATATTGACCCCAGGCCTCTGCCGCACAGCGAATAATAAGAGCATCTGTATGAAGCTGCGGATAAGGCAGAGTTAGGCGAGGTGACATCAAGATCATGTCATCATAAGCGAGCAAAATCATTTCCACATGACTTCTTTGCACTAAGCCCGATGAACCCTCATCACACAAGGATAAAACCAAATGCAAATGCTGCTCAACGCTCATCATGGTTTCAAAGCGAAGGACGAATTCAATGCGCGCACTCAGATCGTTTTTTGCATCGCTGGTGTAGCGCTTATAAATCGAAGAGACATTCAGGATCTCTCCGCATTCAGAAATTTTATGTAAAAGCTCACGGGCTTTTTCTTCGCCACCCATAAGATCCAGAGTCACTGAAATAAGAGAATTATGTAAAGCGCTGGACATTATTACTTACCAAACAAAACATCGCGAATCTGATACAGACCTGGCTTTTTCTGTTTTGCTAACCACTCAGCCGCGCGAACGGCGCCTTTTGCAAAAACCGTTCGATTTAAAGCAGAGTGTTCGAAGGTAATAACTTCCTCTTCACTCATGGCATGGACTTTGTGAATACCGAAAATGCCTCCACCGCGAATCGCCAATGGTTCCGGACATTTCTTGCTAACAGCTTTTTCAAGATTTTCCTGCAATGTAATAGCTGTGCCAGAGGGCTTGTCTTTCTTGCGAATGTGATGAAATTCCTCGATCTGATAGTCAAAGTTTGCGATCGATGAAAACACTTTCAGTGCTTCATTCAAAACCGCCACACCCATGCTCATATTCGAAGCCCACAATACCGGAATCTCTTTACTGGCTTTTTCCAAAAGAGACTTTTCTTTTTTGCTAAACCCCGTAGTCCCGCACACGACAGGAGTTCCGTGACGGGAGGCGGTTTTTAATACTTCGGGTAAAGCTTCTGGCGAGGAAAAATCAATCCAGACATCCACTTTTTCAGCCAGCTTGTGATCTACTTTTTTATCGCGGCCCAAAGTGTAAAACACATCGCATGCAGGACTTGCATTTATGACCTCAGCGATCTCACGACCCATGCGACCGCTAGCTCCAACAAGTCCCACTTTCAATTTTTTCACGCAAGCACTCCCACTTTTTTCATTTCCATTTTTAATTTTTCCGTATGCTCGGGAGTAAGCTCCATCAAGGGTAAACGCATTTCAGCAGAATCAACCAAGCCCATTAGCTGCACAGCTTTTTTCACGGGAATAGGGTTCGCCTCAACAAATAACAGATCAATCAAGTTCATGTATTTTTGAATATCTGCTTTAGCTTCAGCAAGCTTCCCATCTTGAACCCATTTTTTCCACTGCACCATTTGTTTAGGAATAACATGAGAGGCTACTGAAATGACACCATGGCCACCGCAATTTAAGAAATCAACATAAGTGCCATCATCACCCGAAAGCATAACGAACTCTTTGCCACACGCTTTGATGATTTGCTCTGCCACGTCCATTTTTCCAGAAGCTTCTTTAATTCCCACAACACCGTTTACCTTAGCAAGTTCAGCGACAGTTTCTGGCGCTAGCGAGGTAATAGTTCTGCCGGGAACGTTGTACAGGATCGTAGGAATCTTGACCGATTCAGCAATAGCTTTGAAATGAGCGAACAATCCACGCTGTGGCGGTTTGTTATAGTAGGGCACAACCACCAAAATTGCATCAGCGCCTAAGGCTTCTGCTTTTTTGGAATCTTCAATAGTTTTTGCCGTATCGTTAGATCCCGTTCCCATGATCAAAGGAACGTTTGCACCAACTGCTTTACGTGCATGTTTAAACAATTCCGCTTTTTCTGTCTCTGTCAGAGTAGGGCTTTCAGCAGTCGTACCGTTAATCACGAATCCATCAACACCGTTTTCCAATTGGTGCTTTATCATTTTATCCAAAGATGGATAATCGATTTTTCCATTTTTAAATGGCGTCAAAAGTGCCGTGAATGTGCCTTTGAAATTTCTCATCGTACCACCTCAAGGTTGTATTGGAAGTCTCCAACAAAAACAGCATCACCCACCAACAGTGGTTTTGGGTCGCCGTCAAAGAAGTGGACTTCCATCACTCCCCCGGGCATTTGTACTTCGATTTCTTTTAAATGATTTTCCAATGAGCTGACCAACGCGGCAGCTACAGCGCCCGTACCGCAAGCCAAAGTGTAGTCTTCTACTCCACGCTCAAAGGTCACGGCCTTTACCTTACCAACTTCGTCTTCGGCATAGAAAGTTACATTCGCTCCAGCTGGCTTAAGACTTTCATGAGATCTCATCTCGCGAGCCAGATCCTTTAGGTTTACTGAATCAACAAAAGCATGAATCTTTTGAACCAAATGAGGAACGCCGGTATTTACCAGGGTAAATTTCTCTTTTACGCTCGAACGCGTTTCCAGCTCGATCGGGTTTTTCACGACGCGAGCCTCTGGCATCTTTACGCGAATTTTGCCATTTCCTAAAATCTGCGCTGTGACCAATCCAGCCCCGGTTTTAAAACGAATGTTCGCGTGTTCTTTGTTGCCAATATGTTGGTAACAGTAGCGGGCAGCACAGCGTGCGGCATTGCCACACATTTCGGCGGTCGAACCATCTGAGTTATAAAAATCCCAATCGAAATCAAAGCCTTCGGAACCATCTTGGATAACAATGAATCCATCTGTTGCGATACCCAGAACGCGATCACAAACAAGTTTTGCAATCTCCGGTCGCGATTTCCCCAGATGTTTTTCGATGTCCTTCCAGCTTGAAGTGCCACGACCGTCGACGAATGCAAAGGTATTTCCTGCACCCGACATTTTCGTGATTTTCACTGGAAGCAAATGATTCACTGATCGCCCCCTGAGTTGCCTGGAGCTTCCTCGTTATCTTGATTTACAGGACGAGCTTTTTGTTTGGCCTTGCGGGTGGCATCTGAATAAGTCGGCTCCCCACGTCCCAATGGAGGAGGGGTGAGTGGTGGAAGGGGTGCGCCCTTCACTCCACAACCAGCAATAAATGCGCTGATCAGAAAAAACAATATGGATTTATTCAGTGGTTCCATTCATCCCCTTGATATCGCCTTCGACCTCAGTGGTACGGCGACAAAGCATGGGATCTATCATATACTGTCTATACTGGCTCGCTGAAATGTTTTTGCAGGCCATCACGTATTTCTGACCTAATTCGACATTGCTCTTTTTCAATGCTTGCGAAACCTTCCAGCTCCAATAGCTGGCTTCAGGATACTTAGGCTCCAACTTCATCAAACCGGCCGAAATTTCAGAAGCCTTCGTCAGGTTTTTCAACTTCAACTGGTGCTCAACCGTCAGGACCATCCAATATTTTTGAAATGAGGACTTTTTCGCATCTACGGACTCAGGGTTTTTAGCAAACTCCAACCAGGAACCGCTGCAAACTTGAGCTTGAGCGTTGGCAAGTCTTAGATCTTCATCAAAAGGAACCAGCTTTAAAGCCTTCACCAAGCCTTCCTGGGCATTCGAACAATCATTCTTAGCGATCTGCAGGCGCGCAGCCTCGATGATGATAGTCAAATTATCAGGTTCAATTCTTTGGGCTTCGTTAAGTTTTGAAATAGCTTGATTCAAATCGGATTTTTTTAGCGAAAGAGAAGTTTCATAAAGCTGTTGGGCTTTGTCGCTAAAGAAAACGTGGGCCACATCAAGGGCAGCTTTTTTTAATTCCGCTTGCGCTAACGGTCGGGAATCACGCGCAATAGCTGCATTCAGGATGTTCAAAGCTTGTTGACGATCCTTTTGCAAACTTAGGTTGTAGGCTTTTTCGATAATATCTTTGTAGGTCTCAGCTTTGGACTGAGAAAAGGCAGGGGATGGTAATAAAAAAGCCGCTCCCAGAGCGGCTTTTAAGAAGATCGACTTCATGAACTACTTTTTAGAGAAAGAAGTCAATTCAACAGTTACTTGGCCGAATTGGCTTGGAGCAACTTGTTTCAACAAACCAGACATTGGAATCAATTGTGGGTTGATCCACGCGTTGATTTCGGAGTTGTCTTTTTTGTCTTTTAGGATTGCGTGAACGCACTCAAATGTACCAGCTGGAACTGTGATTTTGTCTTCTTTGATGTCGACAACTTCAACGTCTTGTTTAGGTACTTCTTGCTCTTTACCGTTCACGATCATTTTTTTAACCGCGCCAGTGTTTGGATCGATAAGAGTTTCTACGTTTTGTTTACCAGCGAAGCCAAGATCCATATCTTGTTGCATCCAGATGCCATCAGCACCGATAGATTTAACAGACATCACCATTTTACCTTTGATGAATCCACCCATATCTAGGTTGTAGTTTGCAGTGTCGCCAACTTTCCAGTCCAAACCCAATGTTTGAGCTTGTTCAGCGATAGCAGGCAATTGAGCCTGAACTACTACGTCAGCTACAGATGGCGTTGCGAATGCAGAAACTGAAAAAGTTAGTGCAAGAGTAGCAATAATTGCTTTGATCATAAAAAATCCTCCTTGATGGTTTTGTTGCTATCTATTGCAGCACGACCAAAGGAGGACTAGCAAGCTTCTATTAAGTTTCTCGGTAAGAAGAGATGAGGACTTGACGCGGCTTGCTGCCGTTCGCTGGTCCTACAACTCCTTCTTTCTCGAAAATTTCAATCATTCGAGCGGCCCGTGGATAACCTAAACGGAATTTACGTTGGATCAGTGATGCCGAAATTTCCTTTTGAGCAGAGGCCCAGGAAAGGATTTCGTCATAACGCTCATCGTATTCTTCCTCACCAAAGCCACCACCATCTCCATCGCCAGCTTCAGCGCCATCTCCGGCAAATCCATCAAGTGCTTTCATTGCGAGTGGGTCATACTCTGGTTCACCCTGTGATGCCCAATGTTTTACGACATTAGCAATCTCGGCATCTTTCAAATACGGTCCATGATGACGAGTTGGTTTCCCGATGCCAGGTGCCTGGAATAACATGTCACCATTCGGAAGAAGACGTTCTGCGCCGGAGTCATCGATAATAATTCTGGAGTCCATTTTTGAAGCAACCTTCAAAGCAACACGACCCGGAATATTTGTTTTAATCAACCCCGTCACAACGTCTTTACGTGGAGACTGAGTTGCTAAGATCAAATGGATTCCGCAGGCGCGGGCTTTTTGTGTTAAGCGCTGAATTGGCTCTTCGATATTTTGCTTTTCTGTGATCATCAAGTCCGCAAGCTCATCCACCACGATCACCACGTAAGGAAGTGGCTGATAGTAATACTGATCAAGTTTTGCTTTGCCTTCTTCCAGCTCTTGATTGATTTTTTCGTGCTGTTCAATTTCATCTTTTGAAAGACCACCGGTCTTTTCATTGAACGCTTCGATTTTACCAACCCCAAACTTAGACAACGACTTATATCGTTTTTCCATCTCGCGCACGGCCCACTTCAAAGCGGTCGCGGCTTTTTTCGGTTCGGTCACGTGAGGAATTGCCAAGTGAGGAACCGTTGCGAACGGAGCCAAGTCGACCATTTTTGGATCGATCAAAACCAAGCGCAAAGTTTTAGGGGAGTGACGGAATAACAAGCCTGTGATGATAGATCCGACAAATACGGATTTACCAGAACCCGTCGTGCCCGCGATCAACAAGTGAGGCATCTTGCGCAAGTCTACAACTTTCGGTTCACCATCCACCGTACGACCCACAGCCATTGGCAACGCCAAGTCTTCACTCCAGAAACTGTCTTCTGCGATTAAGTCTTTGTAGTAAACTGTTTCACGCTTTAAGTTTGCAGTTTCAATACCGACGACATCTGTTCCTGGAATGTGACCCACCACGCGCACGGATTCCGAAGAAAGTGCCAGAGACAAGTCATCTTCAAGTTCAGAAATTTTAGAGATCTTAACATCCGCATTTGGTTTAAATTCATACATCGTAACCAGTGGACCTGGTTTCGCATCTTGAATCGAACCTTCAACCGAGAAGTTTTTAAGTTTCTCAACCAATGCATCGGCTTTTCTTTGAATCTCGGCCTTATCAATTTTGATACGAGAAACTGGTGGGTCTTCAAGCAACGCCAACTTTGGCATTTCCCAGTTTTCAATACGACGAGGTGGTTTTGCTTTCATCACCACTTTGCGTTTTTGCGCCATACGAAGTGCCGGAGTTTCATCTTCCTCCTCTTCTTCGTCCTCATCAGAATCGGCGTCTGCAAAAAGCTCTTCGTCTTCTTCTTCGTCCTCTTCTTCTTCTTCTTCCTCAGCTGCATCCAGAAGAAGTTTCAAGTCTTTGTCGTCTTCTTCCTCTTCGTCTTTACCTACAAATTTTTTGTCAGCAAGAGGGAAGGCTTTTTTAGGTTCGTCTTTTTTCTTGTCTTTTTTAGGAGCTGCTTTCTTTTCGTTTACAAAGGCGCCACCAAAGAAACCGGCGATGCGATCGCCGACCTTCTTTTTCTTAAGCATCGCAAAGAATTCTTGCGGTACTTCAGCAAGTTCTTGCAAAGTTTTTTCGGAATAGAAAACGACCAGTACTGCCATGAACGTCCACAAAATCACCTGCACGCCGGCATACGCGAAAGCGCGCATGAGAGCAGAAGACACTCCCATGCCCAGCATTCCACCTAAAGCGATTTGATTCTGGAACAGACGAGTCGTCGGCATATAAATCGAAAGCAAGGCCGCCACATCGACGATCAACAATAGGGCCCACACAAAACGAATGTTTTTAATATTCAGGGATTCGCCTCTAAAGGCCGCAAACGCCATGCGGGCAAGGCTTGCCACGATCACCCAGGCAGCCAATCCAAAAAGCTGGTAAAGCCCATCCGCCAGGAAACTGCCCACAATTCCGCAGTAATTCAGGGCTTTTAGTCCTTGCCCAATGGAGTTAAGGGATGGGTCTTGAGGGTTGTAGCTTACCAAGGACAGGGTGATAAAAAGACCTAGGCCCAAAAAACAGATAGCAGTGACGTCTTGACGGAACTTTTTGAGGAATTGGTTCATTTAAAAAATTTACGAAATTTCGCTGGGTTAGTCATGCTCGGGAAGCACAACCTTGACTTAGGACTGGAGGAGGGTACAAGTACGGACCTGCCTCGCACAGAGTGGCGCGGGGCCTCCAAGACAAAGAGCCAGTAAGAATGCTTAAAATTAATGAGATTTTTTATAGTATCCAAGGTGAAACAACGTACGTAGGGAATCCTACGGTGTTTGTGCGCACGACTGCGTGCAATCTGCGTTGCACATATTGCGATACAAAGTATTCCTACTATGAAGGCGAAATGCAGTCTTTGGAAGCGATCATCAAAGAGATCGATTCACACCAAGCTCCATATGTTTGCATTACGGGTGGCGAACCGTTGTTGCAAAAAGAAGTTCATACTTTGATGAAAGAGTTGAGCGACAAAGGTTACAAAGTTTCTTTGGAAACTTCCGGTTCTAAAAATATTGCTGCAGTTGATCCACGCGTAAAAATTATTTTGGATGTGAAAACTCCCGACAGTGGTGCCGCAGATTCTTTCTTGATGGAGAACATCGCGCATTCTACTCCCAGCACGGAATACAAGTTCGTGATCTGTTCTGAGGAAGACTTCAACTGGTCTGAAAATTTCTGTCGTCAACACAAATTGTTCGAAAAATTTGTGGTTTTATACAGCCCATCATACACCCAAGTGTCTGAACGCTGGTTGGCAGAAAAAATATTGCAGCAAAAATCATCTGCAAGGTTGCAATTGCAACTGCATAAGTATATTTGGTCTCCCGAAACACGCGGAGTATAGTTTACTCCAAAAACCCACGCACTGATGTAATTCCGGGAGTTCCATGACGCCGAACCTTAACAGTTCTGATAATCTTTTTGTCGCTAACCTTCAGTCTGTAAGCTTGGAAAAGCTTGTTAAAAGCAAACTTGAAGTTCTTTTTGCTCAACAAAAAGAGGCGCAAGTAGAATTGAACGGTTTGTACAATGTTGTTATCGAACAAGTTGAAAAACCGCTACTTGAGCTTGCTCTACGCGCCTACAATGGCAACCAAGTTAAAACTGCTCAGATGCTTGGCATCAATCGCAACACTCTTAAGAAGAAAATTGATAACTACAAAATTCGTGTTAAAAAATTGAACTAATAATTCGTTCTAAAATTTAGCACCAGCGAGCCATCTAGAACCACCACCCAGTTAAGCCTCGCAATTTTATTCTCCCCAATTTATTATAAATTTGGGGTTTCGCTAAAATAGGTTTGATTTCAAAAACTGACAGCCACAAGGCGCGCGAAGGAAGGCATACTGAAGGTATGCCGACGACAAGCAACGCTGGGGATGGCGGTTTTTCAAATCAAACCGGTGTTCAGGGCACGAGGGGTTGTGTTTTATGAGTACTCGCATTCCGCCGCAGAATCTAGATGCCGAGCAGTCCATTCTGGGCGGCTTGATGCTTGATCGAGAAGCTCTCGATCAAGTTGGTGACGTTCTCTTTGCTGAGGACTTTTATAAGCCATCACATCAAAAAATTTACGCTGCAATCAAAGATCTTCACAGTAAAAATCAACCGATCGATATCATCACTGTTACCAACGTGCTTCAAGCCGAAGGTTCCATGGATATGGTCGGAGGACCTGAATATCTGATCGGTCTTTTGGATAAAACAATTTCATCTGCAAACATTGGTTCTCACGCGAAAATCGTTCGCGAGAAAAGCATGTTGCGCAAAATGATCACGACCAACAGCAAATTGATCGAGCGCGCCTATGATCAAGATTTCGTCGACGTTGAATCCTTTATGGATCAGGCGGAGAGCGAAATCTTTAAACTGTCTGAAACAAAACAGGCAACAGGTCTTGTGGGCTCCATGGAAATCGTTAAGGCTTCCATCCAAAAAATCGAAGAGCTTTACAAACGCAAAGCTGACGTTACCGGTCTTCCTTCAGGCTTTACTGAGCTTGATAAGATGACATCGGGACTTCACCCAGGTGAGATGACGATCATCGCCGCTCGTCCTTCCATGGGTAAAACAGCTTTCTCCCTGAACGTTGCCCAACACATCGCCCTTCGCGCTAAAAAGGTTATTGCTTACTTCTCTCTCGAGATGGGTAAGGAAGCGATGATGATGCGTATGTTGTCCTCTGAGGCGCGTGTGAACATGAATGAGATCCGTAACGGTAAGATCCAGGACTCTGCTTGGCCCAAGCTGATTAACGCGGCCAGCGCCCTTTCTGAGGCCGGAATCTTTATCGATGATACTCCAGGGATGTCACCGTTCGAGATCCGCTCCCGTGCGCGTCGTTTGAAGGCAGAACACGGACTTGATTGCATCATGATCGACTACTTGCAGTTGATGAGCATGAAGCAAAAATTCTCTTCGCGTGAGCAAGAGGTTGCGGAAATTTCTAAAAGCTTAAAAGCTATTGCCAAGGAACTTCAGGTTCCTATCATCGCCCTAGCCCAGCTGAATCGTGGGGTAGAGGGTCGTGCGGACCGTCGTCCGATGCTTTCTGACCTTCGTGAGTCCGGATCGATCGAACAAGATGCCGACGTTATCATGATGCTTTATCGTGATGACTACTACGATAAGGAAGATCCAGATAAAGCAGGTCATGCGGAAGTTATCGTTGGTAAGCAGCGTAATGGTGCCACAGGTACCGTTAAACTTCGCTTCGACGCGAAACACTCCCGCTTTAAAGATGCTGAGAATGAAGGACCAGGGGTTAATTCTCTTCCTCCTCCACAGGCACCACCTCCGATGCCAGGTGGCAGACCGAAAAACTTTGCTCCTGGAGCTCCGGCCTAGGATAATAAGGGCCACGTATGTGGCCTTTTTCACGTTATCACCGCAGAAATATTCCTCAGACTTTTAAACCTGTCGTTCTCGTGACGGGTTGTTCGAATGGTATTGGCTTGGAGCTCGCTCGCTTGCTTTACAACGAACATCCCGAATACCGCGTGGTTGCGACCGCCCGTGAAAAAAGCATTCAAAAATTGCATGATCAGTTTTTAGAAAATGATCGCTTTATGATTTATCCGCTCGATGTCACCAAAGAAGAAGAGCGCAAAGAGCTTATCAATCACGTGAATAAAACATGGGGTGGTGTGGATATCTTGGTGAATAACGCCGGTATCTCGTATCGCTCCGTTATCGAGCACATGACTGCGAAAGATGAACTTCTGCAAATGGAAACAAACTATCTGGGGCCGATGGGTTTGATTCGCCGGGTGCTTCCATATATGCGCGAAACAGGCCGTGGTAAAATCATCAACGTATCATCAGTTGCTGGCATGCTTGCGATGCCAACTATGTCTTCTTATTCCGCCTCCAAGTATGCACTCGAGGGCGCGAGTGAATCCTTGTGGTACGAGATGAGGCCTTTTGGTGTGCAGGTTTCTTTAATTCAACCGGGTTTTGTGAACAGCAATTCCTTCCAAAATGTTTATCACTCGGAATTGTCAGATCCCGCCCATAACTGGGATGGACCTTACTGCGATTTTTATCAGAACATGACACCGTTCGTGGCTAAGATGATGCGCATGTCGCGTTCGTCGGCTTATAAAATTGCTAAACTGATTATCAAAACGATCAAAACTGAAAATCCCTCTTTATGGATTCCTGCGACGTTAGATGCGACGGTGTTTTATTATATTCGCCGACTTCTTCCACGCCGCATTTTGCTTCCTGTGCTGTATTGGTTTTTACCGAACGCCAAACACTGGGGCAAAAAACATTCGAACCGTCGCCAATCCAAAATCAGCCCTCCTAATCAGGGCTAGGCTAGACCAAAGGCCACATATTCTTTTTTCGATTGAGGATATTTTAACCCCTTGATTGAGTGGAAGGGTCGAAAAGACATAGGCGCATGGATCGCGCCTATACCGAGCACGGAGGCAACGATGGAAAAGGGTTTAGCCCAAGTCGTGGTTGAAGCCACAGGACTTCCCCAGGACCCGGTAGCGAATGAGCTACAGAAACTGATGACTGCGCATGGAACGAACGCAGAAGAGATGACTATCGACCAACTAAGAGAAATCATGGCCGACTACTTGAACCAGGTGTTCTTGGAACTCGCGAACGAAGAAGAAATCAAATCCGCTTAACGCGTAAAATGCAAAAAGGCCCCGGTTTCCCGAGGCCTTTCGTATTTAATCTTTAAATTTAAAAATTAGATTTCGTAGTCAAGAGCCGCTTCTTCTTGAGAATCAGCTGGAGCTTCTTGAGTTTGAACGTCTTCTTTAACAGAAGTGCTCAATTGTTTCATCGCTGCAGAAATGAAGTTCCATTCAGCGTTTACTTTCGTGTAGATCGCGTAGTTTGAGCAATCGTCGATACCATCTTTACCAGTACCGCGGCTTGTAACACCCCAAAGGTATTCAACTCCACCTACGTTGATGAACGCTGGACCGCCAGAGTCACCGTGGCAAGCGCCTTTGCCTTGAGATTGATCCAAAGCAACTTCAGTATCACCGTATGGTTGAATCACGCCTACATCAGTTTTTTTCAAGATGTTTTCGTTTTCTTGAGTCAGGATGTAGCAAGTTTTCTTGTCGTAAGTACAAGCGATCTGACCGCTAGCAATAGCTGCATCAAGATCCGGGTACTTTTTAAGATCAACTTGTTCTTTTTTAACGTTCGTCAAACCGTAACCAGCAAGAGTTACGTTCGCACCGTTTTTCAAGATCGTTTCATCTTTAAGGATGTTAGCGATTTGGTAGTCCGCTGGGACTTTACCTTCGATTTTGATAACTGCTAGATCGTAGTTATCAGCACCTTGGTCACGATCAGAAAGATCTACGCCATCACCATTTGGGTTGCCGGCTTTTTTAAGCTTTTCAATCGTTGCACGAAGACGCGCATCACCTTCACCGTATTGGTTGTGAACAACAACACCAGTAACTGGTTTGATTTGGTCTTTCGTCATTTTATTAAGATCTGTTGCGAATACTACGAACATCGCCGCTTTTTTGTACTCTGTACCAGGGATACAGTGAGCAGCTGTAAGAATCATATTGTCAGCGATGATTGAACCTGTGCACAGGAACTGACCTTGTTGGTTGTCTTGAGTCAAAACGTTCACAACGATAGATACAGTCGATTTTCTGATGATATCGTTTTGAGCTACAGCTTCACCACCGATAATACCGGAGTTGTTGCCTGACTTAAGAGATGCAGATTTGTTTGGAGTACAAGCTGCGATCGTCGCTAATGCACCCAAAGATAAAGCCAACTTAAGAGATTTGATTGTGTTCATGGAACCCCTCCAATGGCGCTCTTTAAACACCCATTTTGGAACCAGGGCAATATAAAAAATTCGATGCGACCTATAAGATTACGTTATAGTAAAGTTGACAAAAAATTCCGGCTGCAAAACAAAAAGAACACGTTTCTCAAATGAAAAAGGCCCCGGTTTCCCGAGGCCTTTTCATAGTTATGCGTACTAATTGTAAATTATGCGCGCTCAACTGCGATTTGGATCTTAGCTTCCAAACCTTCAGCGTAACGGATAACCGCTTTGTGTTGACCCAATACTTTGATTGGCTCTTCCAAGTGGATATCGCGACGGTCGATAGAGTGACCCATTTTTTGAAGCTCTTTAGAGATATCTGTAGTTGTTACAGTACCGAAAAGCTTGTCAGAGTCTGCACCAGCTTGCAATTTGAAGGATACAGTTGTGCCGTTGATTTTGTTCAAAAGCTCTTGGCGTTCAGCCAATGCTTTTTTCTTTTTAGTCTCAGCAACGCGTTTCAAGTGTTCGTACTCTTTAACGCGTTTTTCTGTAGCTTCAGCAGCCAATTTACGTGGGAACAAGAAGTTTCTTGCGAAACCTTCAGAAACGTTCACCAACTCACCAACACGGCCTACATCTTTTACGTCTTTTTGAAGAATAACTTTCATGTGATCTCCATAAACTACTTCGACAGCGTCGAAGTGTAGTTAATTTAGCTAGCTTTTGGAGCCGTCATCTTACGAATGCGACTTCTAAAATCCAGCCAGTAATCGATCAAACCAACGATACTCAAAATAAGTACCAACTGGCCGACCAAGATTATGTACACCAAAACTCGAGTGACAGTGCCTGCCTTAATCGAATTTAGGAATACCTCCAACACTGCTAACCCCTGAAAAAAATAAAGAACGAGTGCTACGTTCACAATATTTACTGCGAGGATCGCAATGGCCTTACCGCCAAAACTCACCATTGTCAGAAGGAAGGCTGTCATCGCTACCCAAATGAAAAAATCAGGCAGACGATATTCCGACAACTTGAGCTGAGAGGCAATTTTCTCGCGGGGCAAATTGAGCCACGAAAAAACCCTTCTCTCAAAAATTAATCCCACACCTAATGCTAAAATCAGAGTGATAGCAATGGCTGATGGAACTTGCTGCATCAGAACTGAAGCGTCCAATTTAACAGCGGGATTCATTGTCTGAACCTGCTCAATAAATTGTTCGACCAGCTTTTGAACTTCAGCGTACGTGTTAATCCCATTTACTTTGAATGCGCCGTAAAGAGAGATGCTTGCAGCACCTGTCCCGAGCAACACACTCAGAATACCGGATAGCCACCACCCAAGGCCTCTTTGCTCAAGTTCATTGTATACCCCTAAAGTCATCCAAACGGAGCCAATAAACATCGCTAAAGGTTGAGCGTTGAGGAGCCACGCAGCCCCTGTTACTGCCAGTCCCAGGATCCAAAAGGCCCAAGGACCGAAAGCCTGACGGAGCACACGAAGAAGGGGCGCGTGTAAAATCACAGTCATCATCGACAACAAGATCGAGAGAGATGAAATTGTGATGAATTTCTGTGGAGACGCGGACTTCTTCATGGCTTACGCCCTTAATTACTCACCACGTTCAGCGCGGTCTGCTTTAGCAGCAGCGAACGCAGCTTTACGTGCTTGCATTTTAGCTTCGCGCTCTTTTTCACGAGCAGCAGATTCAGAAAGACCTTTTTTGAAGCCTTCCATGAATTTAGCCAAAGATACACGCTCGTCTAGGCGAGTATGCATAAAGCGAAGTACTTTGTCGTTGATACGCATAGTACGTTCCAACTCAGCGATAGCTTGAGTGTCAGCTTCGAATGTAGAGTGGAAGTAGATCGCTTTTTTCAACTTGCCGATTGGAGTCGCCAAGTTACGTTTGCCCCAAGTTTCAAGAGAGTTGATAGAACCCTTGAAGTTTTCGATAGTTGCTTTGTTCTTCTTGAAAAGATCTTTTTGATCTTCAGAAGTTGCATCTGGATGCATAAGAACAACAACCTCGTAAGGCATAGTGTTTTTAGTTTCCATGTATAATCCTTTCGGTTAAAGCCCCCACCATACAGGGGTGGGAACAAGGATGACTTTTTAAAATGTTTAACGGGTTTAGCACGCCTTAAGTTTGAGCACAAGGAATAGTCCTTTGATTCGCCCGAATCCAGCCCTATCATACCTAAATGGTCACATTTATTGAGGTTCTTAACGGCGTAAACGAAGGCTCCCGGCATCAACTGACGGATGGAATGACTATGGGAAGAGCCAATGCCGACATCATTGTGAAGGACCCCAAGGTTTCCAGCAAACATGCGCAAATCGCGCTAGATGGAAAAGGGCAGTTGGTGCTGCTGGATTTGGATTCCTCCAACGGGCTTTATATTTCCGGTCGCCGTGTGAAAAAAGTCGCGTTAATTCCAGGGGTTATCTTTGAGATCGGGCGCACCCAGTTTAAAGTGATCACGGTTGAGGAAGAGCAAGCGAGCAGTTTTGAACGCCTTCTGACTTGGCGCAACATTGTGAGCTCTACGGTCCCTCAGTTGCAAATCCAAAACTCCGAGCCACCGCAAGAGCTGCAAAGATTTTCCCCAGCTTTAAAGTTAACGTTTCTTCGTGGGATTCAAGCCGATGAGGAAATTATTTTAGGGTACGGCCCCCGAACTGCCGGGGCAGACTCGTTGGACGTGGAATTATTGGATGTGGACGCGCCTCGCGACGCCTTCCAACTTATTGCGGGACCAGGCCAGGTGGAGTTAAAAGTTTTGGCAACGGGGCGGGTGACTCTTAATAATAAGAAAGTGTCTGCCGAAATGCTCTCGGATGGAGATATGATCTCTGTTGGCAACACGTTGATTAAAGTCTCTTATCTCTAGTTAAGAAGGTCTTATGGAAACAACGCCAAAAAGCATCGGTACATTTGAAAGCTATGATGGCACTTCCATCTATTACGAAACTCATGGGCAGGGTGAGCCTCTGGTATTGATCTATGGTATCGCCTGCTTGATCAATCACTGGCACTATCAGATCGAATATTTTTCTAAGAACTATCAGGTCATCGCCTTTGATCTACGGGGTCACCACAAAAGCACACCGATCGTGGATATGAGTCAGCTTACGTTGGATGCTCTTAGCAAAGACATCTTGGGCTTGCTTGAGCATTTAAATATCAGAAGCGCGCATTTTGCGGGACATAGTTTTGGCGCGCCGATTTTATTGAATCTTTATTCCTCAAATCCTGAAGTGATTCGCTCGATGACATTCATTAATGGCTTCGCACGAAATCCAATCAAGGGAATGTTCGGTCTGGATGTGATTGAACCGTTTTTTTATTTCGTCAAAGCACAGTACGAAAACCAACCCGACTTGTGGAATACTCTGTGGAAAGTTGCCGTAGATAATCCTTTGGCAATGTATGCTGCAGCTCTTGCTGGTGGTTTCAATCTGCGCGTGACACATTTCAAAGACATCGAGGTTTATTGTCGGGGAGTGGCCCGCATGAACTTAAAAGTTTTCATTTCGTTTTTTGAAGAGCTGATGAAATTCGATGGCGAAAGTATCCTGGAAAAAATTGAAGTGCCGGTTCTGGTTATCTCGGGAGAGAAAGACGCCGTCACTCCGATTCGTTTTCAATATCATTTAAAGGAAAAAATCAAACACTCTGAATTCGTACTCGTGCCTTATGGTTCGCACTGTACTCAGCTGGATTTTCCAGATTATACGAATTTAAAAATTGAAAAATTTCTGCAAGAGGGCGTGCGCGAGGATTAGATCTCCTCGCGACGAAGTCGGCGAAATTTCATCAAAGCTCCGCCAACAAGTGCTGCCGCCAAAACCAAATGGATCACGTGATCTTTAGATCCAAACTCCAGCTGCTCAGGTGACAACAACCACAATGAATCATCACGAACTAGCGTTCCCACGCTTGGCATCCCTGGTGTTCCGACAATAAATCCAAGCACGCCCAAAACTCCAAAAAAAGATCCACAAATCAAAGAGCACTTTTTAGCTCTTTGCTCGCTGTTAAAACCAAACCACACCAACAGCGCTCCCGCCACCAAGTGAATCACATTGTGTGCAGGTGAAAGATGCGCACCTAACAGGTTATCCACAACAAAACCCACAAAGCCAAAGACGACTAAGGCTGTGCCGACAAAGACACTGGTTTCTTGAGCAAAAGTTTTGCGCTCAAGCACGCCTTCAAGCTGACCTTTTCTGATTGTTTCACTTTGAATGTCGTATTCATCTCTGAGGCGACCACGAATGCTTGTTTTTTTGCCAGCATTGTTCTTGGTATTGATCTTATTGCGCTCTATTTCGGGCTGCATGCAAACCTCCGTCGATAAGTCTTATTATCGGCGCCAGGGCTTGAAAAGGCAGCGTTGAGCAAGCGCGTATGACTAAAAACAAAAAGCCACCACGCTAAGACGTGATGGCTTTATTGATTTGAATTGTTCCCAGACTAGCGGAAAGCAATTTTAGTGATGTCGAAACCGTAACGGTTTACAGAATCATCAGAAGTGAATACTACTTTCGCAGAGTCACCTTCGATCACACTGGAGAACGTATCATCAGCTTTACCAGACAAAGTTTGAACCAATTTACCAGTTGAATCATAGATTTCAACTTTATCGTAATCACGTTCTGTATCGAATTTTTCAAAGTAGATCGCGATTTGTTTTGCGCCCGCTGCTCTTACTTCGAAAGTCGCGTTTGTTTTGCTTGCGTAAGGGTGCGCCGAGGAGACGCTTGCAGAAACTGTTTGCCAGTTAACTGGATCGTTTACATCTGGTGGAGCCACCGTGTTTGTCAAAGCAGAGTATGCATTTGCGATACCCATTGTGCGAACTTTTCCACGAAGACCAGGAACTGGTTTCGCTGTGGCCATGATGCGCTCTTTAAGTTGTAAGCCCGTCAAGTTTGGTTCGTTAGCTGCAAGAAGAGCTGCGATACCAGATACGTGAGGTGTTGCCATTGAAGTACCAGACCAA